>CANNHA010000082.1 GCA_947504275.1 Flavobacteriales bacterium
GGCAAACTGCCTCTCACCTAACAAGAAATATTATTACACCAAATGGGATTGTTTAGCTTCCTGACTCAGGAAATCGCCATTGACTTGGGCACGGCCAACACCATCATTATCATGAATGATAAGGTAGTGGTAGATGAGCCATCGATTATTGCCAGAGACCGTACTACCGGAAAGACCGTGGCTGTAGGTCGTCAAGCACAACAGATGCACGGAAAAACCCATGAGAATATCAAGACCATTAGACCGCTAAAGGATGGTGTAATAGCCGACTTTCATGCTGCAGAAGACATGATCAAAGGGATGATCAAGATGATCAACCGTGGTCGCAACTTGTTTCAACCTTCATTGCGCATGGTGATTTGTATTCCTTCTGGAATTACGGAGGTAGAGAAGCGCGCGGTTAAAGACAGCGCTGAGCATGCAGGAGCCAAAGAGGTGTATTTGATTCATGAACCAATGGCGGCGGCCATTGGTATCGGCATTGATGTAGAAGAGCCCATGGGGAACATGGTCATTGACATCGGTGGTGGTACATCAGAGATTGCTGTTATTGCCTTGGGTGGTATTGTTACGGATAAAAATATCCGTGTCGCTGGAGATGAATTAACCCAAGACATCGAGGATTACATGCGCCGTCAGCACAACCTGCAAGTGGGAGAGCGTACGGCAGAACAGATCAAGATTGAAGTAGGTGCGGCATTGCCAGAATTGGAGAATCCTCCAGCAGATTACAGTGTTCGCGGTCGCGATATGTTGTCTGGTATCCCAAAAGAAATCAAGGTTAGTTACTCTGAGATTGCGGGTGCATTGGACAATAGCATTTGTAAAATTGAGGAGGCCATCATGTCCTGCTTGGACAATACACCTCCTGAACTGTCTGCAGACATTTACAAGACTGGAATTTATTTGGCCGGTGGTGGTGGATTGTTGAGAGGTTTGGACAAACGTATTCAAGATAAGACTAAGTTGCCTGTGCATGTAGCGGATGATCCATTGCGCGCAGTGGCCAGAGGTACGGGAATCGCCCTGAAAAACATCAACCGTTTCCAGTTCTTGATGAGAGAGTAATTTGCGTTGTAGGGAATGAAGAACATTATTGAGTTATTAAAGCGGCATTTTGTCTTTGTTCTTTTTTTAATCCTCTTTGTTTTTTCTTTGGTAGTATTGTTTTCAAGCAATCGTTACCACAATGCTTCTTTTGTTTCTCAGAGTTCTGATTGGGTTGGGAAAATTTACGATTGGCGCGACCAGTTGCAGCGCTATTTGCGCCTGAAGGAAATCAATGACCAATTGGCTTTGGAGAATGCTAATCTGCGTTCTCAATTGCCAGAGAATTATTTCTTTATCGATACCACTACCCATAATGTTCAAGACAGCATCCGCAAGCAACGCTATTTTTTCCGTTCAGCCAAGGTGAGCAATGCATCGGTCAATAGAGAAAGCAATTACCTGACATTGGATAGAGGGCGATTGGGCGGCATTTTGCCCAACATGGGTGTCATCACCAATGGCAGTGTCGTGGGCGTAGTCACCAGTGTGAGTGATCATTTCTCGGTTGTACTACCCATATTGAATCCCAAATTTCAAGAGAGCGTGAAGATGAAGGGCAGTGGCGACTTTGGATTGATTGCTTGGCCTCCTGGATCGGATCCGGCTTATGCTGACGTGAAAGATATACCCAAGCACGTGCAAGTGAGCATCGGAGATACAGTCCTCACCACGGGTTATGGTTCACATTTTCCTGCTGATCTTTTCATCGGATATGTGAGCGAATTGAATGACCAACCCGAAGAAAATTTTCACCGCATTAAAATACAACTCGCCACGGACTTCAGAAAATTAAGTCATGTTCAAGTGGTGAGTGACATTCTAAAGCAAGAACAAGATTCATTATTAATTCAACAACAACAACGCGATGGGGTCGAAGACAATAACTAGTTTCTTGCGCATATTTTTTCTGCTTTTCTTGCAAGCCTTAGTGGTTTCTCGATTGCAGTTGTTGGATGGATTTGTTTTGCCTTGGGTTTATATTTTTGGAATATTGATGTTGCCATTTGATACACCCAAGTGGTTGGTTTTGATCTTGGCTTTTGTAACCGGCTATTTCATGGACCTTTTTACTGGACCCATGGGTATGCACATGACAGCTTGCGTGGTATTGGGATGGTTGCAGCCCATGGTTCAACGCCTCATGGCTCCCCGGGAGGGTTACGATGCCATTCAAGAGCCCACCATCCAAAAAATGGGATTGAGCTGGTATTTGACTTATGCTGGAATCTTGACTCTTTGTCATCACTTTGTTTTGTTCTACGCAGAGACTTTGCGCATTACTCCATTTTGGTATCAAATAGGGCATATCCTATTCAGCGCTATCGGGACCTTGATCCTTTTGGTGGTGGGTCAATATTTGATTTTTAATAAGAAGGTTAAAAATTAATGGAGGGCAGAAGATATACGTTGATTGTCATTGTGATGACCATCGCAGTTATTTATCTGCTAAGGATTTTTGGTTTACAGGTTGTTTCGCAATATTGGAAAGACAGAGGAACTGCCTTGACCGAGAAGGAAGTGGTGGTTTATCCCTCAAGAGGTGTTATTTACGATAGAAACTTAAGAGTATTGGTGACCAGTCAAACCGTTTACGATTTGATGGTATTGCCCAAAGATGTGTTGCCTTTTGATACAACTACCTTTTGCAACATCACTTCATTAACGATTGAAGAATTGCGCAGCATTCTCAAAAAGGCTGTCACGTATCCCAATGTTCGGTACAAGCCTTCCGCTGTGATTAAGCAAATGAAACCGGAGGAGTATGCGCCCATTGCCGGTGAGTTGTACCGCTTCAAAGGTTTTTACGCTCAGGCCAGAACGCTCCGTGTATATCCCGAAAAAGCAGGGGCTTTGCTTTTGGGTGATGTGGGTGAGGTGACCAAATCATTGATGGAAAAATTTCCTGAATACAAAAAAGGTGATTACATTGGATTGAGCGGAATTGAGAAATCATACGAGAACGAATTGCGCGGTCAGCGCGGAATCAAATATGTCTTTCGAGACAACTTAGGTGTTGAGCGTCAAGTGGCCAACGGTAGTTTGGATGTTAAGGCCATAGAAGGAACCCACGTGGTTTCATCCATTGACATTGATTTGCAGAAGTATGGTGAAAAATTGATGCAGAACAAGCGGGGCTGCGTTGTGGCCATTGAGCCCAAGACAGGAGAGATATTGGCCTTGGTTTCATCGCCCACGTTTGATCCCAATTTATTGTTAGGTCGTGCAAGGGGCACCAATTTCTTGGCATTGAGTAGGGACAAGCAAAAGCCGTTGTTCAATAGAGCAACCCAAGCGCAGTATCGTCCTGGATCTATTTTCAAGATTGCACAATCGCTTACGGCATTGCAATTGGGTGCCATTACAAAGGAAACGCGTATACCTTGTAACCGCGCTTTGATTGGATGTCACGGAAGTCACAGCATGGATGATTTGGAAATGGCCATTGTACATTCTTGTAATCCTTATTTCAGAGGAGTGATGCAGCGCGTGGTGGAAGGTGGCCGAAATCCAAAGAACCGTTTTAAAGATGCACAGATAGGCCTTGGCCTGTGGCGCACGCAAATCATGAAGTTTGGTTTCGGAACCAATTTGAGTACAGATATTCCAGGGGTAAAGAAGGGATTGGTGCCTAGTCCAGAGTACTATGACCGTGCTTATGGCAAAGAATCGTGGAATTTTAGCACCATATATTCTATCAGTATTGGAGAGGGGGAAATGTTGGTAACGCCCATTCAGATGTGCAACTTGGCTTGTGTTGTCGCCAATAGAGGTTATTACTACAGCCCACATACAGTGAAAAAAGTTGGATTGAACGGTGCGCCTCGTCCAGAGTTTGCACAGCGCAATGATGTAGGCATCAACCCAGAATATTTTGATGTGGTGATTTCAGCCATGGAGAAAGTAGTTGGTCCTGGAGGAACAGCCAACGGAGCCAAGTTGCAGGACATTGTCATTTGTGGCAAAACAGGTACTGTTCAAAATGAACCGCGAAAAGACCACAGCGTATTCGTCTGCTTTGCCCCCAAGGATGACCCGAAAATTGCCCTAGCGGTATATGTGGAGAATTGTGGATTTGGTGGAACATGGGCAGCGCCTATCGCATCACTGATGATTGAGCAGTACTTGAATGACGCTATTAAAAACGTGGAAAGAGAGAAACATATTCTAGAACAAAATTTCTTGAATCAATGAGCAGGAGCAGAAACAATAGTGCAGTAGGTCCCATTGATTGGCCCATCATTGGTGTTTGGATATTCTTTGTCATTTTTGGTTGGATGACCATTTACTCAGCTGCTTATGATGCTGCGCATCCCATGCCTTTTGATTTTGCTAAGGAATATGGCAAGCAAATGATGTGGATAGCCATTTCAATTTTGTTGGCCATTCTTACTTTGTACATTGAAGGGGATTTCTTTGCCAAGTTTGCTTGGGTAATCTATGGTTTTTTTCTGATGCTTCTGGTGTTGGTTTTGATTATTGGGAAAGAAGTCAATGGCGCCAAAGCTTGGTTTGGGGTGGGTTCATTTGGTATTCAGCCTTCTGAGTTTTCTAAGATTGGTGTCGGTTTGGTATTGGCCAAATACATCGCCTCCATCGGCGGTGGTCAGTTGAAAAGTATGCAGAGCAGGATGGTTACTGCTGCCATCATTGGTATGCCTGCAGGATTGATCTTGTTGCAGCCGGATGTGGGGTCCTTGCTCACTTTTGTAGCCTTTGTGTTTGTGATGTACCGAGAAGGCTTGTCAGGGAACGTTTTGATTGTTGGTTTTGCGGCCATTTTATTTGGTGTATTGTCCATCGTTACGGGAGCGGGCACAGCTGATATTCCTTTTTGGGGCGAACAAAGTGGGGTGTGGATGCTCATCATCGTTTTGGTGACTCTAGCTTTGTTCGTTTTGGTTTATGCAAGGAATTTTATACCGCCGCGCAATCGCCGCAGGATGTACTTGATTGTCATCATCGGCACCATTGCAGCATCTTCTTTCAGTTACTCTGTATCTTACATCGTTGATAATATTTTGGAGAAACACCACAAGGAAAGGATCTATGTGATGTTGTCTTTGCCTGTTGAAAGGAAGGATGCTGACTACAATGCTGAGATGGCCAAGATCACAGTTGGAATGGGCGGTGTCATGGGCAAAGGTTGGTTGGATGGCCCCATGACGCAAAACAATTATGTACCTGAGCAATGGACTGATTTTATTTTTAGCGCAGTAGCAGAAGAGTGGGGATTCTTGGGCAGTTTTATCTTGATTGGCGCCTACGTCTTTTTAATCATCAGATTGATGTTTATTGCAGATCGTCAGCGATCAGTATTTTCCAGGGTTTATGGCTATTGCGTGGCCTGCATCTTTTTCATGCACTTCCTCATCAATATCGGAATGGTGATTGGATTGGCGCCCATTATCGGTATTCCATTGCCATTCTTTAGTTACGGAGGCTCATCGCTGATGGCTTTTACATTGCTCCTGTTTATCATGGTCCGTTTGGACTCTGAGCGTTGGAGCGTGTTGAAATAAAAGTCAACGAAACTTCTCTTTGATCTCGCGCATAAATTGCGAGGCAAAGACAAACTCATTCAACAGCGGATGATTGGATTGCAGAATGCTGTGCCGGTCTCCAGACCAAACAAACTCTCCTGAGCTCATGAATTGAATGGTATCAGCAATTTCAATGACAGAGTTCATGTCATGGCTGATGACGATGGTGGTCATGTTATACCTATCGGTGATCTCCCGAACCAATCCATCAATTTTTATACTGGTCAAGGGGTCAAGACCTGAGTTGGGCTCATCAACAAAAAGATACTTGGGATTCAAAGCAATGGCCCTGGCCAATCCTGTTCGCTTTTTCATTCCACCAGAAAGCTCACTGGGAAAGAGACTACTCTTTCCGGGAAGCCCCACTTGTTCCAGTATCTCATCTGTTCTTTTGTCCATTTCCATTTTGGTCATTGGAGTGAACATCTTCATGGGAAACTGAATGTTTTCCGCAACAGTCATGGAGTCAAACAGGGCAGCTCCTTGGAAAAGCATACCAATGTTGTTCAATATTTTCTTTTTTTCGATGCGGCCAACATTGATAAAATTCTCTCCGTCATAGGTTATTGTACCTGCATTCACAGGCATCAACCCCACCATGCACTTGGTGAGCACGCTTTTTCCTTCGCCACTTCTTCCTATGATGAAATTCACCTTACCCGTCTCAAAAATGCAACTCACATTGTGGAGAACCATTTGTGAACCGAATGATTTTTCGATGCCTTTTAGTTCAATCATAGCAAAAGCAATTGCGTTAAAAGAAAATTGGCAATCATGATCATGACAATGGAATACACTACTGCACGTGTGCTGCTTTGTCCTACCTCCAAGGCACCGCCGTGTGTGTAATAGCCGTGGTAAGCAGAAATGCTGCTCATTAAGAAGGCAAAGAAAACGGTCTTGATAACGGAATAAAAAATATCGTAGGCTCGGAAGGCGTATTGCGCCCCATATTCAAAATCATTGTAGGATACAGCGCCACTGAATATGGCTATTGCTCCTCCGCCAACAACACCCACAAACATCGCCAAAACTACCAAGAAAGGTAGAATGAGGACGGCTGCAATAATCTTGGGAAGAATCAAATAGCTGGCTGAGTTGATGCCCATAATATCCAAGGCATCTATCTGATCAGAAATGCGCATTGTTCCGATTTCCGATGCAATGTTGCTACCCACTTTACCGCTGATGATGAGACAAACAACAGTGGAAGAAAATTCTAAAATGATGGATTGCCTTGTTGTAAATCCGATGGTCCATCTTGGAATCCATCCGCTATCGATGTTGGAGGCCGTTTGAATGGCCACAACTCCCCCCATGAACAAAACCAATAACGAAACAATGCCTACCGATTGCAAACCAATTTTATCCATTTCCTTGATGATCAATGGGAAGTAAACACGGGCTTTCTCTGGCTTAGAAAACACGCGTCCCATCAAATAGGAATAAGAGCCTATACTTTTAAAAATTGGCATGTCTCAAAAATAAGTCTAAATAGATTAGTTTGACCATTTAATGATCTTGCTCACGGCAGAAAATAAGAATTCATGTCCGCTGGCTTCCTCGCGGCAGAGTATGCGCGTTCTGTTTTTTCTGATTCTCAGGAAAATTCTTTTTTCTTTTCCGTAGTAAAATCGTTCTCCGTCTTTGAGATGTTCCAAGAGAATTTCACCGCTTTCGTTTTTATCATAAAGAGAAAGCACTGCGGATAAATGCAGGTCGCTGCACGTGGAGGCGTCAGGGTTTTGAAGATACTGGTAAATGGCCTTTTGAACCAACTCAGGAAATACCTGCAGTTCTAGGAATGGTCCGAGTGTTTTTTTAAAGTTATCTTTCCATTCTGCACCATGGGGTTTTACCCTGTTCTTGAATTGGTTGTAGGTGATGAGATGCGCCAATTCATGCATCAGTGTAATGAGAAAGGCGTATTTGTTTAAATCTCCGTTGACTGTTATTTCATGTTTTTCCCGATTGGGTTTTACTGTGAAATCACCCAATTTGGTTGCCCTTGGCGGAGTGATGGTGATGTGGTGAGGATGCTGCCTGAGCATTTCACAAGCCAAAGCCACTGCTGGTTTAGGAATAAACCTGACCAGTACATTCTCCAATTGATTGGTTGGCTTAGAATACAAAATAAAAACTACTGAGCAATTTCGATACGATTATCCCACTTAGGGCATGTGTTGCATTTGGGTTTCTTTTTATTGGTGCTGCAGGCCATAAGGGACAGCGCAGCGAAAAGGAAAAATACTTTTTTCATGACCGTTATTTCTGACCTGTTAACTTTTCCAATTGGTGTTCCAATTCCAGTTCATCTCCTTCTGCATAGTTGTTGTGTGACCAAACAACTTTCCCGTCTTTGTCAACCAAGAAAGTATGTGGGACATTATTTACGCCCATGGCTTGGGCAAATTGTTTGTTGCTGTCTAGGATAACTTTGTAATCCCATGAAACACTGTTGATGTAGGGTGCAACGCGGCTAACAGAGCGGGAATCATCGATACTGATAGCATATATAGTAACGCCATATTTGGCTTGCCAATCTGCATAGTATTCAGTATAGTTATTCAATTCTTTTTTACAGGGAGCGCACCATGTAGCCCAGAAGCAAAGGATGGCGGGCTTTCCGTCTTTTGAGATTTGCGACATGTTGATGTCATTACCAGCCAAATCTTTCAGGGTGATGGAAGGAATACCTTGAGCAAAGCTCATGCTGATGATGCAGCTGAGCAAAAGGGTAATCATGTTCTTTTTCATAATGCGTTCTGTTAAGCAAGTATAATACCAAAGCGGTTAAGGTCAAAAAAAAAGAGGTCCTAAGACCTCTTTTCTTGAATTGGAATAACTCAATTATTTGCTAACAGTTAAACGCAAAGTAGAAACTTTACCGTTAACGTTCAAATTCACCAAGTACAAACCAGCTGGCATGTTGCTGAAGTTAACTACTTCATTGTAGTTACCAGCAGCCAAAGTACCAAAGTTGTTGTTCATTACAACATCACCCAACATGTTGATAACGCTCATTTTCACTTCAGAAGCTGTAGTGATCATGAAGTTAACGTTGGTTTGGTTGTTGGTTGGGTTAGGATAAGCAGACAAAACTTCTTCAGTTATTGCAACTTCGTTAACACCAACAGTGTTTACTACGTTAGTAGCATTGATTGCAGCTTCTTGAACGCTCACATTATAAGAACCATCATAGTTCCAAATGGTAGAGAAAGTTGAGTTGTCAGCGTTAACCGTTGTAACGGTCATGCTTCCATCACCTACAGTGCTGACAGTCCACTGAGAACCATGAAGTCCATCATCATAGGCATCGGCATAAACAAAAGTGTAGCAACCTGTTGATGGAAGAGCTACCAACTGGGCGACTGTAGCGCCAATAGCTGGAGTGTTTACAGAATAGTCAACAATGGTGATGGCGTTACCAGCCTCATCAAAGATACCCCAAGCACACTCTTCGGGCCAGTCGTCAAAAGTGATTCCTACACGAACTTGAGTTGTAGAAGGAGTAGTTACTTTGGTTACAGCTTGAGTTAAAGTAGAGTTCATTGGATAAGCGTCTGCAGTAACAGTGATAACAATGTTTCCAGACTGAGCCAAAGCTGCAGTACCCAAATCAACTTCAGCAACTTGATAAGTAGCCAAGTCACCGGTCCAGTTGATGTTGATTGGAGCGCTCAAAGCATTACCAGCAACATTAATGGTGCAAGCAGTTAAGTTATCAATACCGTAGTTTTTGATAGTCAATGTTCCCAAAGCGATCGAACCGCAAGAAACTGTTCCACCATTGTACTGAGAAGCAAAAGCAACATCAGCAGCCAAAGAAGCAGAAGAACATGCGATACCAGCATAAACATCTGCAGCGTTGTTGTCAAAATCTGTTCCGTTGAAAGCAGGATCCAATTCGATTACACTGCGGTCTGGGCAGATTTGATAAATGGTAGGATAATAGCCAATAGCGTAATCAGTATTGATAACGTCAGCGTCAGCAGCAATTGGGTTACATACAGGGTAATCCAAAGCAAGACCTGTAGCAGAATTCAACAACCAGTTACCTTGAGAACCTGCTCCACCAGCAATTTCTCCGTCTGTGGTTTCTCCATCACCATCCACCCATATGACCATTACATCATTGGTAGTAGCTGCATCAACACCAGGAGCACCGGCAGGACCGTGCATCATGTACAACTCATCCAAAGTACCTGATTCGTGGTACAACCAACATGGACCGCACCAAGTAGCAGAAATGTCCAAAATGACAGTCATACCTTGATCCAAGTAGCTGTACAAATTGTGTTCAACACCGAATTGATCGGTTACAGTAAAGTCATTTGCGTGTGCTCCATCTGCGAGCTGCGCATAAGAAAGGGCTGAAGTGTATACAGCCACCAACATTAGTAAAATTTTTTTCATTGAAATAATTTTTAGGTTGCGCCGAAAATACAAATAAATTTCTTTGAGGCATCCATTTTTTAACGTTTATCTCATTAATTTTTAACAATGGTTTTTTCTATTTTTGGAAAATGAAAACAATATTGTTCGCTTTTGCTTTGGTTATCGCTTCTTTTGGCGTTTCAGCCCAGAGTGTTGGATTTGATTATCCTGTGTCATTGGTTGAAGGAACGCTGTCCAATTTGCCAACAGGCGAGTTGGAGGCAGATTGGGGTGTAATCAATTTAAGTGCATCGCCAATTGCACTAAAGGCCAGGCGTCAAATTATCAACGAAGTGTCAGGTTCTTCGAATTATTTTTGTTGGGGCGTATGCTATGACGCTGCTACAACAGTCTCAATTCTGGCGCAAACCATTGCTCCTGCAGATACCAATCATACATTTTATGCACATTATCTTCCAGAAGGCAATGCAGGTATTACCACCATCAACTATCGTTTTTATGTCGATGGCATGACCAGTGATTATGCTGAGCAAGCGGTTGTCTTTTGCGTGGATGCAGATTGCACTGCGGGTATTGCTGAAAATGCAAACAATGCTTCTTTGAAGGTTTTGGGCGCTCAACCCAGTCAGGGTTTGGTTTCTATGCAATATGCAGTGACTTCAAGAAATGCTTCATTTGAGGTTTGGAATACGCAAGGTCAATTGGTAAAGCGTGTTGTTATTAAAAACAACAATGGCCAAATCTTCCTCAATGCGGATGAATTGGCCAATGGTGCTTATGTACTTCGTTTATTGGATGGCAATCAAACCATCTCCAAGCACTGGATGGTGCAGCACTAATTATTAGTGTTTGAAATGTCTCACTCCTGTTGTGACCATGGCCATTCCGGCTTGGTTGCAATAGGCAATGGACAAGTCGTCTTTGATTGATCCCCCTGGCTGAACCACACTTCTTACTCCTGCGTTGAAAGCTATTTCAACACAATCAGGGAAGGGGAAGAAGGCATCACTGGCCATCACTGAATCTTCTAAACTCAAATTGAATGCA
>CANNHA010000083.1 GCA_947504275.1 Flavobacteriales bacterium
CCATCAACAATGTTGCAGCCAATGCTTCAGGTAACTACAATGCCAATTTGATTGTAAATGGATGTGCTTCAGGATTTCAATCCGTAAGTGTATTGGTTTATCCAACACCGATGGCTTTTGGTTCTGTATTGCCTTTGGTTTGCGAAGGAGGCAATATTCAAATGGGAGCTCAAGCAACAGGCGAAAGTTATCTTTGGACAGGTCCCAATGGGTTTTCGAGTACACAGCAAGTTGTCATATTGAACAATGCAACTCCTGAACAGTCAGGTGTGTACACATTGCAATCATTTTTGGGCACTTGCGCTTCATTGCCTGTTAGCTATAGCATAACAGTTACCAACGCACCTCAGATTTCGATGCCTGAAACGTATGTGGTTTGTGATGGACAACCTTTGTACATCAATCCAAGTCAAATAAGTGGCGCCACCTACCAATGGACGGGGCCTAACGGTTTTACAGCCACAACGGGTGATCTATTTTTCCCTTCTGTCGGACCCAATCAATTGGGACAGTATCAAGTAGTGGCAACACTTGCTAATTGTCCTTCCTCTGCAACCTCTACTTCGATAATATCGTTGCCATTTCCTGTTGCATTGCCCACTATTTCAGACAACGAAGTTTGCCTTGGAGATCAAGTTGTATTCAATGCCAATAGCTGGACTGGAGCCAATTATGAATGGACCGGCCCAAATGGTTTTGTGAGCAATGAGCAAAGCCCAGTCGTTATGAATGCATTGGAAAGTAATGAAGGTCAATACAGTTTGATCATCAATGCCAACGGTTGTATCAGCAATCCTCAAACTATCTCGTTGGTGGTGCATCCTATTCCTTCAGTCAACGCTTTTGCTTCCAATGTGCTTTGCCAGGGAGAAGATATTTTTATGTTTTCTGATGCACTGGGCAATGTGACCTACCAATGGACCGGTCCTGCAGGATTTAGCAGCAATTTGGCAGAGCCTACAATCATTGGAGCATTGACAAGCAACGGAGGTGACTACAGTTTGGTGATTACTGAAAACGGTTGCTCCTCACCACCGAGCTCTGCCTCAGTCCTTGTGTATCCATCCCCATTGATTAATGTGAGTCACAATGGGCCCTTGTGTGATGGTGAAAATTTGGTTTTGTCCACTTCGAGCAATGCTACCAATTTTGCTTGGACTGGCCCGCAAGGTTTTAATTCAACCAACCCCAACCCTGTAATCAATTCCATTTCATTGGCGCAAGCGGGCACGTATACAGTTGTTGGTATGTTGAACAACTGTTTCTCTAATCCGGTGTCTGCCAATATAGTGGTCTTTGAAAATCCTACTGTGAGTATCACAAGTGACTCACCCATTTGTTACGGAGAATCCATCAGCTTGAACTGCCTCGGATTAACCAATGCCCAATGGTCAACACCTGAAGGGTCAACCTCGGGTATAACCATTTCCTCAACCCCTCCCTCCAATTTTAGTTACAGTGTTCAAGGTTCAGATGCCAACGGTTGTGAAGGAAGCGCACAATGGGACGTGACGGTAATTAATCCTTATTTGGAGATAGATTCAATTTCTATCAATGCATTTGGAAACTTGGACTCAACGGAAGGTTATGCTCCTTTTGATTTAACTGTTCATGTGGCTACCAATGTTGAAAATTATGATTGGATCACCGGTGACAGCACCATTGTCTTACCTGGTAACATGACTAGTTATTTCAATAACTATTCTTATTTCGATGAAGGATACTATGCCTCTTATTTCATAGGAGAACTTCAAGGTTGTATGGTCATGGATTCCTTGATGGTTGAGACTTTTGGCGTTGCCATGTTGGGATGTGATTTGCCAATAGGTGAGTGCAATGGAGGAGACATTCCCAATATCGTTACGCAAGATGGAGATTTGAAAAACGAAGTTTTTTGGATACCCAATTTGTTTTTACAGTCATTGGATGTTCACATATTTAATCGCTGGGGAAATGAAGTGGGCAGTATTAATCAACCTGCGCAATACTTTGATGACAGACGAGGGCATTGGAATCCGAGCGAAGTGGACAATGGAGTGTATTTTTATACAGCGTTAGGAAAAGGATTTGATGGCCAAATAATCAAACGCAATGGTTCCTTTCAAGTTTTGAAATAATGAAGAAAATCTGCTTGTTTTTATTGTTGCAAAGTGCAACATTGGCAACGTTCGCTACCCACATTTTTGGAGGTGAGCTGACCTATACCCATTTAGGGAATAATAGCTACGAATTGCGATTGGTGGTATACCGAGATTGCGGCCCATCCAATACCAACGGAACAGGTTTTGATGCAGCTCCAGCAATCGGAATTTATAATTTTGGCGGATCATTGTTTACCACTGTTACGGCATCCCTGTCCAATGCCGTTGTGAGTGAGGTGCCTATATCATTGAATGATCCTTGCTTGTCGGTTCCAGCGGAGCTTTGTGTGGAAAAGGCAGTATATACAGTTAATGTTACTTTGCCTTTTTCTGCGGCTGGTTACACTGTTAGTTACCAACGTTGCTGTCGGAACAACAGTATTGACAATTTGGTCAATCCAAGCAATGCAGGAATTACTTTAACTACTCGTATTCCAGGAACCAACATGGTTCAAATTCAGAATAACAGCCCTATATTTACTTCCCAACCTCCCGTGGCCTTGTGTTTGGGTTCTGATTTCGTATACGAAATGGGCGCAACCGATGGTGACGGTGATTCATTGGTTTACTCTTTTTGTGATCCTTTTCTGGGAGGGACCTCTACAGCACCTACGCCCAATCCACCCACAGCTCCGCCTTATACCCCCGTATCATGGATCGCAGGTTATTCCACCAATTATCCCATTGCTTCAAGTCCAGCCATGGCCATCAATCCCATCACGGGTGTAATTACAGGAATGGCCAATCAGATTGGTACCTATGCGGTGGCCGTTTGTGTTGAGGAATATCGGGATGGATTATTACTCAATACCATCCGACGCGATTATCAGTTCAATGTGGTGTTGTGTGATCCTACCACAACAGCGGCTATTACTGTTCCCTCATTTACATCCACTTGTTTGGGAAGCACCGTAACCTTCAACAATGCATCATTGAACGCCAATACTTATCACTGGGATTTTGGCGTCGCCGATTCCACCAGCGACACCTCCAATGTTTTTCAACCATCGTATATTTTTCCTGAAAGTGGAACCTATACAATAACGTTGATTACCAATCCAGGCTTGGATTGCGCAGATACCACGCAAGTTAATTTTACAGTCTTTCCCATTCCTGTGGCCAACGTTTTGCCTGTTGATCCCATTTGTGTTGGGGCTTCATTTCAACTGCAAGCAGAGAATGTACCAGGTGCCAATTTTCAGTGGACTGGTCCAATGGGGTATTTTTCCAATCAGCAGAATCCCACTGTCAATACCAACAATTATTTGCAATCGGGCAATTACAATGTCATCGCTTCTTATCCAGGCTGTTCTTCATTACCCTCAACGGTTGCTGTTGTGGTTAATATCATTCCCAATGCTAATCCTGTGAACGGTGGCGCTGCTTGTGTCGGTGGAAATATTCAGTTAATTGGAAATAACTTGCAAAACATCAGTTATTCATGGTCAGGACCCAATGGCTTTTCATCCAATCTTCAAAGTCCTTCTTTGAATGGCGTCAACCAAAGTTTTGAGGGATATTATTATCTTCAGATAACCTTGAACAATTGTGTTTCACCTTTGGATTCTACATACGTCAATATATTGGAAGAGCCTTCCACACAAGCTGCCTATCAAGGTCCATTGTGCCTAGGTGATTCATTGATTTTGAGTTGTGACCCTATCGCAGGCGCAACTTACCAATGGTCTGGACCCAATGGTTTTTCTTCAACAGAACTTTCCCCCATTATTCCAAATGCCAACTTTGGGGTACAGGGAACGTACAGTGTTGTCGTTATTTCAGCCTCTTGTCCGTCATTGGCATCTGCCGTCAATGTTGTGGTGAATCCTATTCCATCTTTGAATATCAATCCAATGGATTTGGATTGGTGTGTTGGAGAGACGATTAATTTCAGTGCCAATGCGCCCGCCAATGTGAACTACAGTTGGGAAGGTCCCAATGGTTTTGTTTCCAATAGCGCACAACCCTCATTGGAACTGACCGACATCAATCAAACGGGAGTTTACTTGGTTCAAGTGGAAGTCAATGGGTGCTATTCAACAGTGGAGAATGTTTTGCTCAATGTTTATTCCATCCCAACAGGTCTCATCAATGTAAATTCACCAATTTGTGAAGGGGAAACCTTGACATTTCAGGCCATTGCAAATTCGCCTGCTCCTGCAACTTTCCAATGGAACATGTCCAACATTGGATATTCATCCACTAGTAGCAATGATGCTATAGTTAACGCTAATTTGATGATGAATGACAATTTGGAATTGGTCATCATGCAAAATGGCTGTTCATCCGATGTTATTAATGAAGGTGTAGTAGTTCATCCTATACCGGTGGTTACCTTTAATGGCGAAAATGTTTATTGTCAGGGAGAACAAATGACCATTAATGCCAACGCGCAAGTCAATTCCAATTGGACTTGGACTGGACCATTGGGTTTAACGGGGACAGGAGGCGTCATTGTATTGAATAATGTACAAGTGAATCAAACCGGGTTCTACACCTTC
Source organism: Flavobacteriales bacterium (assembly GCA_947504275.1). Lineage (GTDB taxonomy): Bacteria > Bacteroidota > Bacteroidia > Flavobacteriales_D > Sanyastnellaceae > CAMCTV01. The sequence goes on from CANNHA010000083.1 coordinate 4,643, forward strand.
ACGGCCACAGCGCAGGGCTGCGTTTCGCAGGCTACCAGTATTGAAGTAACGGTGAATTCTACTCCAGAGACCATCATTATAACACCTGATTCTTCCATCTGTATTGGGGAGTTCATAACCCTTTCATTGGATGGAGTGAACAATGCCATTTGGCCCAATGGGATGATAACGCCATCCTATACTTTTCAGCCTACTGGTGATACCCAAATACAAGCCATTGGTATTGATGCCAATGGATGTGTAGATGACGACATTATTGATGTCATCGTTTATCAACCTTTCGTCAATATCATTTATGCCAATCCTTGGCATGTGGAAATAGCAGAAGCTGTTGGTGGTTATTATCCGTTATTGAGTTCTTTTGTGGCTGTTAGCAATGTGCCACAACTAAACTGGAATTTCAATGATACGACCGATATCTATACAGCACCCACGCAAGATACCGTTTACCATATTTATGAGAATCCTGGAAGTTACACTTTGGAAGTAGTGGCAGAGGTGGATGGTTGTTTTGCGTACGATACCATTTTTGTAGAGACCTATGCCGAATCGCAATTGGGTTGTGATGATACCACGACGTTTTGCGCGTTGGGAGAGATCCCCAATGTGGTTTCGCCCAATGGTGATGGTTTCAATGATGTTTTCTTTGTCCCCAACAGGTACATGCGTGATTGGCATGTGAACATCTTTAATCGATGGGGTGGTTTGGTAGGAACAATAAAGAAGGGCAATGAGTACCGAATGATTCCTTACGATTATTGGGATCCAAAAGATGCAGCTGCAGGAGTATACTATTATGAGTACCAGGGAGAGGGATTGGATTACATTCCTTACCAAGGTTCAGGGTGGTTCCATGTAACGAAATAGTTGAAAATTTGGCAGTTAAGAAAAAAAGACTATCTTTGCAGTCCTTAAAATTTTTAAAATCAATAAACAAATGAATCGTTACGAAACTGTTTTCATTTTGACTCCCGTGTTGTCTGATGATCAGGCAACGGAAACAGTGGACAAATTCAGAAAGTTTTTGAAAGGAAAGGGCGCTACCATCAAGCACGAGGAGAACTGGGGCTTGAGAAAGTTGGCTTACCCTATCCAAAAGAAAACAACCGGATTTTACCACTTGTTGGAGTTCGAAGCTGCTGGAGATGTTATCAATCCGTTTGAAACGGAGTTCCGCAGAGATGAGCGCATTTTGCGCTTTTTGACCACCCACATGGACAAGTATCATGTGACTTACGCGGAGTCTCGCCGCAACAAGGCAGAAAAAAAGTAAGTTGAACGTCTAAAATTCGAACACAATGAGTGAAAATGGAGAAATTCGTTATTTAAATCCCATCGAGATTGAAACCAAGCAAGCCAAGTATTGCCGTTTCAAGAAGTCGGGTATCAAGTATATAGACTACAAAGACGCCAACTTTTTGTTGAAGCTTTGTAATGAGCAAGGAAAAATCCTTCCTCGTCGTCTTACTGGAACATCATTAAAGAACCAGCGTAAAGTTGCGCAGGCCATCAAGAAAGCCCGTCATTTGGCTTTGATGCCTTTCGTAGGTGATATGTTGAAATAATCAGGAGGAATAATCATGGAAGTTATTTTAAAATCAAACATTGAAAAATTGGGTGCCAAAGATGAGGTAGTCAATGTAAAGCCTGGTTATGCACGCAACTACTTAATCCCTCGTGGTTATGCAGTAGCGGCAACAGAAAGTGCCCGCAAAATGTTGGCTGAGAATTTGAAGCAGCGTGCGCACAAAGAGACCAAGATTTTGGCTGACGCGCAAGCGATGGCAGAGAAGTTGTCAGGATTGACTTTGAAGATTGCCACCAAGGCATCTGATACAGGAAAAATCTTTGGTAGCATCAACACCATTCAATTGTCAGAAGCATTTGCAAAAGAAGGACACAACATCGATCGCAAGAGCATCAGTTTGGTAGAAGAGCACATCAAGATGTTGGGTGCTTACGAAGCCAAAGTGAAATTGCACAAAGAAGTTACTGCTACAGTAAACTTTGAAGTAGTGAACGAAGGATAATTCATTATCCAATGAATATTGAAAAGGGAGGCTTGATGGTCTCCCTTTTTTGTGGAAAAAAAGGGATGAGGGGATGAAGTGATGAGGAGATGAAGTGATATTCATTTTCTTTCTGAAAATCTCGACAGCTCCGGAGGCGTCATTTCCCCTCCTGCCTGCAGCGATATTAGAGGTCAGATGGAATTATGCCGCTTTTTCGAAATCTCAGCGCACTTTGCGCATCCTCTGTTGACTTTGCGTTAAAAAATTAGGTTTTTTATTTCTAACGCAGAGTGCGCAGTGTTCTCGCAAAGTGCGCGGAGATTAAATGCAATTTATTTTCTTGTTTCCCTTTCGCTTCCTTTGCGCGTTCTCTGTGGACTTTGCGTTATAAAAAATGCATGGCGATGGAGGTAAAATTTACGAATGAAATTCTTCTTATATTCGCTTTAAATTATAAAAGCATGAAAACGTTTTTAACCCTATCCCTTCAATTCCTCATCACTTCTTACCTATGGGCGCAGTCCCCTTTGGGTATTCCCTACCAAGCGGTGATGCGCAATGCGGATGGAAGTATCATGGCGAGTAATGCCGTTGAGTTGACATTCATGATCCATGACGGTTCCGCAACGGGAACTGTGGTTTATCAAGAAAGCCATTCATTGACCAGCAACAGCCTAGGATTGGTGTCTTGTGTTGTGGGAAATGGGGTTGTGTCACAAGGCAACTTTGCCAATGTAAATTGGGGCAGTGGTGCCAAGTTTTTACATGTGATGATGGGGACAACGGATTTGGGAACGCAACAGATGTTGAGTGTGCCTTACACTTTGTACACTGCTGAGGTTCCACTTCGGGTCAGTCCGGTTGGAGATTCATTGATTATCGGTAATGATGTTACGATTGTCCCAGGAATAAGTGTTGCAAACTTTCCCTCAGTTTTGGGCTGCACGGACAACGCTGCTTGTAATTACAATAGTTCAGCTACACAGAGTAATAATTCTTGTTTGTACCAAAATGCAATTTGTGATGATGGCAATGCCGCTACAATCAATGATGTCATCAATTCAAGTTGTGTTTGCGCTGGATTTGTCGCTGTCAATGGTTGCACCAATCCGCAGGCTTGTAATTACAATCCCGCTGCCAATGTGGATAATGGTTCTTGCTTGGTTCAAGGAAATTCTTGCAATGACAACAATGCCGGCACAATCAATGATGTAATCAATTCTAGTTGTCAATGTGCAGGAACTCCCTCAAATACCGGTGCGACATTACTTCCTGGTAATGCCACGTGTTCTGCCCAAGTCATTAGTGTTACCGGGTGTGGTGGTCAAACTTCATTGACATACGATGGGCTAACGTACGATTTGGTTCAGATTGGAGGTCAGTGCTGGTTTGCAGATAATTTGGCAACAGATCAATATAGGAATGGTGATTTGATTGCTTCAGGTTTGACGAATACCAATTGGTCTAATACATCTTCAGGAGCTTACCACATTTATGCAAATAGTTTATCCAATGATGCCACTTATGGTAAATTGTACAATTGGTTTGCAGTAACTGATACCCGTGGACTCTGCCCGACGGGTTGGCATGTTCCCACAGATTGTGAATGGATGTATTTGGAAAATGCATTGGGAATAAATGTCAGTGATCAGGTTTTGACTGATACTTGGGTCAGAGGAACAGATCAAGGTGGGAGATTAAAGAGCACCACTTTGTGGGATGCACCTAATTTGGGTGCCAATAATAACACAGGATTTTCAGCGCTTGGAGGTGGCTATAGGTGGATCAACGGAACAGGCGGTTTCCTGAATAGCTTGGGATATTGGTGGACATCTACGTCACCTACTTCTGCCAATGCTTGGTACCGCGTAATGGGAGCCAACTACGCCACCATAAATCGTATTTCAGGAGCAAAAAGAGCAGGTTTTAGTGTTCGTTGCGTTCGAGATTAGATGCTGGCTTAGGGATAGAAATAAGATTCAGTGGAAGGAATCTCACCTCCTGCCACGAAGTGGATAGGATGAGTGTCCAGACAGCGCAAGCGCTGTCTGGCCGAGTGGTATTGTGCCATCGAAGTTTAAACCCATTTAAAGATTAAAACATAGATGTAAATTTGTTCCAGGACAAACGCTAAAAACAACAGTGCAACTGTAAACTTTTTTTAGGACAATCAAAACTTAAAGCTCCGTTTCTATGATAATATCTCCCCTCCGGAGCTTGGAGAATTCTCAAAAAATGAATGACAGATAAAAGAGATAAAAAACGGTCAAGCTTATTCAGGCATTAACACATCCCCTCATCCCCTCATTCCCTCATCCCCTCATCCCTTTTCTACATCCACTGCACCGCAACCATCATCGCTACCAAGGCAATGATACCCAAGGATAAAACGACTTTGTTGTTCTCTTCGACAACAACAGGTATTGATGTCTTTTGATACATCGCGAAGATGACTTTCAAATAGTAATACATACCCACTACTGAGGTCAAGACCATGATGATGGTGAGGCCTGGGTGGGTGGAAATGAGTCCAGAGATGACATAGTATTTTCCAAAGAATCCTGCCAAGGGTGGGATTCCCGCCATGGACAACAATCCAATGGTCATGGCTGCCGCAGAGAACGGATTCTCTTGTGACAAGCCTCTGAAGTTGTTCAATTCCTCTCCAGCTGTTTGTCCGACTTGATTCATAATCGAGAAAACAATCAATGACGATATTCCATAAGAGATGACATACAATACGATGCTTTGCGGATCAAAGCCGGGGATGATCATCGTGGCCAACATGAAGGCCGCATGGCTCACACCAGAATAAGCCAACATGCGCTTGACGTTGCTTTGTATCGATGCCATGCCGTTGGCGATGACCAATGTGATGGCAATGATGATGACCAAGATGCCTTCCAAATGCGGCATCGCGCCATCAAATGCTCCTTTGAACAAGCGGTACATCCCAAAGATGGCTGCGCCTTTGACAACGGTCGCCATCCATCCCGTGATGGGTGTTGGTGCGCCTTGGTATACATCTGGTGCCCAGAAGTGAAATGGAGCGACTGATATTTTGAATCCGAATCCAGTTAAGATCATCGCCAATCCAACCCATGAAAGGGGAGCAATGGTGCCGCTCATCAAGGCATCGTGAATGTTGTACAAATCAAAACTTCCTGTTGCTCCATACAACAACGCAATTCCGAACAACAATATCGCTGAGGCTGCTGATCCCAAAATGAAATACTTGAATCCACTTTCGTTGGACAAAAGACTAGAACGATTGCTGGCTGCCAATACATAAACAGGAATACTCAAGATTTCGATGGCCAAGAAAAGCATCACCAAGTTGGTGAAATTGGTCATCAATAGCGCACCGCAAAAACTGAAAGCCAATAGGGCGTATAGGTCTGAGCTGTTGCCAGTTTTCTCGATATTTTGGTGTTGGGTCAACAACCAGAACAAAGCCAAGATGGTCAAAACAGCTGTCGTGCGCAAGGCGTAAGCGTCCATGACAATCATGCCCTGCATCATCACATTCTCATTCATTCCCCACAAGGCAAAAGTTCCGCCAATAATGGCCAAGAACGCCATGACCATCAAAGGCATCATCCAACGGCGAAGCTTGAATATTTCTAAAGCCAATAAGGAAACGCCCAATAATGCTGAAATCAGTAAAATAACCATCGTTAATATTTTAATATACGTTTTGGATCAATTGTAATAAAGAATGCGGATATACACCCAAGACAATCACCAATAGCACGGCGATGGCCAAAATGTTTTTTTCGTTCCTGCTCAACGCTTCAAAAGCGTGGGTGTTTCCTCCCAAGAACATCGCTTGAAAACCACGCAGCATGTAGGCGGCTCCCAATATCACGGACAATCCAGCGATGGCGGTATAAACCAAACTGTAATGGGCCAAGCTTTGCAACAACAAGAACTCACCTACGAATCCTGAAGTGAAAGGAAGGGCCACGTTGCACATGACAAGTATGAAAGTTAAAAAGGCAAAGGCAGGAGCTGCAGTGCGAATGCCACCCATCTCTTGCATGCGGTCATGGCCATAGCGTTTTTCGATGATGGCATAAACCACAAACATCGCGACAGCCAAAATTCCGTGCGAGAACATTTCAAACAATCCACCTACAGTTCCTTGATCGGTGTTGGACAAAATTCCTGCTGAAATCATGCCTACGTGGGCAACAGAGGAATAGGCAATCATCATCTTCAAACGCTTTTGGGTCAAGGCCATGAATGAGGCATACACCACACTGATGACGGACAACAA
>CANNHA010000084.1 GCA_947504275.1 Flavobacteriales bacterium
ATTTAGAATTACCCCATGTTTGAACAATTAACGGATAAGTTTGACAGAGCCTTTAAGATTTTAAAAGGCCAAGGAAAAATCACTGAAATCAATGTTGCTGAGACATTGAAAGAAGTGCGCAGAGCATTATTGGATGCCGACGTCAACTTCAAAACTGCCAAAGAATTTACAGAACGTGTCAAGGAGAAGGCGCTTGGTCAAAATGTATTGACCGCAGTATCTCCGGGTCAATTGTTGGTGAAAATCACCCATGACGAGCTGAAAGACTTGATGGGTGGTGAACATTCAGATATTCAATACCAAGGCAATCCTGGTGTTATTTTGATGAGTGGTCTTCAGGGATCTGGTAAAACTACTTTCTCTGGAAAGCTAGCTAATTATCTCAAAACAAAAAAAGGAAAGAATCCCCTTTTGGTAGCTTGCGATATATATCGCCCCGCGGCTATTGATCAATTGCATGTAGTTGGAGAAGGCATTGGTGTTGAAGTTTTCAGCGATAGAGGAAACAACAATGCAGTAGACATTGCGGAGAAAGCCATCGCATACGCCAAGCAAAAAGGGTTCAATGTTGTCATCGTCGATACTGCCGGTCGTTTGGCCGTAGATGAGGAGATGATGCAAGAAATTGAGCGCGTCAAAGCTGCATTGAAACCGACAGAAACTTTATTTGTCGTGGATTCCATGACGGGACAAGACGCTGTCAATACCGCTAAAACCTTCCATGATCGATTGGCATTTGATGGTGTCGTATTGACTAAGTTAGACGGTGACACACGAGGTGGAGCGGCTTTGAGCATTCGTGCAGAGGTTTCCAAGCCCATTAAATTCATTGGTACTGGTGAGAAAATGGATGCATTGGATGTGTTCTATCCAGAGCGTATGGCCAGCAGAATCTTGGGTATGGGTGACGTTGTTTCTTTGGTTGAACGTGCGCAAGAACAGTTTGATGAAGAGCAAGCCAAGAAATTGGAGAAGCGCATCAAGAAAGATCAATTTGATTTCAATGACTTCTTGGAACAAATTGGTCAAATCAAAAAAATGGGAAGCATGAAAGATCTACTAGGAATGGTTCCTGGTATGTCCAAGCTCAAGGATGTCGACATCAATGAGGATGCTTTCAAACACATTGAAGCCATCATACAATCCATGACGCCAATAGAAAGACAGCAACCGGGCTTGATCAATCCAAGCAGGAAAACACGTATTGCTAAAGGCTCTGGAAGATCCATTGACGAGGTGAATAAACTGATCAAGCAATTTGATCAAATGAAAACAATGATGAAAATGATGACCAACAAAACCCAAATGGCTCAGATGATGAAACAAATGGGAGGCATGCGCGGCAAAATGTAAACCGACCTCACAAAATGAATTTCGCCAATACTCAAAATATTTACAACGGAAAGGTTAGAGATGTTTACACCATGCCAAATGATCTTTTGGTAATGGTGGCATCAAACAGAATCAGTGCATTTGACGTCATCCTACCAAGGCCAATACCTAATAAAGGACAAGTCCTCAATCAAATTGCCGCAAAAATGTTGGACGCTACGTCTGACATATGCCCCAATTGGAAATTGGCCTCTCCTCATCCTTATGTGACCATTGGTAAAAAATGTATTCCGTTCAAAGTGGAAATGGTGGTGAGAGGCTACCTAACGGGACATGCTTGGAGAACCTACCAAAGTGGATTGAGAATACTTTGCGGTGTTAACCTTCCTGAAGGCATGAATGAAAACGACCCCTTTCCTTCACCTATCATCACTCCTACTACTAAAGCATCTGAGGGTCATGATGAGGACATTTCCAAAGAACAGATAATCGAACAAGGCATTGTCAGCCTTGAGCACTATGAACAGTTAGAAAAATACACCTTGGCCCTCTATCAGCGCGGCGTTGACATTGCTGCAAAGCAGGGCTTGATTTTGGTGGACACCAAGTACGAATTTGGCTTATACAACAACGTCATTACGTTGATGGATGAAATTCATACACCAGATTCTTCACGCTATTTTTATGCAGAAGGTTATCATGAAAGACAAATTAACAAATTGCCTCAAAAACAATTGAGCAAGGAGTTTGTAAGGGAGTGGCTCATTGCCAATGACTTCATGGGCAAGGAAGGACAAGTAGTTCCAACCATGACTGATGAATGGATTGAAACCATAAGAGAGCGTTACATTGAATTATTTGAAATCATCACTGGAGTGGATTTTCACCCTGTCAACTTCGATGAAATTGAAATTGAAAACGCTGTGAATCAATGGCTAGAAGCTGGGCTGGATTCCAAGTAATTTTTCAATTGCGCTAAATTTTCATTGTTCCAATCATGCCATTGGTGGGCGTTTCCCGTTAACCAAATTGCACCACGAAAATACCATGGGATTTCACCCTGTTTGAGAGTACACGATACTACAGCAAATCCTTTTTCATCTTCAGACAATTGAAACACGATCTCGGCATCTGATTCTTGAAGTTCGCTTACTGATCTTTGAATCTGTATCACTTCCACAAAATCCAGTGTAGCATAAATGGCTTTTATTTCCATGGATTGCGACATGCCATTGTGATAAAATACAACACCATGCTTCGCCATCATAGGTTCCCCAATGATTTCAAAATGTGAAGTATCGCTTACATCCCAATCTTTAAACCACATGATCCATTCATTGAAATCCGAAAGTGCCCAGGCCAACTTTTGGTTGCTGCATCTGATTTTGATGCTTTGTGTTGACTCATATTGCTCCGGACCGAGAAAACAAAGTGCCGTGTACCCCATCAAAAGCATGACGATAACCCAGGCATATGTCCTCTTCAATGGACTCATATTTTTTCAATCAATGCTTGATACAATTGCGTGAGTGCAGGTTCAGCCTGTTTGGCTGTTTGAATAATTTCTTCTATGGATACTGGACTCAATTTTTGAGGATCACATTCATCTGTTAAAACAGAAATACAACAACAAGGCAATCCCATATGGTTGCATGCTATAACTTCCGGCACGGTGCTCATTCCAACTGCATCACCTCCTATCATGCGAAGAAAACGATACTCAGCTCTGGTTTCTAAATTAGGACCAGGAACAGATATGTAAACTCCCTCTTGAACTTGTATTCCCTTTTCCGCAGCTATCTCCTTAATCAATCCATTCAAGTGGTAAGAATACGGTTGAGACATGTCTGGAAATCTGGGACCCAATTCATCCGCATTCTCACCACGCAACGGATTCTCTGTTTGAAGATTGATATGATCCTCAATAACCATCAAACTTCCTTTTTTAAATTCAGGATTCAAAGCGCCCGCCGCATTGCTGAGCAACATGAATTTCACGCCCAACATTCGCATGACACGAACAGGATGAACAACCTGTTGCATGGAGTAACCCTCATAATGATGAAACCTTCCCTGACAAGCCAATACTTTTTTTCCGCCCAACGTCCCATAAATCAACTTTCCAAAATGGTACTCAACTGTGGCAATGGGAAAATGAGGAATAACACTGTAATTAAATTCCTTCTCAACCTCGATGTGTTGGGCCAATCCATGGAGTCCGGTCCCAAGAATAATACCCACCTCAGCCGACTCAATTCCTCTGGCTTTCAACCATTCTACACTTTCTAAAATCTCTTCCATGATGTTAATTTACACATTTTAAGTAAAGTTGATAAATCTCTGTGGAAATACCAACATAAAAAATCTATTTTTGTTTCATGCGTATTTACCACATTCTATTTTTGGCCATCTGCAGTTTGGCACTAAACATCCAATCTCAAGGTCAAAAAAAAATTGGAGAAAATGCGGTCCAAATCACTGGAGCTTGCTTGGTGAGTGACTCTCTATATCCAGCCCCATATGTGAGCATCTTCAGAAACAGAGATCACCGCGGAACGTATTCCAACCGCGATGGATATTTTACCATACCAGCTTTAGAAGGTGATACACTCACTTTTGTTTGTACTGGTCTCAAAACATCTTTCTTTGTTGTCCCTGTGACGGAAGAGCACCAAATGCAAATATTACAAGTAATGGAAATGGAAGCCTTTGAACTATCCCCTTTGTACATCTTGCCCTACCCTGCTCCTCATGAATTGAAAAGAGAAATTCTGGCATTGGACCTTCCTGGAGATGGCCACCAATTGTTTAAAAGAGATGATGTATCCTTGGCTTCCTTTGATGGAATGAATGATTTCTCCAGCATGGCTTATGAAAACGCCTCTGCAATTCTAACCGCGCGATACAGCAATGGTTTTGTTTCGGGTGGTAACATCCTTTCCAATGACGCATGGAGATCATTCATTGGTGGATTCAGACCAAAACGTCAAAAGTGAGATAATAAATCTCATAATTTCCGTTACTAATCCGTTCCCGAATTAAATTTAGAGCGTGAAGTATTTACTTGGTTTAACTTTTTTCTTATTTTCCTTAACCCTTTGGGCTCAAAATGCCACATTGAAAGGCATTGTCGTAAATCCATCAGGAGAAGGTATACCTGGGGTTACTTTGATTCAAAAGGACAATCTCAAAAACGGAACGGTTACTGATGCATTTGGAAAGTTCACTCTTTTTATTCCTGCTGAATTAGAGATCATTGTTTCCGTAAAAGGAATTGGCAGTGAACCCAAAGAAACCATTTTCAATCTTCGCTCAGGAGAAATCAAAGAGGTGGAAATCATGTATGACGCCACCGTAATGAACAAAGGTCTTGAGGTGGTAGACAAAAGAAACCAAGAAAATCAAATCATCACCATTTCTACCAAGCTCCCCACCAAACTCCCCACCATCAATCAAGGCATCGAAGCCTACTTGATACAAGCGCCTGTTAATTTCCCATCAGAATTGAGCTCTAGTTTTAATGTGCGAGGTGGGAGCTTTGACGAAAATCTTATCTATGTCAATGACATTCAAGTTTACCGCCCTTTCCTGGTTCGTGCAGGTCAGCAAGAGGGATTGAGCTTTCCAAACCCAGATATGGTGCGTAAAGTTGAATTCAGTGCTGGTGGATTTCAAGCCAAATTTGGAGATAAAATGAGTTCTGTATTGGACATTCAATATGCGAGACCCGACTCTTTTTCTGGTAATCTACAATTGGGATTGTTGGGAGGTCAAATCCAATTCATGGACATAACCAAAAACAAAAAATGGACTTATAACACTGGACTCCGCTACCGCGATTATTCATACATCCTCAACAGCATGGATGTTTCCGGAGACTATCAGCCCCGATTCCTGGATTGGCAGAATTACATCACCTGGCGTCCCATGGGAAATTATGGGCCGCTTGAATTCAGCTGGCTGACCAATCTCTCTTCCAATCAATACCAATTTCAGCCTGCTACGCGACAAACGGATGCCGGAAACATCAATGAAGCCATTAGGCTTACCGTGTATTTTGAAGGTCAAGAAAAAACACAATTCAGAACATCCTTTAATGCCTTCAGCACCCGTTACAATCCCAGTGAATCATCACAAATTCGTTTGACTTTAAGTACATTTCAAACTTCCGAATCAGAACACTTTGACATACTAGGAGCCTATCGTTTGGATGAATTGGATAGAGATTTGGGGTCTGATGAATTTGGGGAAGTGCTTCGCAACAGGGGCGTGGGTGCGTTCTTAAATCACGGCAGAAACGACCTCAACGCCCAGGTATATCAAGCCTCATTGAAAGGATTCAAGGAATGGGAAAAGCAAAGGCACCTCCTCAACTGGGGAATAGATGCTTCCTCCGAAACCATAGAAGACAGACTCAATGAATGGACCATGATTGATAGTGCTGGTTATGCGGCAAGTCGCCCCAATGATAGCATTGGTTATACCAATCCTACCCTTCAAAATCAGCAACTCATTGCCTTTCAAGACAGAATTAAGGCCACCAACAATGTCACTTCTCAGCGATATTCAGCATTTATTCAAGACAGCTGGCGACACGAGTGGGGTGACGGGGATGCTTTCTCCATCACAGCAGGAATGAGAGCCAATCATTGGAGTTTCTCTGATCAAACGGTCACTGGCCCAAGAATGAATTTGTCTTATACACCAACATGGCTGGGAACCAGAAAGAATGAAAACGGAGTGGATACCGTCCGAAAAGACATGGTCATTACCGCCGCTTGGGGATATTATTACCAGCCACCATTCTACAGAGAAATGAGAAATTTTCAAGGCAACATCAACCCTGAAATACGCGCACAACGCAGCATCCATTACATCCTAGGAACCAACTTTGTATTTCGATCTTGGACAAGACCATTCAAATTCACTGGTGAATTGTATTACAAAAAGTTTGACAATTTGATTCCCTATGAAATAGAGAATGTACGTCAAAGATATTATGCCACCAACAATGCCAAAGGCTTTGCTTATGGCGCAGATGCTATGGTCAATGGGGAGTTCATTCCAGGTGTTCAATCATGGATCAGAGCATCTTATTTAAAAACGGAAGAAGACCTTTTAGATGACCAATATTATCTTTATCTCAATCAATCTGGAGATACGATTTACAGCGGATTCACCATCGATGATGTTGCTGTAGACTCCATCCTTCAAACACCAGGATACATTCCAAGACCCACCGATCAACGTTTCAGTTTCTCTTTGCTATTCATGGACGAGATGCCGCGCAATCCAAAGTACAAAGCAACAGTCAATCTTTACTTTTCTACAGGCGTGCCATACGGACCTCCAGGCGGAGAGCGCTATTTGGACGTTTTGCGCACCCGATCTTATTTCAGAACTGACATTGGATTCTCACGCGATTTATTCACCACCAAAAAGAAAAATGGTTCCACCCGTTTTTTCAAGAGTGGAACCATTTCATTAGAAGTGTTTAATCTTCTTGGTGTAAACAATATCATCAATCACCAGTGGATAGAGGATGTGAATGGCAGAATGTACGGTATTCCAACCTACCTCACTGGTCGCAGAATCAACCTGCGTTGGGCCATGAGTTTTTAAGGGAGAACAACCAAGTTGTAAACTTTTTCATCCGATTCGTTACCCGCTTTATCTATGGCCATAATCTCCAAATGCCACACCCCTGTTATGGTGTCAGGAATAGCGATGGTAGATGTTGGTGAAGATGCAGTGCCAGACAAATCAAAAACCCTAGAGTAAGACCACAAGCCCACATTCTCTAACCCTTCATATCCAGGTAAATCAACATGTCCATGACCATCGTCGGCAGAATGTACATTAATCTTGAGCTGACTCAAATCTTCATTATCTGTCAACCCCACTTGAACAACAAAGCTGTTCCCTGCTGTTAACTCATGTGTTTCTTGCTGAACACTATTTACCATCACGCTGTTAATCACTGGACGCTCAACATCCTGGACTTCTTCTGGTTTACAAGAGAAAATGGTCAATACCATCATTCCCATTACAAACCAGTGCATTTTCTTACTAATTTTCATTTTATTCATTTTTTAATTGATTTTGATTGATTTTAATTTAAAAATTCAAAGCCATTGTACCCTGTATCCACCGTCCTTGCTCTGCCAAATTCATGGGGCGGTAAAGGCTTAGATGATTGTAGTAAACAGAGTTGTTTACATTGTTACATTGCAATACAAATGAAATGGAACGTTGATTGGACCATTTATAGCCGTATTGAAAATTGGCATTCATGACAAAATAACCAGGAGTGGTTCTCTCATTTCTGCTAACCCTATTTTGATCAAAAGCATAACGCATGTTGACTAAAAAGGCCCATTCATGCTGATTACCCTTACTCCAATACCACCGTTGATTAGACTTCATCGCGATGGGCGGCACAAAAGGCAACCCCAGGCCCGTTGTATTCTCACGTGTATGAATGGCTTCTAAAGCAAAGTCTGTATTCCACCATTGCAACGGATGCCAATCTAAAAACAACTCCCCACCCGTCCACAGCACAGCCCTTTGCTGATAGGCATAAACCTGACCACCATCAGGTAAATCTGAAAAATAAGATTGAGGTGCTAGGAAAATAAAGTTGTCATAATAAGCAACAAAACCTGTCAGTTGAGCATGTCCATTTCCCCACTCTTTCATCACATTGGCATCCCACTGATATCCAGATTCCCATTTAAGATCAGTACTGCCCTTCTCATGCCGGTGTGATCCATGGTGTATCCCATTAATCGCCCATTCATTGATTTGTGGAATTCTATAAACCTTCCCCAACACAGAATGAACTTGCCAGTCCTTTGGCCCAGTCCAAGTCCATCCATATTGTGCAGCCCAACCCATGCTGCGCTTGGCAAATGGCAAAGCCCGAACCAAAACACTATCCGTTGGCTGATCAACATTGTACCAAGGCTGTTGATACCCCTTAATGGCAATACCACCTTGTTCCACTCTGACACCAAAGAATTGATGAAAGTGTATTTGGTTTTGATCAACCACAGTGGCATAAAATGCTTGCTGATGTTGTTTAAAACCAGGGATTAAAAATTCATTTCCGCAGACCTCGCTTTGTTTCAGTTGAAACTGCAACCCTGTTTTCAACCGCCAAGCATTGAACAATATCCAATCCTTGCCCAGGTTCCACTGTGTTGTATTCAAAGTCAAACCCAAAGAAAGAGAATCAGCACTGTATGGTACAAATCCTGGCTGATGGGGTCTGGACAACTCCACCCTATTGCTTCTCTGGAATCCAACATTCATCCGTATAAAATCATCACCAGCTTTGAATTGCATGGCCAACAATAATTTTTGATGCAGGTTATTGACGCGCGGCAATGAAAAATTGCTTTTGTCTCCATCTCCGCTGACAGACTGCAGGGTAGGTACCCCTACAAAACCAGGGAACAGTCCGGATTGCGTATCATTCAACCGATAAGTTAATCGGAGAGAACGCAAACCTCCGTTTGGAAATCGCCATTCACTAAATGCAGTGATGTGATTCTCCTGGGTGGCCGTATTGCTCAATACGCCATTTTTCAAAGGCAACGTTCGGTTCAGATAAGTAAATGAATCCACTGGAACGCGATAATCATCTGTTGACAATCGGGTAATTCGGGCTCCACAACGAGCGCTAACCCCATTGGAAAGTTTCAAAACCTGCTGATGGAATACTGACCAACCACGCTGTCTGTTGTTATTGGATACAACACCCAAAATTTGAGTACTGTTCTTGTTCTTGGGCCACGGTTCATGCTCAATGATCAAAGCGCCTCCCAAAGCGTCCCCGCCAAACTCTAAACTCGCGGCGCCTTTTACTATGGTAAGATTTCCAATGCTAAACTGATCCCATTCCAAACCGTGATCATTTCCCCATTGTTGTCCCTCTTGTCTTATTCCCATGTCCATCACAGCAACCCGGGAACCGAAGAAGCCACGGATAACGGGCTTGGCAATGCCCACACCCGTATTCAATGCAGATACGCCTGGTAAAAATGTGAGTGTATTGGACAATTGCCCACCCCGTTGTTGGGACAACATATTGGGATCGACTTTCATCGAACTGAAAAAATCTTGCGCTTGAAAAGTGAACCAATGCCCCTTGATCTCAAGCACCCTTCCCTCCTGCCGAGGAATTGAGTCTTGACCCCAAGTAACCTGAATACACATCCAAAACAGCAACAATATAAAAGTTGCTTTCATCTTGAAACATGATAAATAGATTGAAAAAAAAATTAGCTATTCCCGAGGGAAGGATGTCATGCAATCCAATGAGGAGGACCTCTTCCTGTTGGACTCAATACGACTGAATCAAACAATGAGATTACTAAATCAGAATCACCAACACATGGAATCTCTATGGAGATAAAAGTCAATTCAAGTGTTTCCGACAACTCAACCAATGGGACTTCCCACTCACACATTTGACAAGCTCCATGCTCTTCCGCTTCCCCATGTAAATAATGATCGTGATACCTGTGAATGGATTGCCACGTCTGAAAGCCCAACCATCCCATTGCCAAAAACAGGGCGGTTACAAGATGGAAAAACGGCTTTCTTTTCACGTGTCAAAGGTAACTTGTTTTGGGATTAATACTTATCTTCGCCAAAAATTCAAAGTATGCAATTTGACGTTATTGTTTTGGGAAGTGGACCTGGTGGATATGTAACCGCCATTCGTGCCAGCCAAATGGGATTAAAGACTGCTGTAATTGAGCGTGAAGCGCTTGGCGGTATCTGTTTGAATTGGGGTTGTATCCCAACCAAAGCCCTTTTGAAAAGTGCCAATGTGTTTGAATACATCCAACATGCCAATGATTATGGCATTCAGGTTTCTGATGCCAAGCATGATTTTGATGCCGTAGTGAAGAGAAGCCGCGGAGTGGCAGAAGGCATGAGCAAAGGTGTTCAATTTTTGATGAAGAAAAACAAGATTGAAGTCATCATGGGCACCGGAAAAGTAATGGCTGGAAAGAAAGTTCAAGTTACTGCTGCTGATGGCAAGGTGTCTGAAATTTCTGCCAACAATATCATCATTGCAACCGGAGGAAGATCCAGAGAGTTGCCTAATTTGAAACAAGACGGGAAGAAAATCATCGGATACCGTGAAGCCATGACATTGCCTGAACAACCCAAGAGCATGGTCATTGTGGGAAGCGGTGCTATTGGTGTTGAGTTTGCTTATTTCTACAATACAATGGGTACCAAGGTGACCATCGTAGAGTACATGCCCAACATCGTGCCTGTGGAGGATG
>CANNHA010000085.1 GCA_947504275.1 Flavobacteriales bacterium
GCGTTTAGTCCTTCTGTGTATGGTTTTCTTCCTACAGAAACCAACGTGTAATCTCCTTCCAAAACCAACTCTTCTCCTTTGGCGTTGTCTGCTTTTACAACAACTTTTTTACCTGTATTCTCAACTGATTTTACTTTGTGAGACAAATAAAACTCAAAGCCCAATTTGGTCAAAGACTTTTGCAAATCCTTGCCCAACGCCTTATCCATGGTGGGAATGATGCCGTCCATGTATTCTACAACACTCACCTTGGCTCCCAAACGCCCATAAACGCTGCCCAACTCTAAACCAATTACTCCACCACCGATGATGACCAAATGTTTTGGAATCTCGGTCATCTCCAAAGCCTCTGTGCTGGTGATGATTCTCTTTTTATCAATGTTGATGAAAGGCAATGAGGCAGGCTTGGATCCTGTGGCAATGATGATGTTTTTACCGGTAATGTTTTGTGTTTCTTTCTCTCCTGCAACGGCAACGGTGTGCGCATCGACAAAGCTGCCCATTCCGTGAAGAACGGTGATTTTGTTCTTCTTCATCAAAAATTGAATACCCTTAACGGTATCGGAAACGACACCAGCTTTGCGGGCAATCATTTGTTTCAGGTTGATTTTGGGCGCGTCAGACAATTCAATACCGTGCTCATTGAACTGGTGAACCGCTTGGTGGTAGTGCTCTGATGAATCCAACAACGCTTTGGAAGGAATACAACCCACGTTGAGACAAGTGCCGCCTAGGCTGTTGTATTTTTCAACTAGTGCCACAGACATTCCCAATTGCGCACAACGAATCGCGCTTACATAACCACCAGGACCAGAACCGATCACAATCACATCAAACTGACTCATGCTATTCATTTTTTACAAAAGTAGGAATATCATCAAGTAATTAACAAAGGAGATTGGAGAAACAAGTATGGAAAGATGGTATAGGTTACGCAAAAAGGAGTAATTTTCATTCATGATTATGATTTTTGATATAGCCATTTTTCTTTTGCTTGGATATGCGGCATGGAAAGGTTGGCGCAATGGATTTATCATGGAGATTTTTTATCTCTTATTCATATTCGTAGCCATTTATCTGTCTCTCCATTTTTCCGATTGGTTTGCCAATAAATGGGGAGGTCCACCCCCAAACGGTTCAGGTTTGAAGGCCTTTCTCATATGCGTATTGTTGTTTGCTGTGGTTTTGTTTTTTATTGCAAAATTGGTAAGTGTGGCCATCAAGTCAGGTGGCGGTAGCAATGTGAATGCTTTTGCTGGATCTTTCTTTGCCGTCTTTAAAACATTGTTGGTGTTGAGTGTCTTGTTGGTGGCAGGAGAGAAAATCAATGGAAAGGTGAAGTGGATGCCCAGAGAGCAAAGAGAATTGTCATGGACCTATGATCCTTTGTATCGCTTTTCATTTATGTTGTTGCCAGCTATTGAGGAGAGTGCTTTGTACCACAATGGGGTGCGCAAAGCCAAGGAAGAGTGGGATGATGGAGCCAATAAAATCAAAGAGAAGTATTAAAAAAAATCCTCCCGAAGGAGGATCTTTAGAGGTCCCGAGCGGATTCGAACCGCTGTACGAGCTTTTGCAGAGCTCTGCCTAGCCGCTCGGCCACAGGACCATTGTGCGGCAAATATACAAAGTATCATCTTTGGAACAAACAACTTAATTTTGTAAAAAATAAATTATATGACCAACAGGCTTTACATCATCTTCATTTCCATATTGTCAGTTCTGTCTTTATTCCTCGGCTATATGCTGTATTCAACAAAGAAAGAGTTGACAGATAGAATCATTTACGTTGACAAAGCCAATGGAACTTTGATTGATGAACGTGACGGTTTGCAGATGGAATTGGAACAAATGCAAGGAACTTTTTCAGAGATGGAGACCGACAATAAGCAAATGCAAGACAGCATTCAATGGCAAACCAATCGAATTGCAAAATTGTTGGCATCTGCACGCAATAAGGATTTTGATATCAAACAATTGCGGGACGAAACCGCTACATTGCGTCGCATCATGAAGGGCTACATCCATGACATTGATTCATTGCAAAGAATGAATGATCGACTGATAGTAGAGAAACAGAATGAGAGCGATAGAGCCAACAGGGCAGAGACGCAGTCCAAACAATTGGCCAATGAGTTGAGCACCACGCAAGATGTCGTTACCAAAGGATCGGTCCTAGCCGCTGCAGGTTTTAGCAACAAAGGAATCAAAGAAAAAACACGTGGTGGAGAAAAGGATGTTGAGCGTGCATCTCAAGCTTCTCAGATTAAATCCTGTTTTACGATTCGCCAAAACAACATTGTCAAATCAGGAACCAAGAAGATTTACATGCGGGTGGAATCTCCTTCTGGACAGTTGATTGGTAATGCGGGCAATGCCAATTTGGACGGACAGAGCATGGCCTACAGCGCCATGCGTGAAATAGATTATCAGAATCAGGACACAGATGTTTGTATGTATTGCATGGCATCAGGATTGACCAAAGGAACTTACAAAATATCCATCTTTGAAGGAGGGAAAAAAATAGGTCAATCGGATTTGGTTTTTTCAAGATAAGAGGGAAATAAACAAGAAGGGATTGCCCTATCTTTGCAAACAGTTAACGCGTAAACATTAAGTCATGGGTAAATTAGGACCTACAGAGATTATTCTCATCATTGCAGTATTGTTGTTGTTTTTTGGAGGAAAGAAAATTCCAGAATTGATGCGTGGTTTGGGTAAAGGTGTCAAGGAATTTAAAGACGCCAGCAAAGGCGAAGCTTCAGAGACCGACAACAAGCCAGAGAAATTGTAATGACTCCCCGTTACTCCTCGCTTTCCGAAGTACAAAAAGACTTGGGTGTTGGTGCTATTACACTACCCGAGTTGGTATCTTATTATTTGGATAATATTGAACGATCAAGTCATTTGAATGCCTTTATTGAGGTGTATAAAGATGAAATTAAATCCCAAGCGGAAATTGTTCAACAGAAGATTCAATCGGGAAAAGCAGGAAAATTAGCCGGAGCGGTTATTGGTTTAAAAGACAATCTGTGTTATAAAGGTCATGTTGTCACCGCGTCATCAAAAATTTTAGCAGGTTTTGAGTCTTTATATACGGCGACAGCTGTGGAGCGTTTGTTGGCTGAAGACGCTATTATCATTGGAAGATTGAGTTGTGATGAATTTGCAATGGGCTCTTCCAATGAAAAGTCGGTATACGGACCGGTATTGAATCCCATCAATGAAAAGTGTGTTCCTGGCGGTTCGTCGGGTGGATCAGCGGCGGCCGTTGCGGCAGATTTGTGTTTGATGGCTTTGGGAAGTGATACAGGTGGAAGCATCAGACAGCCTGCTTCCTACACAGGAACTGTTGGATTAAAGCCAACTTATGGTCGTATTTCTCGCCACGGCTTAATTGCATATGCGAGTAGTTTTGACCAAATAGGACCCATTACCCATAGTATTGAGGATGCTTTTTTGTATTTGTCAATTATGGCTGGGCCGGATCAATATGACGGCACTCTTTTTCACCAGGGATATTCTTTGGAGAATCAGGATGCAAAGCCCTTGCTCATTGCTGTTTTAAAAGATTGCGTGCACAGAGAAGGTTTGAATGAAGAGGTTAAAGCAGCATTTTTAAATCTTACTGAAAAGTTAAAGAAAGAAGGGCATCACGTTGAGGAAGTTAATTTCCCAATCGTAGATCAACTGGTGCCAACTTACTACGTGTTGACTACCGCCGAGGCTTCTTCCAATTTATCCCGCTTTGATGGGATTCATTACGGATACCGATCCAAAGAAGCCAAGGGAATTGACAACACGTATAAAAAAAGCAGAACAGAGGGATTTGGAGAAGAGGTGAAAAGAAGAATAATGTTGGGGACATTTGTTTTGAGTTCGGGTTATTATGACGCTTACTATAGCAGAGCGCAAAAGGTGAGAAGAGTGATTCAGAACAAAACCAATGAGATTCTTGCACACTATGATGTCATCATTACGCCTACCACGGCGGATGCTGCATTTGAAATGGGCAAGAAATCAGCAGACCCCATTGCGATGTACTTAGAAGATATTTTTACAGTACAAGCCAATTTATCTGGACACCCCGCAATCTCTATTCCTTTGGGAAAAAAACAAAATGGAATGCCCTTTGGCGTTCAAATTTTGTCTCGGGCTTTTGAGGAGAACCAGTTGTTATGCGCAGCACAACAATTGAATGCTTGCCTCAAAGAATCTTAATAAATCTGTTGACAAAAGCATTCAATCTTTTCAGAACACCTTGAAAAGTGTTCGGAAATTGTGCCTTGTTTAGGATTGAATGCTTACCGTAAAAAAAACATTTGTGAGACAGATTTTTCTATTTTTCCTTTTTGCTACCGCCCTTGCTGCTAAAGCGCAACCAGGGAGCAATGCCTCTTTTGCTGTTCAAAAAGATAACCCCGAAGTACAAGCCATTGATCAAGTGTTGGTTTCCAATTATTTGAATCATTACTGTTATTCTACAGACTCATTGTTGCTCAATTCATTTGGATATGAGAAGAATCAATTGCCCAGCTTTACGGCTGAGATTATTGAGGAGCGCATGAAGAACTTGGACGCAGATACTCCGTTTGATTTGGTTTACAACTCAACCGTTCAAGGATTTATTGATTTGTATGCAGTGCGCAGAAAAGACGTCACAAGCAAGGTGATGGGTATGGCGCAATTGTATTTCCCAATGATTGAGGAAAAATTGACCAAGTTTAATATTCCCATTGAATTGAAGTACTTGGCTATAGTAGAATCAGCCTTGAACCCAACAGCCATTTCACGCGTTGGCGCAGGCGGACTTTGGCAATTCATGCCAGGAACGGCCAAGCTTTATGGATTGGAAATTACCAGCTATCAAGATGATCGTTTTGATCCATATAAAGCAACAGAAGCGGCCTGTAAATATTTAAAGTTCTTGTATGATACATTTGATGATTGGCAATTGGCATTAGCAGCCTACAATAGTGGTCCGGGAAATGTCAACAAGGCGATTAGAAGATCTGGAGGAAAGAAAGATTTTTGGAGCATCAAGCCTTATCTGCCAAAAGAAACCCAAGGGTATGTTCCCGCATTTATCGCGGTGAATTACATCATGAATCACACGTCAGAGTACAATTTGTATCCCAAGAAACCATTGATAACTTGTTATGAGGTGGATACGGTACATGTCAAGAGCAGATTGGATTTCGACGCCATGTCAAAGGTTTTGGGAATGAATGTGCAGGATGTTACTTATCTCAACGGCACATACAAGTTAAAAGAGATTCCAGACAATGGACAAAAGCATTACATCACTTTGCCAGTGAGTAAAGTTGGATTGTTTATTGCCAATGAGTCCTTGATTTATGCGCAAAGCGCCATTGCAGAAAAGCCAAAGGAAACAGTAGTGGCCAATAATAGCGATGCCATTGGAGGTGCCAAGAAGGTGACGGAGAAAGTGGTTTGGGAAGATTCTTGGAAAAAGCACAAGGTGACCAAAGGGCAAACATTGGCGGCTGTTGCTAAAAAATACAACGTCACTACTAGTCAAATCAAGCAGTGGAATGGTTTAAAATCCAACAGCCTCAAGGCAGGTCAAGTATTGAAGATTAAAACAAGGGTAAAAAAGACCATCAGCATCACAGAAAGTGATCCTGTTGCTACAGCTCAAAAGGCCATGGGGGGAGAGTCTGCAGCTGATTCAACAGAAGTGGCGCCAACACCCAAACCCGCCCCAGCACCCAAGTCACAGGTGTATACCGTGCGCAAGGGAGATACATTGAATTTGATAGCGCGCAAATATGGAGTGACCATTGCGGAGATGAAAAAATGGAATCCAAAGTTGACAGATCGCTTACAAGTAGGACAAAAAATAACGATTAAAAAATAAAAAATGAAGGTAGAAAACGGAAAAGAAGTAAGCGTATCGTATCGCTTGTATTTGGATGGCTTTGATGGAGAGTTGTTTGAAGAGACACATGAAGAAGAGCCTATGGCATTTATGATTGGTTCCGGTGAAATGCTACCTGCATTTGAAGCGGCCATCATGGGTAAAGCTGAGGGTGAGGAGTTTGAGTTGCATATCCCATGTGACCAAGCTTATGGAACAGAGAAAGAAGAGTTTTACATGGAGTTTCCAAAGAGTGATTTCATTGGAGATGATGGAGAAATGGATGATGAATTGTTTGAGGTGGGTGAAGTTGTGCCTATGACAACGGATGAGGGAGAAGAGGTTTATGGAGTGGTTGTAGAAGTTCAGCTGAACAGTTTGATCATTGATTTTAACCACCCTTTGGCCGATGAAGATTTGTACTTCAAAGGAAAGATTGAAAAGATTGGTTAATCGATTCATGAAATAATTATGCGCAGTATTCTCAAAACATCAGCCAGTAAGTCAGCATCCATTTCCACGTTCATTGGAACAACAATGGTTTTGGTTTTGGTGGCTTTATTGCTGGTGTTTTGGATATTGGGCTCAGCATTAACAGATCATTTTCATGATCAATTGGTGGCCCAGGTGATGTTTATCCCTGACGCTCAAGAATCAGACTTGATGCTTTTTAAAAAGCAAATTGAGGGCGAAGCTTATTGTGAATCGACACAGTACATTTCTAGTGCGGATGCGGCTGAGATTATGAAAAAAGAATTGGGCAATGATTTTGTTGCAGGTGTATTGGGATACAATCCACTTCCGGCATCTTTGGACGTTCGGATGAACCCAGACGCTGCAGACGTGGAGACATTGCGCAAGACTGCAGAAAATTGGAAGCGCAATCCTTTGGTGAAAGATGTCATTATTCAAGAAAGTCTGATTCAAAAAATCAACGAGAACATTGCCCATTGGAGTTTGATCCTGATGATCATTGCCGGATTGTTGATGATGATATCTATTGTGCTCATCGTGAATACCGTTGAGCTAACCATTTTCTCTCAAAGATTTATTATCAGAAGTATGCAATTGGTGGGAGCTACAAAGTGGTTTATCATCAAGCCTTTTGTTTTGAAAAGCATGTGGCAAGGCCTCCGAGCAACGCTCATTGCGTTGCTTGTTATCTTTACAGGATTGTTCTTTATTATGCAAGATTGGCCCGTGATTATTTCCGTATTAATGGAAAAGGGTCGAATCTTTTGGGTAGTGCTCGGCACCGCCTTTGTGGGTCTAAGTGTTTCTACGTTGTCCACTTATTTCAGCGTTCGTAAGTTTGTCAAGCTGAGATACGACGAGATGCACACCTAAAATTTCACAAAAAGAAAACACCATTTTGTTTCCGATTTAGGTCTTCCTTGCGTATGTTTGGCGCACTAAAAAATTTATATTAAAAAACAGCTATGAGTCAAGCGAAAAAAACACAAAGCGCAGAAAGTTCTTTTGATTTCTCTGCCATTTTTCCTTACATCGCCATTCCAGTGGCATTGATTGTTTCAGCGATTCTCTATGTAAATGTATTGGGAGATGCTGCAAACTTTGAGGGAGGGGATCCTGAAAAAGGACATCCATTGAACGTATTGGGAACCATTCACAAGGGAGGTTTCATCGTTCCTATTTTGATTACTGTTAACTTGGTTGTTGTGATTTTCTTTGTAGAGCGCATGATTAGCTTGACACAAGCTAAAGGAAAAGGTAGCGTTAGTAAGTTTGTTCGTTCTGTTCGTACGTTGGTTGCTTCAGGTCAAGTTGACCAAGCAATGGCTGCTTGCGATAAGCAAAAAGGTTCAGTTGCTGCTGTAGTAAAAGCAGGTTTGATGAAATAC
The DNA here is from genome assembly GCA_947504275.1 of Flavobacteriales bacterium. Taxonomy (GTDB): domain Bacteria; phylum Bacteroidota; class Bacteroidia; order Flavobacteriales_D; family Sanyastnellaceae; genus CAMCTV01. The sequence goes on from CANNHA010000085.1 coordinate 7,744, forward strand.
AAGTCTGTAGAGGCTGATGCGTCTATGGATCGTGAGTCAAAAGTGACTGCAGTAAAAACTGAATTGGATGAGGCTTCTTCATTGGAGTTGCCCATGTTGTCTAAGAATTTGGTTATCCTTTCTACTTGTGCTTCTTTGGGGGTATTGGTTGGATTGTTGGGAACTGTACGCGGTATGATTTCTTCTTTTGAAGCAATGGCAACTGCAGGAGCTCCAGACGCTACAGCATTGTCATTGGGTATCTCTGAGGCCTTGATCAATACCTTCTTGGGTATCTTGGGTTCTGCATTGGCGATTGTTCTTTTCAACTTCTTCAGCACACGTATCGATTCATTGACACACGCTATCGATGAGGCTGGTTTCAGCGTATCTCAAGCAGTAGCAGCTAAGAAATAATTCAATAAAGTAAGGTTTAATAATAAGGTTGCAGTTTATGCCAAAACCAAAAATGCCAAAAAGCGCCCCCAGCCTGGACATGACTCCCATGGTGGATTTGGGCTTCTTGTTGGTGACCTTCTTTATTCTTACCGCTAAGTTTAGGCCCAACGAGCCCGTATTGGTAGACACGCCGTCTTCTACTTCAGAACTTTTGCTTCCAGAGAAAATCATGTTGGTAACCATTGACCAAGATGGTCGTGTGTTCTTTGATATTCACGGAAAGGACGTTCGTAAGGAAATGTTGAAAGGGATGATCGAAAGACATCCTGAACTCAAGGTTTCTGAAGATCAGACCAAGCGTTTTTCTGTCATGGGCATGTTTGGAATGGACTTGGCTAATCTCTCTAATTACCTCAATGCAGACGAGTCTACTCGTGCCAAAATGGATCAATTGACAAAAGGAATTCCAACGGATTCATTGAAAAATGAATTGTCTGATTGGATTCAAGAAGGATATGAGGCCTTCATGATTGATGCCCAGAATAAAGGCATGAGTGTAGAAGATTTGCGCGGTGATGAGGGTTTGCGTTATGCCATCAAAGCAGACGGAAGCACCGATTATGAGAAGATTGAGAAGGTCATTGACATTTTCAGAGAGAAAAATATTTTTCAATTTAACATGGTAACCACGCTCGAGGCCGGAGTTGATATTGCGGCTGAAAGCGAGTAACAATAGTATTATGGCAGAAATAATACAAGGTGGTGGAAATGAAAAAGGCGGTAAAAAACGCCCCAAGAAAGGTCATGTTCACATGGACATGACACCAATGGTGGATTTGGCGTTTTTGTTATTGACCTTCTTCATCTTGGCCACTTCATTGAGCAAGCCTAAAACCTTGGAGATCATCTATCCCAAGGAAGTTAAGGACAATGATGAAAAGACAAAGTTGGCCGATGAGTTGGCAACTACTTTGTTAATCGGCGAAGGAGAAGATCATGTTTTTGTTTATCATGGAAAGTTTGATCCAGATACAACGGTTCTTCAAAAAACAGATTTCTCCAAAGACGGTTTCAGAAAGGTGCTTTTGGATAAAAACAGAACCATCAATGAACGCGTGTTTGAATTGCAAACAGAGTTGAATGCTAAGGGTCTTAGCAAAGAAGATTATGAAGCGCAATACAAAGATGCATACGGTAAAATTGTGAATGATGACAAAGCGCCATTTGTGATTGTTAAGACCATTGACAAGAGTAAATGGAGGAATGTTGTTAACGCAATGGATGAGTTGAACATTTGCAATGTGAGAAAACGTGCCATCTTGGACATGGATAAACAAGAGCAAAATTCACTTGAAAAAAGAGTAGATGAACTGGGTTTGAAAAAAGCTTCAGAAAATTCGAACGAATAACGAAGTAATCGGTACAGACCTAAAAAACTGAGAATATGGATACAATACTAGCCCTCGGTCTCTTCGCTCTTGTTATAGTAGTGTTGAGCTTTGAATCTGGCTGGAACAGTTTGTTCAGCCGTGATCGCAATGACTTGGTGTTTGAGCACAAGAATCATTTGTATGGTGCCTACTCTATTCGTAAAAACTATGGTAAATATCTGGCGATTGCAGTATTTTCTACCATAGGATTTGCAACAGCAGTAGCCTTGTCTCCCAAGTTTTTAAGAGGTGATGGTGAAGGCGATGATGCGTTTGAGGTTGAGATGTCAGCAGAGATGATGACGCCTCCTCCAACGGATCCCAATGAACCGCCACCCCCACCCCCGCCACCACCACCCCCCCCACCCCCACCCAAGATTCGTCAGATTCAATTTACCACCATTGATGTAACCACAGAGGAAGTGGAAAACCCACCACCCGCGGATACAGATTTGGATCGTAAAAACATCTCGACTGAGACAACTGAAGGTGAGGACGGATTAATCATTCCTACTGAGAATACTTATACGCCTGTTGATTTGAATACAGCGCCTGCTAAAGTTTTTGACTTTGCAGAGGAAAAGGCAACTTATCCAGGTGGTGAAGAAGCTATGTATGCTGAGTTGTTGAGCAACATCGTTTATCCAGAAATGGAGAAGACCAACCAAATTGAGGGAACAGTTTATGTGAACTTTGTAGTTGAAGCTGACGGTTCCGTTTCCAATGTGACTGTATTACGTGGCGTGGAAGAAGGACCAGGTTTCAACAAAGCTGCAATTACTGCAGTGAACAAGTTGAAAAAGAAATTTGTTCCCGCCAAGATGAATGGTAATTCGGTTCGTCTCAGAATGACGATCCCGATGCGATTCTCTTTGAAATAATCTTAAAGGGGCGCAAGCCCCTTTTTTCATTTGTATTGCGCACTCAATGTATCTTTGCACCGCATGTTAAAAGGAAAGCTAAACTTCTCTACCATTTTGGCAATCATAACCATTGTAATGATGATGTTTATGTTGGTGTTGGTATTGGCCAC
>CANNHA010000086.1 GCA_947504275.1 Flavobacteriales bacterium
CGGCGCTAAGAAGCGTTTCCAGGTGACCGGTAGCGGAAAGATTAAGCGTAAGCAGGCGTTTAAACGTCACATCTTGACCAAGAAAGATACCAAGCGTAAGCGTGGTTTGGGCAATGATGCGCTCGTTCACCCTTCAGACGTTAGATCAATCAAGGCCCAATTGCTCGCCTAATTCAAGCTCATTGAATAAAAGAGTAAGGTAAAAGTTTAACCCGATTGTTGGTAATAAGCGCGCAAGCCACCAGCCTTCAAAAAACAAAAAAATATGCCACGCAGTAAAAATGCAGTTGCTTCGAGAGAAAGAAGAAAAAAAGTTCTCAAAATGGCCAAAGGCTATTTCGGATCCAGAAAGAATGTATGGACCGTAGCCAAAAATGCCGTTGAAAAAGCATTAACCTACGCTTACATTGGTCGTAAACTTCGCAAGCGTAACTTCCGTGCTTTGTGGATTACCCGTATCAATGCAGGTGCTAGAATCCACGGTTTGTCTTACTCTCAATTTATGGGTAAAGTACATGCCAAAGGAGTTGAATTAAACCGTAAGGCTTTGGCTGATTTGGCAATGAATCACCCAGATGCTTTCAAAGCTGTAGTAGACGCAGTAAAATAAGTATTCGTTTTTTTGAAAAACCAATAAAGGGAGCCATCTTCGTGGTTCCCTTTTTTATGCCATGAAAAATACAATCACATTATTCTTTGTTCTTTGCTTGAGTATTGGGCTAGTTGCTCAAAAAAAAGACGTAGACTTCATTTCTAAAGGTTCGGTATGGTTTAACACCCCCTACCCCATTACCCTAGAAAATATTCATGACAAAATTGTCGTGATCTGTCTTTGGGATGAGCAAAATCCATTTAGCACAGAGGGACTTCACCGCATAGAAAAAACTTTTGAATCTAAATACAACGTGCAGTTAATCAGTGGAATTGTCGGCAGTGCTCAGCAACCGCGATCCAGAAGAGAGATTTACTCCATCATTCAAAGGGAAAATATCACCCATCCGCTGGTAATCTGTCCTGACTACAAGGGCTTCAAAGACGCTGACTCGACAGGCAAATTTCAAGTTAGAATTTACGCAAGACCAGGGGGTAAATGTCTTCATCAATTTGTCGGAGATGATGCAGCAACCTTGGCTATTGTAAAAATAAACGAGCTTTTGTCCGACAAAGAACTTGCACCAAAACTGAGACATTGGCAACTAAAGGATAGCGTAGAGACGCATTGTTGGGCTGACGCCAACATTGAGTTTCCCTCAGATATCTCATTGCATAAAAATAAGAACTTGTTCATCACAGAACCCAACCATCACCGCATACATTTGGTAACACCGGATGGGGTCATAGCGCAAATCATTGGCGCTCCGCTACCTGGTTTTGCTGACGGCCAATTGCTCAATGCGCAGTTCAATTACCCCAGAGGAACAACCTATGATGAGGAACAACAACTGCTATATGTGGCGGATAGTTACAACCACAGAATTAGAGCTGTAGACCTTCAAGCCAAGCTTGTGTTCACGATAGCTGGAAATGGAAATGCTTTCGCGCAAGAGATTCAAACCACCAACGGCGGATATGAGGCCATTGGCTACCCTATTGATGTTGTCATGGAAAACAACAACCTTTATGTTCTTTCCGCTCAATTCAATCAGATTTTTAATCTCAATCCAATCAGCGGTGTTGCAGTTGAAGTAGCAAGATTGCCGTTGTTCAATGAACAAAAGCAACGCATCTATCCCAAGCATCTTGAAATAAAAGGATCATTGGGATATGTAACTTTTAGTGATGGGTCCATTTTCCAAATAAATTTCAACGAAGAGCGAAAATCCAAAGATGCAATCACGCAAAAAGATTGGATTTATTATTACGCAAAAGGAAGTTGGTTTTATCAACCTCAAACAGGCGAACCCAAAATATCAAGTGTTGCCATAGCTGGGAAAACATTAATGGCTGTATCTGAATGGAACAACGCAGTATACACCTTTAAAAAAGGGAAAATCAAATGGCTTGCTGGCTCTGCTGAGGGTTGGAAAGATGGCGGCCCCAAAGATGCTTGGTTTCATTCACCTGTTGATATTGTCATGATTGACAACACCGCTTATATCATTGAGCAAGACAATGAGTTGCTGCGGTATGTGAATGCAAAAAAAGGGAATACCAAAACATTACCGTTTGTTGCATCTGATGCATTGGCATTTGGAGGCAATGTCATACCGCAAGGAGAGAACATTGTATTTGAAGATGTGGTGGTTGGTGAAGGTCCTGTTGAAGTGTTTTTTGAAATGGATTTGGGGGAGTATGAATTTGCTGAAGATGGGGTAAATATTGTAATGCTCATTGATGATGCAATGGGAACACTCGAAAGCGAAACTGTAACAGGTCCTGTGATTAAGGCAATGGTCAATCCAAAAGATTTAGTCTATGGTAATTTACAAATTGAGATGACTTTTAGTGTAAGACATCCATTGCGACCAGAAGTAGTTTTGCGCAAGCAGTGTATGGTAACAGCCATGCTGAATGTTATTCCGGGAGAACCTACGACAGCAAAAGTCACTTGGAAGCCACATTTGCTGCCGTTCTAATCAATGAAAAAAGTTTTAGTTATCACCTACTACTGGCCACCTTCTGGAGGAGCAGGTGTGCAACGTTGGTTGAAATTTGTCAAGTACTTCAGAACATTTAACATTGAGCCCATCATCTATACGCCCTCCAATCCTGAAATGCCTGTCATGGATGAGAGTTTGGTCAAAGACATTCCCGATGGAATCACCATTTTGCAGCAACCCATTTGGGAGCCTTACTCTTGGTATAAGCGATGGGTTGGTGTCAAACCAACAGAGAAAATCAACACGGGTTTTTTGAGTGAAAGCGAAAAGCCCAAAAAATCAGAAAGCATCGGAGTTTGGATACGTGGTAATTTTTTCATTCCAGATGCCCGTTGTTTTTGGATACAACCATCAATACAGTTTTTATCGAACTACATTCAGGAAAATCCCGTTGATGCCATCGTATCAACAGGACCACCGCACAGCATGCATTTGATTGCCAAAGGCGTCAAAGACAAATGCAATATTCCCTGGTTGGCAGACTTCAGAGATCCGTGGACCAATATAGACTTTTACGATCAATTGATGCTCACGCGTTGGGCAGATAAAAAACACCACCGTTTAGAACTAGAAGTATTGAAATCTGCCGACATGGTAACTACGGTAACCAGCCATGATCAAAAGGATTTCAGCATGAAGGGTGCCAAAGCCTGCGAGTGGATTCCAAATGGATATGATGAGGAATTTCCTGAAGGTATTATTCCCCATTCAACATTTGAATTGGTGCATGTCGGGAGTATCCCCAAATCCAGAAATCATGACAATCTTTGGAAAGCAATACAACTTGCTTGTCAACAAGATGAGCAATTCAAAAACAACCTGTCCATCAAATTGGTTGGAAAGGTGGACATCTCAGTCAGAAAATCAATAGAGAGATTTGACTTAAAAGACCACTGTATCTTACAAGAATACCTTCCTCACCATGATGCGATAAGGGTTCAACAAAGCAGCCAAATCCTACTTCTTCTGGTAAACAACAGTGGCAATGCCAAGAGTATTTTAACTGGAAAATTCTTTGAATATTTAGCAGCTCAGCGTCCGATATTGGCGATTGGCCCAAAGGATGGAGAAATGAACGCCATTCTTCAAAAGTCAGGAGCTGGATTCTGTTTTGATTTTGATGAAGTAGAAACGATTAAAAATCAATTATTGAATTGGCATAGTGTTTTTTTAAAAACAGGCATACTGCAAAACAATGACGCTGATGTTTCTGCTTATAGCAGAAAAAATTTAACCGAAAAAATGAGTCAATTGATTCATCAAATTTGTCAATAATGAAAACAAGATCCATAGAATCAGAAGATATTCAACAATTGAATTCAACCTTTGCTGATCTGTATGAAAAAAACGTCAAAGATGCCATTTTAGAAACAGGGCAAATTATGGAAATTCCTGAAGGTGAGATTCTGATAGATATAGGACAATACATTAAAATGATGCCTCTCCTATTGAGTGGATCTCTCAAGATTTTACGCGAAGACAATGACGGGAAAGAGCTATTGCTCTATCATGTTCATCCAGGCGAAACCTGCGCCATGTCCATTACCTGTTGCATGGGGGATGCTAAAAGCTCGGTTAGGGCTGTTGCAGAGGAAGACACCAAATTGATTGCCCTGCCAACAAGGATCATGGATGAATGGAGTAACCAATATCCCAGTTGGAAGCATTTTATCATGCGGACTTACCAGCGTCGTTTTGAAGAATTGCTCAACACCATTGATAGCATTGCTTTTCAAAAATTGGATGATCGTTTGGAGCGCTGGCTCAAGGAAAAAACAGCCAAGTCGCCAGATGGAGTAATTCAGATTACACACCAAGAAATAGCGAGTGAATTGCATTCCTCGCGTGAGGTCATCTCTCGACTATTGAAAAAAATGGAGCACCAAGGAACATTGGAGTTAGGAAGAAACAAAATCAAGATGCGTTAAAAAAACGAATGCTTATCTTTGCTCAAACGAAAAAGAAATGAAATTACTAGACGGAAAAGTTGCCATCATCACCGGTGCGTCTCGAGGTATTGGAAAAGGCATTGCTACATTATTTGCTCAGCAAGGAGCGCATGTTGCATTTACTTATGCTTCATCTGATGAGAAAGCTAGAGCTTTGGAACAAGAGCTCAGCGCATTTGGAACAAAAATCAAGGGATTCAAGAGTGATGCTGCGGATTTTGAAGCAGCACAATCCTTGGTTGATGCTGTGGTTGCTGAATTTGGAACCGTTGATGTATTGGTGAACAATGCCGGTATCACAAGAGATACGTTACTGATGAGAATGAGTGAAGAGCAGTGGGATGAAGTGATTCGCGTTAATCTTAAGTCAGTATTCAACCTAAGCAAAGCTGTTATCAAGCCTATGATGAAAGCCAAAAGTGGATCCATCATTAACATGAGCTCTGTGGTTGGTGTTAAAGGAAACGCAGGTCAAGCCAACTACGCAGCTTCCAAAGCCGGCATTATTGGTTTTACCAAAAGCATGGCTGCTGAAATGGGTTCAAGAAATATCCGTTGCAATGCCATTGCTCCAGGATTTATTGAAACGGAGATGACAGGTGCGTTAGCGGAAGATGTTGTTCAAAAATGGAGAGATACTATTCCTTTGAAAAGAGGAGGAAGCACTGAAGACGTTGCCAACGTAACTTTATTTTTGGCCAGTGACATGAGTGCCTACGTAACAGGCCAAACGCTTCATGTTTGCGGTGGCATGTTGATGTAATCAAGAGAAATTGTCCATATATACTACATATTCGCCACTTTGGCTCTGGCTGTGTTTCTTGTTGGGCATTATCCTAGCAGGCGCTTCATATTGGAGAGAAAAAAGGCGCAAGCGATATTCCATCAACACCATTTATTTATTGGCTTTGGTTCGATTTATTGGAGTAACCTTTCTTGGCTTCCTGCTCATCCGACCAATAACCGAGACCCATCAACAAACCGTAGAAAAACCAATCACCGTTGTTGTACATGACAACAGCATGTCCATTCAAGATTTTCTTCAAAAGAATCCTGAATGGAGAGATCAATTGACTCAAAAAATCTCATCTATCAATGACCAATCAGAAGTAGCTTATTACACTTTTGATGGCGATTTGTCCAACAGCTGGGATTCCCTCAATGCCAAAGGAGCAAGTACCAATATGTCTGCTGCTTTGGGAAAAATAGGGATACGCTACGCAGGAAGAAACCTTGCAGCAGTTGTATTGGTAACAGATGGACTGTTCAATGAAGGAAACTACCCCATTTACGCTGCCCAAAATCTTCAAGTTCCTATTCACACCATAGGAATTGGAGACACCAACATGTACAAGGATGTTTTCATCAGTGATGTTCAATGCAATAAGAATACATTTCTCGGGAACGAATTTCCAATTTTAGTAAACATTGAAACGAGATTGTCTCAAAGACAACCATTGGAAGTTGTATTGAAGAACAAAGGTCAAATCATTGAAAAACAAAACATTCTTCCTGATGGAAAACGTACTTTTCATTCCATCCAATTCAATACACAATCCAAACAACTTGGGGTTCAGCATTACACCATAGATGTTTCTGTTTTAGAAGGTGAAAAAAATACGACCAACAATCATTTCGATTGTTTTATTGAAGTCTTAGATAATCGACAAAAAATATTGATTGTAGGTGCAGCGCCGCATCCAGACATTCAAGCCTTGATGCAATCCATCAATCATTCAGAATCATTTATGGCTGAATATATTCCAGTTGATGAATGGAAAGGTAAAGGATCTGGTGATGGACTTACCATATTTCATGGTCTGCCCAATCAAACGCAACAAGTAGCTTCAATCAACAATTTGTTGGCCAACAAAAACCCTTGTTTATTTATCTGGGGACAGAGCACTCAGGCTAGCTTATTCAATTTGCTTCAAACCGGAATCAACCTTCAAGGTGCTAATGGCAATCGCGAGGAACGAACACCATCCGTAGATAGCAAATTCAATTTTTTCCAAATACCACCAAGCATCCAATCTCAGAGCCATCAATGGCCTCCGTTGAGTATTCCTTTTGGAAAGTTCTCTTTATCTCCTGGAATCACGCCATATTTTCAGCAACAAATGGGCAATTTGAATACGGGGGTTCCTTTGGTTGCTTTTCAATCCGCTGATGTTGCCAAAATAGGTTTTGTTTTGGGTGAAGGAATTTGGAGATGGCGCATGACCAATTTTATTCAATCCAAGAATCACGAAGCTTTTGATGAGATGATTGGATCATGGGCGCAATACCTAGTGGACAAGAACAGAGATCATTTGTTTAAAGTAAACACCAAGAAAAATTGGTCGTACAACCAACCCGTTGTCTTTCAAGCCAACTTGTATGATGAAAGCATGAAGCCATTGTTGGGTCAAAACATTCAATTGGTTTTATGGAATGAGCAAGGAGAAAAACGCGACTTTCCTTTTGTACCAAGCAGCAATGGCTATCAATTGGAGATGGGGTTATTAGAACCTGGAAGTTACCGTTACCAGGCGCAAGCCAACAATGGAGCACAAAAGCTAACCCAAGCAGGAAGTTTCATTGTAGAAAATGTCCAAATGGAGATGATGAATACCTGGGCCAATCATGATGTTCTGAAAAGTTTGGCCAAAGAAACCAAAGGGGCGTTCTTCACAGCCAATGGATTGGACTCACTTGAAATCAAGCTAAGACAACAGCAGAATTTTGTTTCTGTTGCTTTTGATGAAAGCAATAGAGAAGAATGGATAGATTGGTGGCCTATACTTGTCGTCATCGTATTGTCTTTTGCTACGGAATGGTTTATCCGAAAATGGCAGGGAGGCTATTGATGGAAAAAACTTCCTTCTTAAAAATTGGTGGTGTACCAGAGCATTTCAATTTGCCATGGATACAGGCATTTCAAAAACAAAAACTACAAAGCATTGGAATAGAGACCAACTGGATATTTTTCCCTGGAGGTACTGGAGCAATGACCCTAGCCTTGCAAAGTGGGGATTTGGATGTTGCCATATTGTTAACAGAAGGATTTTTGGCCGCGTTCCAGAAAGGATTAAAAGCCAGAATCATCCAGTGCTATATTGAGACTCCTTTGCAATGGGGAATTTACTCCAGCAAAAAAGACGAATTGCACTTTGACACAACTACAAAAATTGCAGTTAGTAGAAAAGGTTCAGGATCTCATTTGATGCCCCTCATACATAGTGAAATGCAGGGAAAGTTATTACGGGATAATCAATTCAAAGTCATTCATCATTTGGAAGATGGCATAGCATCATTGCATGAAGATTGTGATTATTTTTATTGGGAAAAGTGGATGACGCTGCCGTTCGTGGAACGAGGTCAATGCAAAATGATTGGTGAATTCCATGCCCCTTGGTCTAGTTTCCTGATTGTCGCGAGTGATAAATGCATTGAAGAACAGTCAGACCAATTGCTTTTGATGTTAAAGGTAATCGAAGAGCAAGTGCAATGCTTTTTAAGTGATCCCAACACGCCGTTGGAGATCAGCAAACAATTTCAACTGTCACCGGAAAATGCCAAAACATGGCTATCTGAACAAGAATGGCATCACAACAAAAACGTCATTCAACAAAATGAAATTATCCATGCCATGAATGCACTTCAGCGTGTGGGAATTGATATGACCTCCGTTAAGTTGAATGAATTATTTGCGCCATGGATCATATTGAAATAGTAAAGTCAAATAGAAAGTTCTACCAGAAGAAACGTTGGATCATTTCCTCTGTGATATTCTTGAGCATGGCTTTAACTTTCATAAACCGATTCACCATACTCAAATCAATTGGTTACTATTTGGTTGCAGATGACGCTACTTACCACTCCCCTGTTTACGCCGTTTTAGGAGGAAACAGCGCAGAGCGGGGACGAGCCGCAGCTTGGTTGTCCAGGCAACAACCCAAAGCACAGTTTCTGGTCACCGGCGGAAATAGGCCCAGCCAATTGGCTGCAGTGGGTATCATTACCACAGAGGCCCATCTCACCAAAAAATGCATGATGCATTTGGGCGTGGATTCATTGCGAATTGAAAAATTGGAAAAAGGAACCAGCTCAAAGGAAGAAGCGGATCTATTGCTGGACTACTGCAAAAAAAACCATATTCATCAAATCACCATTGTTTCTGGGCAGTATCACCTGAGAAGACTCCGAAGAACGTTCGAACCCCTGTTCCAATCTGCGCAGATTAAAGTCAAGTTCTTTGGCGCCTACGAGAAGGATTTCAACCCTGAAAGTTGGTGGACTTCAGAGAGTGGCTTGATATACACCAACAATGAATACATCAAAATCTTGTATTACTGGTTGAAGTACTAAAGAATTTTTCACATATGTTGATTAGTTTTATGGCCTTATACAGCCCATGAGTCCCTATCTTTGAGTGGGAGATAATATTCATGGCAGAAGAGTCTTTTTTATCGGATGAATTTCGTCAAATCTTGAATCGCTTTGAGCAAATGCTCAAGGAGAATAAGTCATTTTATTTTGATTTGGAAGAGTTGGAAGATTTGGCTTTTTACTACAGCGATCACTTTCAATTCAGCAAAGCTTTGCAAGTCATTGAGCATGCCAAATCTTTGTTTCCCCATCACCTTGGACTATTGATTAGGGAAGGTGAAATTTATACCGGAATGGGCCAGCTGCACAAGGCGCTGCTGATTCTAAAAAAGGCAGAAAGTTGGGAGGAAGAGAAGTTGGATTGGTTTATGGCCATTTCAGTAGTGTACAGCCAACTGCATGAGCACGATAAAGCCATCCACTATTTAGAGCAAGCGATTGAAATGTCAGACGGTGAAAACTATGACGATATCGCTTTGGAATTGGCACTGGAATATCAAAATGCCAATAAAGTAGATCGCGCTATTGCTTTATTAAAGAAAGTCATCATGCACCGTCCAGACAGCGAGACATTGCTGTATGAATTGGCTTATTGCTATGAAAGTACAGATCGAATGGCAGAAGGGCTAACCTTTTTTGAAACTTTGGTGGATGATCGTCCTTTCTCATTTCCTGCTTGGTATTGCTTGGGCAATCTCCAGCAACACCTAGAACAGTTTGAAGCCAGTATTGAATCCTATGAGTTCAGTACTGCCATCATGCCTGACTTTGCTCCTGCCCTGATCAACAAGGCGCAAGCGCAATTCAAGAACAAGCAATACGCTGAAGCCATAAAAACCCTTGAATCTACTTTTCATTTAGAGCCACCTGACGCCACCACATTTTGTCATATGGGTGAATGCTATGAGAAATTGGAAGAAGTGGAAAAAGCGCAAGAATTGTATCAAAAGGCAATACAATTGGACGATCGTTGTGCTGATGCCTATTTGGGCATGGCTGTGGTAATGGATTTCAAAGAGCAACATGTCGAGGCCTTGGCATTTGCACGCATTGCCTTTGAATTTGACCCTAACAATGATGAGTATGCGTTGGTTTATATGAGATTGTTGAGTAAACTCAATCTCTTTGAAGACGCACTTGAGATAGGAGAATCGCTTGTTCAGCAACATTCCACTGATGAGGAATCATGGGCAGGTTATGCAGATATACATTTGAGAATGGAGAAATTCCAAGAAGCTTTAATGATCATTGAAGCTGGATTGGCAGCTATTCCCAACAGCAAAATGCTTTCAGCTCGCAAAGTTATTGCGCTATATTACAACAAACAATTGCTTCAAGCTGAGGATTGGTTCAACGCTACCTATACA
>CANNHA010000087.1 GCA_947504275.1 Flavobacteriales bacterium
AGATAAAAAAAAAATGCCCAAAGACAAAAGCATTCAGTCGGTCCTCATCATTGGTTCTGGACCCATCGTTATCGGACAAGCATGTGAATTTGATTATAGCGGAAGCCAAGCTGCGCGCTCTTTGCGTGAAGAGGGTATTGAAGTTACTTTGATCAATAGCAATCCAGCAACCATCATGACGGATCGTGTTGTTGCGGACAATGTCTACCTTTTGCCTTTGGAACCAGCCAGCATTGAAACCATTCTCAACAACCATAAAATTGATGCCGTTCTTCCTACCATGGGAGGTCAAACAGCATTGAACTTGGCCATTCAGTGCGAGGAGATGGGCATGTGGCAAGACCACGGTGTGCGCATGATTGGGGTAGATACCCAAGCCATCGAGATCACCGAGAATCGCGAAGCTTTTAGAAATTTAATGAATGATATTGGGGTGCCGATGGCTCCTCAGGCTACGGCCAAATCGTTTTTAGAAGGTAAAGAAATCGCACAGGAATTTGGTTTCCCTTTGTGCATTCGTCCTTCCTATACCTTGGGAGGTTCAGGAGCGGCTTTGGTGCACAACCAAGCAGACTATGATAAATTGTTGCAACGCGGTTTGCATTTGTCTCCCATTCATGAGGTCATGATTGACAAGGCGTTGATGGGTTGGAAAGAGTTTGAATTGGAATTGCTGCGTGATGCCAATGACAACGTTACTATTATTTGCAGCATTGAGAATTTTGATCCCATCGGGATTCATACAGGTGACAGCATAACAGTTGCGCCAGCCATGACCTTGAGCGATACGACTTACCAAAAGATGCGCGACATGGCCATCATGATGATGCGGGCCATTGGGAATTTCGCCGGCGGTTGTAACGTTCAATTCGCGGTTAGTCCAGATGATCAAGAGAACATCATCGCCATCGAAATCAATCCACGTGTTTCTCGTTCCTCCGCGTTGGCTTCTAAGGCAACAGGATATCCCATTGCAAAAATCGCATCCAAGCTTGCCATCGGGTATCATTTGGATGAATTGAAGAATCAAATCACCAAGTCAACATCGGCATTCTTTGAGCCAACTTTGGATTATGTGATCGTAAAAATTCCGAGATGGAATTTTGATAAATTTCCCGGTAGCAACCGCGAATTGGGATTGCAGATGAAGTCCGTAGGAGAGGTGATGGGGATTGGAAGAAGTTTCCAGGAGGCTTTGCAAAAGGCTTGTCAGTCGCTGGAGATTAACCGCAACGGTTTGGGAGCAGATGGCAAAGAATTGCGCGACCAGGATCAAATCTTGCATTCATTGGAACACCCCAGTTGGAACAGAATATTTCACATCTACGATGCCATCAAATTGGGCATTCCTTTCAAAACCATTTGCGAAAAAACAAGAATTGATATTTGGTTTTTAAAACAAATTGAGGAATTGATTCAATTGGAGCGCAAAGTGGAAAAACACAGTTTGCAAAGCATTCCATCTGATTTGTTGTTTGAAGTTAAGCAGAAGGGATATGCGGATCGTCAAGTGGCGCATTTGTTAAAGTGTTTGGAGAGTGAAGTCTACACCAAGCGAGACGAGTTGGGTATTCAGCGTGTCTATAAATTGGTCGATACTTGCGCTGCGGAATTTGAAGCACAGACCCCCTACTACTATTCGACATTTGAGATGGAGAATGAGAGTGTGGTGAGTGACAAGAAAAAGATTGTGGTATTGGGAAGTGGTCCCAACCGCATCGGTCAAGGAATTGAGTTTGATTACAGTTGTGTGCATGGCGTTTTGGCCGCCAAAGAATGTGGCTATGAAACCATCATGATCAATTGCAATCCAGAGACTGTTTCAACTGATTTTGACACCGCGGATAAATTGTACTTTGAGCCAGTATTCTGGGAGCACATTTATGACATCATTCGACATGAAAAGCCGGAAGGGGTGATTGTTCAGTTGGGAGGTCAAACAGCTTTAAAGTTGGCCGCTAAGTTGCACCGATACGGTATCAAGATCATTGGGACATCTTTTGATTCATTGGATTTGGCAGAAGACAGAGGTCGTTTCTCTAATTTGTTGAAAGACCAAAACATCCCTTACCCCAAATTTGGTGTAGTGGAAAACGCGGAGCAAGCCATTGAGTTGAGCCGCGACTTGGGCTTCCCATTGTTGGTTCGTCCTTCCTATGTTTTGGGAGGGCAGAAGATGAAGATTGTGATCAACGAGCAAGAGTTGGAACAGCATGTGGTCAATATTTTGCGCGACATGCCCGACAATCAAATCTTGTTGGATCATTTCTTAGAAGGCGCGACGGAGGCGGAGGCTGATGCCATTTGCGATGGCGAGGATGTCTACATCATAGGCATTATGCAGCACATTGAGCCGGCGGGTATTCACTCTGGAGATTCCTATGCTGTATTGCCTCCGTACAATTTGGGAGATTTCGTGATGACCCAAATAGAAGAGCACACCAAGAAAATCGCCAAAGCATTGGGAACCGTCGGTTTGATCAACATACAGTTTGCCATTAAGGATGATGTGGTGTACATCATTGAGGCCAATCCACGTGCATCACGCACGGTGCCTTTCATCGCCAAGGCCTATGACGAACCCTATGTGAATTATGCCACCAAAGTGATGCTGGGAGCTAAGAAGGTGAAGGATTTTAATTTCCAACCCAAGCGCAATGGATATGCCATCAAGATTCCCGTGTTTAGCTACGAAAAGTTCCCAGAGGTAACCAAGGAATTGGGCCCAGAGATGAAGTCAACCGGTGAGGGAATTCGATTCATCAAAGATTTGAAGGATCCATTTTTTAGACAAGTCTATTCAGAACGCAATTTGTACTTGAGCAAGTAATGACCATCGAGGAAGCGCAACAAACAGTAGATGCTTGGATCAAGGAGCATGGGGTCAGGTATTTCAATGAACTCACCAACATGGCCATGCTCACCGAGGAAGTGGGGGAGGTGGCGCGCATCATTGCTAGACGCTATGGAGAGCAGAGCGAGAAGGAAAGTGATAAGCAAAAGGACTTGGGTGATGAGATGGCCGATGTGCTATTTGTTTTGATTTGCTTGGCCAATCAAACCGGTATCAACCTCACGGAAGCGCTGGAAAAGAATTTGTCAAAAAAGACAAACCGGGATTCCCAACGTCACAAGGGCAATGAGAAGTTGAGGGGATGAAGTAGCGAGAGCATGAAATGCGATTCGCTATGAGGGGATGAGGGGATGAGGGGATGGGGAGATGAAGAGATGTGTTAATGCCTGATTTAGCTTGACCGTTTTCCAGCTCCGTAGGAGCGACATATTAATAGCGGCATATTAATAGCATCCTTAGGAGCGATATGTTAATCATCAATGTGTTTACGGATCGGCATCATCCGGGTGTGTACCAAGTCGTTGAAAATTAGAAATCAAGTGCTGATTTGTATCCTACTTCTGTTATATTTGATTCAATTATTTGATCATGAGAAAATTCTACTTCTTGTTATTGTTGGCTACCGCGATGCTCATTTTATCAGGCAATGCGACAGCTCAAAATCTTCCATCCTATTTACCTTCCAACGGACTCGTTGCGTGGTATCCGTTCAATGGGAATGCCAATGATGAGAGTGGGAATGGGAATGATGGGGTGGTGAATGGAGCGACGTTGACGAGTGATAGAGCGGGTAATTTGATGAACGCATACATGTTCAATAGTTCAAACAGTAATACAATTGTCATCAATAATAATCCGCTTCAAAATGGAGAAGCATCAATATCTGGTTGGTTTTATGCAGCACCTCCGATGGGTGGGCCTATTTTTCATATTGGGACAGACAACTCAACTCTAAGCCATTGCAACGGCTATTTTTTAGGGTTTGGAGATATTGCTAATCCAACGGGTAATAATCTTCAAATCAGTGCTTCTTGTCAAGGGTTTTCTTACACAGGTTGGACAGCAAATCCGAATAATTGGTATCACTTCACACTAACAAGAATCTTAAACACTTTGACTGTTTACATTGATGGAAATCTTATTGGTTCTTATAGTCCCAACGCTATTGTGAGTCCAAGCAATAGTTTATTTTTTGGATCAACCTATTTCTCTAATTCAGTATTTTTCAATGGTAAGATCGACGATATCGCCATTTACAACCGCGCCCTCACACAAGAAGAAATCACCGCCTTGTACACTGGAAATCCTGTGAACAACAATGGCGGCAACACCACGGCCAATTCGGTACCCCCTGGCATTCCCTACCAAGCCGTTGTGCGCAATGCGAACGGACAGGTAGCGGCCAATGCTGCGGTAACGACAAAATTCACGTTGCACCAAAATACAACAGACGGAGCGGTGGAGTATCAAGAGACCCATGCCCTCACTACCAACGCCCAAGGATTGGTATCGGCTGTGATCGGCCAAGGAACGGCGGTGCAGGGCACCTTTGCCGGCATCAACTGGAGCAACACCACCAAGTTTTTGCAGGTGGAAGTGGACTTGGGCAACGGCTATGTGGATCTCGGTACGCAACAATTGATGAGTGTTCCCTTTGCATTGTATGCAGCCAATGGGCCAGCAGGGCCTCAGGGACCGGCGGGGCCACAGGGACCTGCGGGGGCGGCAGGCGCAACTGGCCCGCAAGGGCTGAGTGCATATGAAATTTGGTTAGCTCAAGGGAATACAGGAACCGAACAACAATTCGCAGGTGAATTGTCAACCTCTATTCCAAATGTTCAAGTATATAGTGCTCCAGGTACTTATACATGGATAGTTCCTGACAATGTGCATCGAATAATGGTTGAGTTATGGGGAGGAGGAGGAGGAGGAGGTTTTTCTTCAGGAGGACAGGGTGGTGGTTATGGTAAGCAGGTTTTAGAAGTGTCACCGGGATTTAGTTATACCGTTATTGTTGGTAATGGAGGAAATTCTCATGAATCCGGAGGTGATTCTAGTTTTGGAAATATTACTTCATTTGGAGGTAGTGATGGAACTTATAATTCTAGTTCAAATACAGGTTCGAGCAATGCATTAGTAGCAAGAGTAGGTTCACTGGGAGATGGCAGTAATTGGAACAATACAAGTAGAGACGGCAGGGGGGGCGAGAGTCCATTAGGAGGAACAAGCTGTTCTTCTTGTTCTGGTGGTAATTTCCCGGGCGGTGGTGGAGGTGCTATAAACCAATATGGTGGCGTATCTTGCAATGCTCCTGGTGGCCATGGGCAAATTATAATCTATTATTGATCTATTAGTAAAATTAAACATCTGTGAAGAGACTTTTAAACCATTATAAATACACATATGCGTCTTAACTAGTTACATCATTATTTCTCTGAAAGTCACATTTTGTCCATTTATCCAATCAGAAATCATTGTAGTTTAAGGATTTGTCTTTATGGATGTTTGGGTTGTCTCTTTGCTGCATGGACAACAATACCCTGTGCATTATCAATTTCAATTCACATAAGGCGCACATATTCATTTTTAAGACAATGACTTTCAATTATTAGTATCTACGAATTGTAGTTATGCATCCTTATATGTTTCTTGTTTGATGATTAGGCTTTTCCTCCCTTTGCAAAATGGAACAGCATTATCCAGTGCATTATCAAGGCGGGTTATCACATCAATACTGGTTTGTAAGTTTTGGAAGGGGAAAAGTGATTAAGTGCGTTCAGCTGGATTCTCTTGTTGATGCTGAAAACCATTTTAATCTTTGTCTTTATGATTATGATGAAAAATACTGTGTGCTATCAGATACCGTAATTTCCAATAATGGTGACGTTGAAAGGATTTTTGTCACCATTGCTTATTGTCTAAATCACTTTTTTAAACAAAATGTAAAAGGTGTGGTTTTTTTTGAGGGTAATTCGGCCTCCCGCAGCCGTCTTTATCGCATTCAAATCAATAAATATCGACACTTATGGGAAAAAGAGTATGAAGTTGAAATCATTTCAAAGCATCCAAATGAAATTTTATTTTCCATTTCAAAAATAAACTAATTTTATACCCATGGGAAAAGCATCAAAAAACAAAACCATCTCTGTAGAAGAGCTTCATGAAATCATGAGAAAAACGCCCATGCGTCCATCCAAAAAGACTGAGGAAATTCAGAAAGATATTCCCGGTTTTTTGGCGTTAATCAATGACCCAACCAGAAGGGAAAGATTGTGATGTTTTTCCTTTTGTGTTTCTAGTATTATGGTGGATTACGTTTTCCATTTGTTCAATGGCACATCATTATCCAGTGCATTATTAACTAGGGAAGACACTTGAGTGTTGGTTTGTAAATGTTGGCAGAAGTAATTCAACTAGAAAGCGCATAGCAAACTTTACTTGAAAAAGTTTTTGAAAATCTACAATCCGTGGATTTCTAATATCCCATCTTCCTGTTGATTGAGGAAATGAGTTATGTTTTCTTGATGAGACTTCAATAAATGAGCAATGGATTTTGTGGTGAGATTTCCTGTGCGCAACCTTACAATCTTTGGAGGGTTTCCTTTGACGATGTTCAAGTCCACAAAATCGGAATCAAATGTTACTATGGTAAAACCATTTTCTCTGGCGTAATGAAATATTTTAAGGTCTTAGGCATCTTGCAGTTTCAAATGCAATTCACAGGTTGATTCAGGGAAAAAATCTTATATCAACGGCATGATTTTAAATGAAATATTCTGATCAAATAACAATTTCACGATGCGATTCTGAGTTTATGCTCCTTATCTGCAGCAAAGGCCAAACAAGCATTAATCTGCGCAACACTCAGCTCATTGAAATCATCTAAAATTTCTTCCTTACTCATTCCATTGGATAACCAATTGAGAACATCATATACCGAAATTCTTGTTCCTTTGATACAAGGTTTTCCGAATCGTTTGTCTGATACAATTTCAATGTATTGTTGATATTCCATATTGTAAAGTTATATTTTTTTTGTTTTGAATCTTTTAATTTGTGGTACTACCTATGCATCCATTTCTAGTTTCTTGATTTGAGTTGGTAATCCTGCTCAGTGTACACCCAAGGTGACTTTCTAACCCCTCGTTTTGAAGTCACAAATTGTGACTTCAAATCAGAGTGCTTTCAGGTTTTAATGCGACTCTTCGAGGTGGATCTGCTAGGTGTTTTTCTTAGCGTATTTTTTTTCTTTTGATTTTTAAAAAAGGCTGAAATGGCCAATTGCTCTTCTAGCGTCAGAGGCTCTTGTCCACCGATGAAGTCCACGTTGAGTAATGTTGATTTTAATTTAGCCATTTGGAAAATATTTGTGGATTAATTTTAATGCTGCTGATTGGTGGATGATCATAGCATGACCACCAATATGAATGGCTCCAAGCGTTTCTTCGTAATGTTCGATGAGTTTTGATTTGGATATGAACTCAATGTTACCTTCGTAACCAAGTTGAAATGCTCTTCTGCAGGCGAATGCCACTAGATTGCTGGGTACACCAAGATACATTTTGTCTTTGCCTTTATTGAATTTTGCACTTTCGACAAGGTGCATAAAGACATGGTCATTCTGTCTTCAATACTGATTAGTCCTTGAATGATTTTAGGATTATGTATGATGGTTAGTTTAAACACTTCTGTTTTTGGATTGCGGTGCTCAGTTTTCCAATCAAACAACCAAAGTTTTTTCTCTGAAATTGTTTTGAAATCAGCATTGCTCAAGATTGAAACTTCCGTCTGAAAACTATCCCCAGTTACTGCATTTTCAATGCTATTGGTAATCTTATCAATCAAGAAATCTAGACCTGTTTTCTCCTTGTTTCTCACAAGGCCAAGATACGCAATGTATTCGGTGTTTCAAAGCGTATTATCCATTTAAGAGCACTCTGAAAAACAATTACAGAAACAAAAAAAGCTGAATTTTTCCAAGCAGTTTAGTCAGTTCATTTTGTGACTTCAAATCAGAGTGCTCTATAAGATTTAGTTGAAATCTAAATTCATCTGGAAAACGATTGATATTTCTCTGCGCTGCTTGATTCAATACTTTGGTTTCAACTTGAAACAATTGCGCCAAATCTGAATCAATCAATACGAAATGATTTCTGATGCATTTGATTTTTTGATTTACGTTTTGAGTTGAAGATATTGGGCCATAATTGTTATGCTGCATATACCAATCATATTCTCTTATGAAAACCCTTGTTTTTCAGATTGTATGATGTTATGTTTCGTGTTATGCATCCTTATATGTTTCTTGTTTGACGATTAGGTTTTTCCTCTCTTTGCAAAATGGAACAGCATTATCCAGTGCATTATCAATTGGGGAAGAAGCACGAATATTGGTTTGTAAGCGAGGGAAGACGAAAGGTCATCAAATGTGTTCGTTTCTCACTTGTTGATTTATCAGCTCAATTGTACAATCTTTCTTTGGTTGATTGGCAGATCGAGACAAATTCGTTTACTGATAGGGTAGTAACAAATAATGGAGATACTATTAGGGTTCTTCAAACTGTTGCATTTAGTATACATTGTTTCTTTCAGCGTTTTCCTAATTCGACTGTTTATTTCAGTGGTAACTCACCGGCAAGAAATCGATTGTATAAAATGCAGGTCAACAATCATCGCAAATTATGGGAGAATGACTATTGCATAAACATCATCAGAAATTCTGGTAATGAAATTGGTTTTTATTGTGAAAAAAAAAGTAAATTTGTAAGATGAAAACTAGGAGTAAGATTCTTCAAAGTCAAATTGACGACGATTTAAAGTATGCCATGCAGCATTCTAACAATCTTCCTGATCCAAAGGCTGAAAAGGCACTAGAGAATATCGATGAAATCAAAAGAGATCTGCAGAAGATTAGAGAGACTGAAGGGTGGAAGTAATAACCAATATCTTGCTCCATGTTTTACGGCTTGATGTCATTTAAAACGCCAAGTTCGCCAAGGTTTCGCAAAGTGCGCAGAATGGCTTAATCTCAATGCCGCTGTTCTACCCCCTTTTTCCCTAAATTTGCACCACTATTTATGCGAAAGGTTAGAGTTAGATTTGCACCCAGCCCAACAGGGCCGCTGCACATGGGAGGCGTGAGAACCGCCCTATACAATTATTTGTTTGCCAAAAAACACGGCGGTGATTTCTTGCTCCGCATCG
Organism: Flavobacteriales bacterium; assembly: GCA_947504275.1. Lineage (GTDB taxonomy): Bacteria > Bacteroidota > Bacteroidia > Flavobacteriales_D > Sanyastnellaceae > CAMCTV01. The sequence continues at coordinate 9,059 of CANNHA010000087.1, forward strand.
AAGATACCGACCAAGGTCGATTTGTCCCCGGTGCTGAACAATACATCATCGATGCCCTGAAATGGTGCGGTATTGAACCCAATGAAGGTGTGGGTTACGGCGGCGATTTCGCTCCGTATCGTCAGAGTGAGCGCAAACCCATGTACAAACCGTACGCTGAGAAGTTGATTGCGGCTGGTTGGGCCTATTACGCTTTTGATACTACAGAGGATTTGGACAATATCCGCAAGCAAGCAGAATTGGCCAAGATGCCCAATTGGCAATACAACTCCATCTCCCGCATGACCATGAAGAACTCCCTAACCTTGCCTGCTGATGAGGTGGAGAAGCGCTTGGCTGAGGGTGATCCTTATGTGATTCGATTCAAAATGCCCCGCAATGAGGAGGTGAGATTCCAAGATTTGATTCGCGGTTGGGTTGTATTTTCTACCAACGAGTTGGATGATAAAGTGCTGTTCAAATCTGATGGCATGCCCACCTACCATTTGGCCAATGTTGTCGATGACATGACCATGAATATCTCTCACGTCATTCGCGGCGAAGAGTGGTTGCCCAGTGCGCCATTGCATGTGATGTTGTACAAAGCCTTTGAGTGGGAAGCACCGTTGTTTGCGCATCTGCCTCTGATTCTAAAGCCTGATGGCAACGGTAAATTGAGCAAGCGTGACGGTGATCGTTTGGGTTTCCCCGTATTTCCTTTGGAGTGGAAGGACCCAGAAACGGGTGTCATCTCTAGCGGATACCGTGAGCGTGGTTATTTCCCCAAAGCATTTATCAATATGTTGCTTTTGTTGGGTTGGGCTCCCGGTAACAACCAAGAGATCTTTACCGAACAAGAAATGATTGATGCGTTTACAATTGAACGCATCGGCAAGAGTGGTTCAAAGTTCGACCCAGATAAAACCAAGTGGTTCAATCAACAATATTTGAGGGCAACACCTCATCACGATTTGGCCATCATGCTTCAACCTATGTTGAAGGACAAAGGCATTGAAGTGAGTTTGGAATACACGGAGAAGGTAGTGGGAATGATGATGGAGCGTGCGGTGTTTGTGGAGGATATGTTGGAAGGAACTTATTTGTTCCAAGGCCCTGAGCAATATGATGAAGAAGCCGTGGCTAAGAAGTGGAAGGTGGGGGAGTCGGCTGACATCATTCAAAAATGGGCGGATGTGATGAA
>CANNHA010000088.1 GCA_947504275.1 Flavobacteriales bacterium
AAAAACACCATAGACCAAGCGCGGTAGGACTGACCAATGGTTGCGTCGCCCTCACCAAAAGCGATGAGTTGCTATTGCCAAGGTCCGCGACCATCGTCGCAGCCATTGAGCAAAAACGCAGTGAACAACGCTAAAACAACAATTAATCTATTAGTCATTTAAGACAACTATTTCGTAATGCAAAGGGGTGTCTCCAGGGATTTTTTTCTTATCCCCTGTAAAACCAAAAGCCAACACAGATGGGAGAACAACGCGCACTCGATCGCCTTTGTGCAATAGTGGCATCAATTGGTGCAAACCAGATTCGACATGATCCTTGCCCACTTTAAAACGAACAGGATCGGCCGCCATGGTTTCATAACATTCTGTTCCATCCAAAAGGAAAACCTTGAAGGCAATGGCAACGGTCATTCCGTTCTCTACTTGAATACCTCTTCCTTTTTCCGTTATCTCATAATACAACCCGCCTCCGTTGTGGGTCATGGCCCATTTCTTTTCTGCGATGAACTTTTGAATCAAGGTGGACTCTTCCTTACTCTTCTCTTGGTTCATCTCTAACAACTGCGCTTGAATTTCCGCATCTGTAGGTGTGGTGGGTTGTGAATCGCCACAAGCAATAAGTATGAAAAATAGAAAAGGGAAATACCTCATGCTGTTAATTTTTCGAGTTGATCGATTGCTTCTTGCAACGTGCCATAGAATTTACCTCCTGCCGCATTTTTATGCCCCCCACCATTCCAATGCTGACGGGCCATGATGTTGACATCCTTATCTCCCTTGGAACGAAAACTACAGCGCACAATACCGGGCTCATCCGCCTCACGCAAGAATACCGCCATCTCTACACCGCCAATGGCCAAAGCCTGATTCACCAGTCCTTCTGTATCACCGGATTGGTGATGAAATCTGTTCAACTCTTCCTGAGACAATGTTATATAAGCCAATTTTTTTTCGGGACGATACACCAACTTTTGACCCAATGCATATCCTGTCAATTGCAGTCGATTGAAGTTTTGGGTATCGTATACCTCTTGGTGGATTTTGGCATGATTCAAACCGCGTTTGAGCAAGGATGATACCATTTCATGCGTTTCATGGGTGACCACAGGAAAGCGGAAGGAACCTGTATCGGTCACGACGCCGGTATAAATGGCTTCCATTGCTGCCAGATTGAGATGCTCCATCCAATCCATTTGCAACAGCAACTGATAAATCATTTCTGAAGTGCTTGTGAATGTTGTATCAGAGAACAACACAGAAGCAACCGAGTCGGGTTGTTGATGGTGATCAATCATGACACTATTGCCAGTATAGGCTTCAAGATATTGAGACATTTCTTGTCCAACGCGGTCCAATCGGTTAAAATCGAGATAGAATCGCAAATCAGATTTGGCTATTGTCTCCAACACGGCTTCTTTTTGCAGGTGGAAGAAAAGGATTTTATCGGCACCCACTAAGAATTGATAGAAAGCAGGAAGTTGATCGGGCAAAATCACAGTAACCTTTTTCCCCATGCTGATTAACGCATTGGCCAAACCCAAGGATGAACCTACAGCATCACCGTCCGGACTTTGGTGGGAAAAAATTGAAATGTGTTGGGCCTCGCCAACCCATTGCGCGATACTGGCTTTATCAGCCGATGAAAGAATCCTTGCCATGACTCAAAATTAGCGCTTTGTAGGAAGGAAATTGAATTAATTTTCCCACATGAAAAAATATTTATGGATACTCTTGGCTGTGATGACCTGTGGATTCACCCATCAGTTTCATTTCTCGGAAACCTTATTAGAATGGCAACCGAAATCGTCACGCATAGCATGTACGATTCGTGTGTTCACCGATGACTTAGAAAAAGAAATAGAATTAAAATACAACATCAAAAATACAGAACCTAAACAGTTTGAAAAAGCCGCATTTGAATACTTGCAGGAAGTTTTTCAAGTAACAGCCCGAAATGGTGTTCCGATACCTTTAGAGCCCTTGGGTATGGAGCGCGAGGGAGATGTGGTCTATCTTTATTTGGAGAGTGATTCATTGACGGATGACAAGATGAAAAAGACAGCCGCTGATGTGTCATGGTTAGACCCCATTACCATCCGGCAGACCTTGTTTTTTGATCAATTCACCGATCAAAAAAATTTGGTTAATCTTAGGAGAGATGGCAAAACTTCTAGCTTTTACTTCTTGGAAAAAGTAGAAAATCAAGCCTGCAGATGGCCATGAGAATGAAGAAGCAAGAGCGCGCTGATTACATCATGGCGGAGTTGGAGAAATTGTATCCTGAGACGCCTGTTCCTTTGGATCACATTGATGCGTACACGCTTTTGATCGCTGTATTGCTGAGTGCGCAATGCACAGACAAACGGGTGAATGAAATCACTCCGCATTTGTTTGTAAAGGCTTCCTCGCCGCAGGATATGGTATTATTGAGCGTTGATGAAATCAAATCGATTATTCGTCCATGTGGATTGTCCCCAGCCAAGTCGAAGGCCATCCATCGATTATCAGAAATACTTTTAGAGGAACACGATGGACAAGTACCTGATAGTTTTGAAGCATTAGAAGCCTTGCCTGGCGTGGGACACAAAACGGCCAGTGTGGTTATGGCACAAGCTTTTGGGGTTCCAGCATTTCCAGTGGATACGCATATCCATCGATTGATGACGCAATGGAAATTGACCAATGGGAAAAACGTGGAGCAAACAGAAAGAGACGCCAAGCGTCTCTTTCCTAAAAACAAGTGGAACAAACTCCACCTGCAAATTATTTTTTATGGTCGGGAATATTCTCCCGCCAGAGGGGATCAATCCAAGGATTACATCACCGCTTTTGTATTGGCTTAAATACCTTTCAAAGAAGCCAAGAACTGCAACACTACTGTGCTGGTTTGACCAGGCAATACACCAGAGATTTGGGTTACGTTTCCTGATTTGTTCACTGTAGCCTTCCAACGTGTCAAGCCATCGCCAAAGTCCACCACCAAACCTTTTCCAGGGCTGATGATATACTTACCGATGATTTGCGCGTCTGCATCGGTCAAGCAACGAGGACCATAAAATCCTTTGGCAACTACGACAACGTTGTTCTTGTTCATTGCCACATAGTACTTTGACTTATCGGACAACTCACTTGAAATAAAAATCGCTTCAATGGGCTTGATATCGGTTGCTGTGAGGATATCTGCTACCGCATCATTCTTGCTCATGTCCATGGATTGGCGTTTGATCCAGGCATCAGGATTGTGCTTGCGGGCATCCACCAATAATGTCATGGCATCTTCTCTTGTCTTGGCAGAACCATAGATTACATAACTTAATCCATTGTGAATACCGCCTCGTTTGGCTTGGGAATAACCCAAACTTTGCAATTCAGTAATGAACTCATCTACCTTACTTGTCTTGCGAAAGGCTCCGGCAACAACGAGAAACTCCTCGTCTACCAGGCGGATGTTCATGAATTTATCATCTACTTTCTCCTCTAATGTTCCGTTGTCTTTAATGATAATATTTCCTTTTGGACCTTTGCCATTGCCTCCATTTTTATCACCTCCAGTTCCAGAACCTTTACCGTCAGTGCCCTTACCATCAGTACTACCATTTGCTCCAGAGCCACCTTTACCACCGTTGCCTCCGTTATTGGCGACTGCGGTTGAATCTTGTGGACCTTTCCCTTCTGGCCAAAGATTTCTTTTTAATTCAATTTCAACATTTCCCACCATAAATGGCAATGGTAATTTTTCAAATTGAGTCATGTTGGCTACCTCAAAACTGTCCAAACTAAAATTGAGCGTAGAATCCACATTGATGAAGATTTCACTATCCCTGTTCAAATCATATTTTTTCCCACGATCATCTTTTATCACACTCGATTTAACAATTGTCTTGCGGTAGGCTAAATTGGTTTTGTTGGTTGTGTCTCCATCACTAAATTTCACTTTAGCAAATGTACCAGGTAGAAACTCCAACTTAAGCACGTTGTCTTTACCGTCCGAGGTTAATCGATTGGACGAAACGTACCACATGCTATTGGAAAAGCCTGCCTTTACCAAACCAAAATCGTCCCTTCTAGAGTTAATGGGAGCAGTTGGACAGAAGATTTTCTTTGTTTTTAGATTGTAACCATACACATCCAATCCACCCATTCCTGCTCTAGCGTCTGATGAAAAATACAATACGTCATCTACTAATGTTGGAAAAACCTCATTACCCGTTGTATTCACGCCATCTGGCACAGGAACTGGCTCTGACCAATTTCCGGCGGAGTCTATATTGGAAACAAAAATATCATATCCGTTGCCCTCAGATTTATTGGATGAGAAATACAATTGTGTGGCATCGGCATTAAAAACAGGATGCATATAGGCAGCCTTTTCTGTACAAAAAGAAAGTTTCTTGGCTTTACTCCAACGGTTCTTTAAAATTTTTCCTTGAATACGTTCCATTATGTACAACTGCGGATATCCTGCACCAGCCTCTTTTTTAATAACAGATTGCGCGCTATTTCTGGTAAATATGATTTTGGTTGCATCCGTGTTAACCGTGAAAGGACCTTCATGTTGACCTGAATTAATCCATTGCAAAGGGATAGGTGCTTTCTTGGACAAATCTGGATTGATGGACCGAATATCCAAATAAGAAGAATGATCCCCTTCGTAAATATCCTGATAATGCTTTACCTTTCTGTCATTGCCAATGTAATAGGTACGATCTCCGACAACGGTGGGTGAAAAGGCGTAACCATTGGGATTCCAAGCCATATCGGTCACTGTTGCTGAGGCAACATTGGGAAAGGTACGGTTTACAGCTGTCTTTAAACTATCATTGTTCACACCTGATTGGAGCATCATGGCTTCCACTTCAGCACCGCGACCTATTTGGTTCAATGCGTCCATGAAATTCTTCCAATCTTCTGGCTCAAAATTGGTTTTATCCGCATTTTGATACAACAATACAGCACCCTGTAGGTCACGCATCTTGTATTTGCACTTGGCTCTCTTTCTGGTTGCATCAGGTACTTTCTTGTCAGACTCTGCATACAACTTATCAGCTACAGCGTATTCACCTTGTGCGTAGTACCGATCAGCTTCTTGCATGCTCACACTGGTAATACAAGCATTGAGTAATATCGTAAACAGTATGAATATTGAAATATTTTTCATCATGGTCTTCAATAATTTAGAACAAACGAGGAGAGGTTACCGCTTTACCACCATTGTTGAAATGGTAGCGCAGCATGATTTCATGGGTACCGTTGTTAAAGGCTTGCAAGTTGCTTACAGTTCGTTCAAATCCGTATGCAAGGCGCAAGTTGTCATCGATTTGAAACTCCCCAATGAATTCTAAAGCATCTCCGAAACGGTAATTGGCTCCTAAGCCAAACTTGGAAAATGCATAAACCGTGCAACCGGCCTCAATAGTATAGGGCGACTGATAAGATTTTTTAACCAACATAGACGGCTTGAACTGAAATGCCCCTGCTCGCAAAACTCCTCCACCAGAAATAAACATGTGATTGGCCAAATAAGGGTCAACAATATTCTCGTTGTCAGACCATTTTGATTTCAAAAAATACGGGATTGAGAATCCAAACCAAAACTTGTCACTGTAGGCATATACACCAGATCCGAAATTAAGAATGGACTTGCTTACATTGGCTGCAAACGCTTGATCACCAGCTTCAATAGGCTTGGTCGAGGTAAGGTTTCCGGAAAACTGTTGGAAACTAGCTTGCAAACCAAATGAGACCGTTAACTCATCCAAACGAACATGGTAGGCCTGCGCCACATTGACTGCATTCCTAGAAAAGACACCAATCTGGTCATTAAAGAATACCAAGCCAGTTCCCAATTGATCCTTGAAATAACGCATTTGGGCATTGGCTGAAAACGTCTTGGGAGTACCTGCCATGCCTGTCCATTGATTGCGGTACAAAACATTGGCGGAAACTCCACCCAAACTACCTGCGTAGCCCGGATGTATTGCCATACCATTCAAGTAGTGCATGCTGTATTGCGGGTCTTGTTGAGCCCTTGCAATGACTGTTGCGCATGAAATAACCATGAATAATGCGATGGTTCTCATATTGTAATTGCTTATGAATTTCATTTTCTTATTTCCAAATGGTTATCGTTTGAAATCTTTGTTTTCCGTCCTCTATGAAGATGGCGAAATAGGTACCTACTGGAACAACATCTGATTGCTCAGGTCCTTCATTGGGGAAACCATTCCACCTTACCTCTGCTTCACTTTCAACGCTAGAGGTTGCATATATTTTCGCTCCCCATCTGTTAAATACTTCCATCGTGATTTTAGCATCTCTGAAGGGAGAACGATAAACATAAACATCACCTACACCGTCACCATTGGGAGAGAAGGCATCAGGGAAACACTCTCCTAGCAACTCACTGTCACAGTTTTCATCCACATCATTGCCGCACAATTCTGTGGCTCCTGGATTGATATTGAAATCAGCATCATTACAATCATTCGCGTTTACAGAATAATATGCAGGAGGGGTGAAAGAACATGATCCGATAGAATCATTTGCAACACCAAAGTCATCATTGTCCCCATCAGGATAGAAGTAGAACTGTACTCCCTCGTCCACGATGAAGTCACAATCATTGTCAATAGAGTCACAAAGTTCTGTCAAATTAGGACTTACACTAGGATTGGTATCATCACAATCATCGATACAACCCAAAGCGTCATCATTGTCTGAATCGCTGAATGGGAATACCAGAGGATTATCATTGACACAATCACCAGAGACCAATGACCAATCCGGACCTGGCTCATAGCACAATAATCCTGGATAGATAGAATCACCCGCTCCAAATCCATCTTGGTCACCATCATAGAACCAAACAACACCTGCACCGTCATCTATGAATCCGTTACAATCATTGTCTAAACTATCACAGATTTCGGGAGCCCCAGGATAGACTGTTGGCTCGTTATCATTGCAGTCCAAAGGATCGGCACTTGAAACATAGCCGATAACCTCAGTTACAGCACAGTCATAACTCAGGTAGATGTCCGTGGTATCACCAAATCCATCCGCATCCGCATCTCCATACCAAACTGATGCATCCCATCCGTCACAATTCTCATCCACAGCATTGCCGCAGATCTCAACAGCTCCAGGATTAATCGCTGGATCATTGTCGTTACAATCTTCTGGATATGGATATCCATCACCATCCGCATCAACTCCAGGACATGGACCATCGTCAATGGTTCCATTACAATCATTGTCTAAATTGTCTCCACAGATTTCAGTGGCTCCAGGATTAATGGCAACGTTGGCATCATCACAATCTGTGGCATCCGCTACATAATTGGGGCCTGGGTTACAAGTGAAAATTGGCGTTCCATTGATATCTCCGAAGCCATCTCCATCAGCATCCAAGTAGTAGTTCAAGTTAGGAGCAATGGTCACTGCATTGGAGTAAACCACACCAGAGGCACACAAATCCAAAGGCACGATTTCAATTTGCAAATCCCCCAAAGATGCCGGTAAGTCTAATAAAGAAATGGATTGGCCTTCAATGGCCGGAACTCCTGTAGACAAACTATCAAATGCCCAAGTAGCTGTATAGTTAGTAACTCCTTGAACAGCGAATAACTGGAACAAGGTGGTATTGTCTCCTTCACAAACTTGATTTACCCCGCCAGGCAATGTAGTAAACAAGGATGCTGAAATATTTGGAATGGGTAACACCGTGATGTTCATTGTCACCGTATCAATGCTTGTAGAACAAGTATTGACATTGGTAACAATCAATTGAATCAAATCATTGGTTTGTAGCGTATCTGATTCAAATGCAATCGAATCAGAAATTACAGTTCCATTCAAAGACCACTCATATGAAACAGTAGTTCCTGGATTGGTTACGCCTGCTGAAATTAAAGCATTGGTGAAGTCGCAAATAGAATCCGTCGTTGTTCCATTAACAAGGATGTCAATAATGGGACTCAATGGCTGATCAACCGTAACTATAATCTCATTGGAGAAAACTGAACCCGGAATCGCCAAACATGAGGCGTTGCTGATCAACTCCACTGAAACAGTATCACCTGAATTCAAAGTAGCTGTATTGAACAATTCATTATTGGCACTGACCAATGAACCATTGACGTACCAATTGTAAACAGGAGAAGTACCTTGATTTTGAGCAATTACGCCAAAGTCTTCTACCAAACCTACACAGAATGTGTCAACATCCAAAGTGATGGATACCGAAGGTGTAACAGTTCCGTCAATACCTGTCCATGTGATAGGACCTAAGTTGGTAACCGTTTGACAAGCATTGTTAGGAACAATTAACAATGAAACGGTCTCACCGCCTACAATGTTCGAAATAGAAACTGTCGGTGTGTTGAAGATGGTCTGCACTCCATTGATATCCGTATAAGTCCAATTGTAAACTGGCGAAGGTCCAAAATCTGCTCCATCAGCAGAGAAACCAACTGGAAGTGGTGAACCACAAACTGAATCTTGAGAAGCAATGATAGCGTTCAATACTGGTGTAAACAACTCATCTACAAACACAGCAAGTGTATCACTGTTTACTGGACCAGGAACAGCACATGTTGCAGCGCTATTCAAGACAACATATATAGAATCATTGTCAGCGAAAGTTGAACTGCTGTATACATTGTTAGTTGAAGACTGAACCATCACCCCATTCACATACCAATCAAATGTAGATGTGCCAACTGAAACAGGGGCTTCTGTAGCTGTATAAGTGATTGCATCACCTGGACAAGCTTCAGTTGATGTCAAAGCAATGGTCACCGCTGGTGTTACCAAAGGTGTTACTGTCATTGTTGCTGATGCAATTGCTGTTGCTTGAACCAAACAAGACTCGTTACTGGTCATCGTTACTTCTACCACATCGCCGTTAGCAAAATCGATGGCGCCTGTATTCAAAGTATTGATCAATCCATTTTGAACTTCAACACCATTCACTGTCCATACATAAACAGGATCTACTCCTCCCAAAGTTGGAGTCGCTGTAAACAATGGATGCGTGCCTGCACAAATGGTATTCGAACCAAAATCATTGCTCAGCGCGACATCCGGTGTGTTAGATGTCACAGTAAATACCTCTACGTTGGAACTAACCTGTGCAACTGTCTGACAGGTATTTGTAGCAAATAGAACAGCAAAGACATTGTCTTGGTTCAACAAGGAAGTTGCTCCATAAGACAACCCTGTGCCCACCAATACTTCTGCGCCAACTTGTCCTGCGTACCATTCAATAATAGCGCCTACTGGCCCAGCATTTAAAGTATCAGCTGTGAAGTTAACAGGAGTATTGAAGCAAATTGGACTGGTTTGGTCAGCCGTAATTGAAATTATCGGGATGACGTTATTGATAACGACCATAGCAATAGAAGCAGGGGTTGCCGTGACCACGCTAGGAAGCGCACACAACTCATCACTGGTCAAAACCAATTGAACGGCATCACCATTGACTGGGACATAACTGAAGTTATCTAACGGGCCGTTTTGAACCGGGTTTCCGTTAACAAACCACTCATAAATCGGATTCAATCCTTGATTCTGTTCATTGGATGAAGTAAATGTTACCGTTGTTCCATCACAAACTGTGGTGGCATCAGCCTCAACATCTAAGCTAGGCACAACATTTGGCACGAGAGTGATATCAATCACATCTTGAGGTGAGGTAACACCATTGGTACAAACATCACCAGAAGTAATGGTCACTCCAATGCTCATGTCTGAAGACAAACCTGTTATGGTATAATCAGGACCTGATGTTGAAAGTATTGTCAAAGTATTCAAATCAATCCACTCGTAAGCAACGATGTTGGTTACATCTGATGAAGTAGCAGTCAAAATAACATCACTGCCTTCGCATGCAACATTACCTGCAGCATCTGAAGACAAAGCTACCGTCACCGTAATTGGCAATACATCATTATTAATAGGAATGGAAGTGACAATATCCTGTGCTTCACACGCATTGTCTCCATTCATTTCAACCGAAACATCGTCACCGTTTACCAATGTTGAAGTGGTAAATGTTGGGTTGGTTTCTCCAGCAACTGCAACACCATTGATCAACCACTGATAAGTTTCTGTTCCCAATACGTTGGTCGGCAAAGCTGTAAATGTCACCAGCGTTCCGTCGCAAATGCTATTGTCTGCATCATCTGATAAAACAACTA
>CANNHA010000089.1 GCA_947504275.1 Flavobacteriales bacterium
AACTCCCAATCTTTTTCAGAAATAGCAACCATTTTTTGGAAATATTTTTTTATTTCAATCATTTCTCGTTATCAATTAGGCTGTTTCAAGTGAGTGTTTTCTTCTAAAGCATGACGCATAATTTTTATATACACGAAACAAATCTTCGCCTAGCCATATAGTAATGGAGTGATATGCGAAACTTTGTGTCGTTTTTTCTTTTTGCAATTACAGTTATATTTTTAAATTAACTGCTCCCAAAAATAAAAATTTATCCCCATTTGTTTATGCTTCTGAATCAGCTGTTGCTGGATATGTGGTTAAATACAGCTTATAACTCCGCATAAAATCTATTCGTGTCGCCTATTCAAATATTTCCACAGATCAACCACCATTTCATATCCTTCGAAGAAGTTAGAAATTTGTGGCTCACCCGCTACTAGAAAAAGCCCGAGATTTATCTCGGGTTTTTTTATGGATTTTCAGAATCAAACCGAAGGTTTGAATGAATGAAAAGACAGAAAAAAACAAAGATGCGCAGCATCTGGCTTTTTCTAGTAAAGCCACCCCAAATAGGTCCACCGAGCGAAGCGAGGTAATCCTGATTGAGTGGAGGCTTGCATTCAAAAGCTTTTGAAGTGCAAAAAGAAAATGGCGAAGCCATTTGGCTTTTTCTAGTGAAGCCCCCCTTTTAGGTCCATCGAGCGAAGCGAGGTAATCCTGTAATTCAGAATCAAACCGAAGGTTTGAATGAATGAAAAGACAGAAAAAAAACAAAGATGCGTAGCATCTGGCTTTTTCTAGTGAAGCCCCCCCCGTGAGGTCCACCGAGCGAAGCGAGATATTCCTATTTGGCGGTGCCCCGCTTCACTCTGTTCCGCGGGTCGGGCTTTCCGCTTGTATCTTTTGGTTGCACCAAAAGGATACCGCTTCAATCCCTCACCGAATCCTACTCGCACTGCGCATTGATTTATTAAAAAAAGGATTGTTCGATGAGCATCGCCTCAAAACATCGATCTCCCCTTCAACGCCTGAATCAATGTCGTCAATGCCAACAATCCGTAAAGCAACGAAAAAGCAATAGTCATTTTAGTATTCTTCAGCAAATAATAAGAAACAATGGGCAATACTTGCAAAGCATGCATGCCAATGAAATGCGCAACCCGCAAATCACCAAAGGTTTTGCTCCAGCCCAAAACAAACAAACTCGAATTGTCATTCATTGCACCCACGGTATGACTCAATCGAGCACCCATCGCAAAACCTTCAAATGAAAAAACCACAAACAATACAAGCGCCAACCGAATCGACCAAACATAATAATCGGGCAAACTTTCAAATGGGTGATTGAAAAACAACATACACACATAGGCGGTGTAAAGGGTTACAACCGATGCAGCAATGGCCATCATGGAGAACAATGCCGCATGCAAAGGGGTACTTGTATTGTAGTGGGATAGCTGTCCTTTTCCTGCCTGCAAAGCAATGTAGGCTATTTCAAAACCAAGCAAAATGATAACGGTCCAATTGAAGAGCTTCACATTGAAATGCGGTAAATACGAACAATACCATGCCATCGCCCAAGCGTAGGTTACTGTGGACAGCGCAAATTTCAGAGGCTTGTACCACGCATTAACGCCATACACTTGAGTGGTTGTTGTTTTTGTAAGGACAAAAAACAAAATGGAAAGCAGTAGACAAATCAAACCGAAATAAAACAAGGTATCGTTTCTGTCTTTAACTTGTTGAAGGAAGTGGATCATGGTTAATATTTGGATGAGTTGAATTTGTGTTTCAAAGTTAGGCTAGATTACTCGCTCAAAGTATCTTCATTTGCCATAGAGTAATCAAGTGGATAAAAAACGGTCAAGCTAAATCAGGCATTAACAATTAACATCATCCCCTCATTCCCTCATCCCCTCAAACCTGATTTCCCCTATCTTTGCCCCCGTCAAAAGTATTGGTCCCGTAGTATAATGGATATTACATGGGTCTCCGGAACCCAGGATTTGCGTTCGATTCGCAACGGGATCACTTTTACTTCGCTAAACCATCAATAGCAACAAGGCCACTACCGATAAGGCCAATCCCAGCAAATTGACCTTACTCAAACGCTCCTTGAAAAAGGCAACTGCGATGATGGTACTCAACATCACGACACCAAGGTTGTTCAAACAAATGATACTGGTCTTCAGCATCCAACCACTGTCGATGGTCCGAACCAAAAAGAATATCGATCCGTAATTCACCACTCCCAGTATTGTTCCGTATATCCATTCTTTCTTTCCGAAATGAAATGTCCTTTCTGTCCTTTTTACTTTGTTATACAATACAAAAAGCAATCCTGTAATTCCCGCGGTTAAAAAAGGCAAACATGCATACAGGGATAAGGCGGCCGGACTTTTGGCGGTCTCAGACAATTTTGGAATCATGTAGTCAATCAACGTCGATCCAAAAAATATGATGGCTGGATAAACCAACATTGCTTTTTCAAATCTTCGCCCATCAGCTTTGATTGAACTGAATACAATTCCCAATATCGCCAAACCAATGGCCATCCATTTGGTGGTGGTCAATTGTTCTTCAGGATTGGTCATTGTAAATAGAATAACCACCAACACCAAAGACATCTTGCCCGCAATGGTGGTATTGCTAACCCCTACCAATTGCGCCGATTTTCCTGTAACGTTGAAAATACTAATGAAGGATATCCCCAATAACAGGGCTCCCCAACTCCAAGTTGGAAATTGCAAAGCTTCGTCAAGTCCCGCTTTTAAGTCGGTAGCCATACTGATACCAAAGGTGAAGGCTACGAGATAATTGACCATGATGGCTTCAAATACCTGAACACCTTTGATCGCAAACCACTTGAACAAGAGATAGAGCAGGGTAGTGGAGAGAATGGAGAGTATAAGGAAATTCATCGATAATAAAAGTTTAATTGATCCCCTCCTGAGACTTCTGTTGTTTTTGGTTTTTGGTTGATCAGAGGAGCTGCCAAACCTGCATGCAATGAATGAGGGGCCACAAAAACCCTTGCTTCATCCCATAAATTGTTATCGATCAGATATTGCAAAGTATTAGCACCACCCTCAACCAAAAGAGAAGTTATGGCATGCTGACGAGCATAGTGAAATATGGCTGTAAAAGCATCATCGTGATATGGCAAGGCAGTCATACCAAAAGGAAGCTCATGGATTTTTTGGTTGTCTTGGTGTACAACAATGGAGCCAGGGGGACATTGTCCTATATGCCATTGGTCATAGGGTTGCAATTGGCCTTGCGGATCCAAAACAATGCGCAATGGTGAAGCCGTGATGTCGTCATGAACGGTCAATCGTGGATTGTCTGTGGCGATGGTATTTCTTCCCACCAATATGGCCATTTCCTCTTTTCTCCATTGCTGAACTTTTGCTCTGCTGGCTTCACCGCTGATGGCAATGCTTCCTTTTTGTCCTTGATTCCTTAAAGGATCCATGAAACCATCTGCGGACTGGGCCCATTTCAAAATGATGAAGGGTCGTTCTTTTTCAAAAAAGGTGTTGAACCTTCGATTTATCCAACGGCATGTTTCTTCTTGTATTCCAGTAAAAATATTTACGCCGTGTTCTTGTAAATATGCGATTCCCTTGCCATTTACCTTTGGATTGGGATCAAGTTGTCCAATAACGACATGTGGGATTTTTTCTTGAACGATGCGTGATGCACAAGGTGGCGTTTTTCCCTGGTGAGCGCAAGGTTCCAATGTGACATAAAGTGTTGCGTATGGCAATAAACTTTTGTCAACAACACTTTCAATGGCATTGACTTCGGCATGCGCCCCGCCATAACATTCATGGTAGCCTTGTCCTATGATGGTATTGTTGTAAACAACAACAGCCCCAACCAGAGGATTCGATTTTACCTTGCCTATGCCTTTTTCAGCTAAAGCAATGGCCAAATCCATGTATGTGGTATGATCCGTCATCCGCCTATTTTGTGGTTTCCTCCTAATTTGAAAATCAATAAGAATAAAACCATGGTAATGGTAAAGATAGCCAGCATAGCAGCTATCAACCCAATGGCAAACAATGCGATGATTCCCAAAATGGCCAAAACCAGCAGAACTCCTGTAACACTACCTAAACTGATAGCGGCAATCAATGCAATGATTCCCAAAACGCATACAAAAGCCAAAGCCAATTCAAATACCATAGAAAAAAACTTGAGCGTGGCCAACATTCCTTTCTTCTTGGGCTTTGGCGAATCATAAGGCAATGCATAATCACTGGCATCTTCAACTACCGTAGTGTCCATGTATGGATCAGGCATGGGAACATATTCTTCCGAAAGCACCTCTTCAGAATCGATGATATCGGTATCCGGATTGAGTATCCAGCTTGATTCTGGTATTAAGATGGTCTCCTCTTCTATGGATGCAGTCATTTCATCCTGCGGAACTATGGTTCGTTGCGTTTTTGTTTGATTAGCTGATTCCTGATGAAAACTCCATTTCCCTTTTACATCATACTTTCTACTTAAAAATGAGGATGATTGGCATGAACTCAAGATGATGATTAAACACAATATTCCAATAATTCTATTTTTCATTGTTGTAATTGGGAACAACCCAATGTTCTGACTGTTGTTGACTGATTTCTTTTTTAAATATGGGAACCGTTTTTTTTACTTCATCCATCAAATAATCCAAGGCTCCAAATGCATCTTTTCGGTGTCGGGCTCCAACACCTACCCAAACTGCTGTTTGGCCCACAGCTACTTTACCCAATAAATGATGGAAATAAATGGAATGTATTTCGTATCGGGATTGAATTTGCAATGCTATTTTTTCCAACTCACTAATGGCCATTTCAGACAACCCTTCGTATTCAATAGTGGCTACAGCCTCTTCATTGGGCATTTGATCAGGCCTAACGATGCCTTCAAAAACAACAGTAGCTCCTGTGTCTTCCAACTGAATGAATTGCTTTACCTCATTGATGTTGATGGGGGTGGATGAAATTGTAAAGTGTTTTCTCATGGCTATCCTCCGCTTACGGGTGGCATTAAATACAACTGCATGCCATCCTTGATTTCAAAAGAATCGGGTTGGTAGGCTTGATCAAAAACCACTGCAATGGGCAGTTGAGGATGGATGTTGGGAAATTGCTTTAGCCATTCACGCAGGTCTTTCACAGTTGCAGGGGCTTCGTGTTCCCATTGAAACCAATCCTGTCCCAAGCTGTCTTTTAAAATGCCAAAAGGCATGATTGCTGCACTTATCCTTGCCATATCAATTGCTGTCCTGCAAATATCAATAAGATTCCTGTTATCCACTTCACATGTTCTTGCTTTAACCATGTTATGGCGATTTTACTTCCCAAAAATCCTCCAATGATGACCGCCAACAACCAATCCCAATGCAGGATGTCCCAATGAATATCCGATCGAAAAGAGAGAATCAAAAGAGATAGCGCAGAATTGACCATGATGAATAGCGCCGTAAAACCGGCTATCTCTTTGGGTTTTCCCCATCGACAAAGATGCAAAATAGGGGAGAAATAAATCCCTCCTCCGATGCCTGTCAAGCCTGCTATACTTCCAATGATGAATGAGACAACTTGTAATGTCTTACCATTTATTGCAACATATTTCTTTTCCCAAATGCGTTGTCCCAAAATGGCCAATCCGCCTATCGTTAGAAACAAGCCCAATAGCATTTTATGTATGGAAAGTTGAAACTCCAACAATCCAAAAGCCATGCAGGGTAGGGCAGCGGCTAATAATAAGCCCATTATTTCTTTTTTTCGATTGGTCAACGATTTGCGCCACTGCCATGATCCTTGCAAAGTGACGCCTAAATTGTTCACCAATCCATGAAACTTCATGGGGAAAAACGAAAGATTTGTGATCTGAGAAAGAACGACCAAATACATGCTTCCGCCCCCAAATCCAGCTGAAGCATATAGGAATGCTATGCCAAAAAAAACAAGAACAATCAACTGGGAATGTTTTTCATTTGATCCATAATCTTCTTGACATCCTCATCGGCTTTGCGCAATTTTTCTTGACAAAATTGCACCAAGAAGGCAGCGCGCTCCACTTTTTGCGATAACAAATCGATGGAGATTTCGTCATTCTCTATGGCCACCGCGATGGTTTCCAATTCTTCAAAGGCCGCTTCATAGCTGGCGGGGGTGGGTTGTTCAGTCATGATCAATGTTTTGTATTTGTGTGGTGATAGTCCCATCTTTCATTTCAATCACCAATGGGGTTTCGGGTTGCAATTGATCCAAGGAGGAGATGGTTTTCCCTTGTTGTTTTAAAATTCCAAATCCTCTGTTGAGCCATTTTTTTGGGGAATGGGCTTCTACAAATTGGGTGAGGTTCTTTAATGCCAATTCCTTTTTGGACATATTTTCCGAACCATCTTTGCTGATCTTCTTCCATTGTTGGACAATCAATCCATTTTGAGAATGCAGATTTTTTGGTACTGCTTTTAAGATGTCCTTCCATTGCTGCAAAGCGTCGGATTGTGCTTGTCTTACCATGTTTTGCGCATCGCTCTGAATGACTACTTGAAGGTTTTGCAAATCAGATTTGGCCGCTGATAATCGTCCTTGAGCAGAAGCCGATGCTGTCAATTGCAAACTATTGATGCTCTGTTTTTTGTTGATGAGCAGCGAAGGAACGCTTTGTTGAATGTTTTGCCAATGTTCCAACATGATTGATTCCGCATTTTCTTGGTGGTGCAATATGACCTCGGCAACTTTGGTCGGCGACTTAAAAGCACCATTGGCCACTTGGTCAGTCAATGAAACATTTCGGGTATGTCCAATTCCTGTAAAAATGGGAATTGGACATTTTAAAATAGCCTCTACCAATGCCATTTGGTCAAAGGCGTGCAAATCCAAAGCTGCGCCGCCTCCACGAACGACAACGATTACATCAAATTTTTCTTGTGATAAAAAAACTTGAACAATGGCCTGTTTGATGCTTTCGGCGGCAGTCTCACCTTGCATTACTGCAAAAAATGGGACCACATGGAATGTATAGCCATGGCGATTTTTTATCAATTCATCCAGAAAGTCAATACCCCCCTCGGCTCCTTTGGCGGTAATGAGTGCAATGCGTTGAATAATCAGGGGCAATGACAAACTTTGGTTGTGGCTTTTCAATTCGCCGTTGACCAACCTTATTTTATCAGGATGCTTCAACAATAATTTTTGAATGGTCTTCTCTTTTTCTTGCGCCAAAGCCCCGATGGTGTAATTGGGGTCAATGTGCAAAACCTGAGCACTAATGCCGTACTCCAGATGAAATTGAATACTGAGTTTGAACAAAACTTGAAGCCCTGCTTTGAGCGGTTGACCAGTAGCCTGTTCAAATTGATCAATCAAACTCAAGTTGCGCCATAGCTTGGCATCTAATCTGGCCTTAAACTTACCAGGCAATTCTGATTTCTCAACCAATCCAATATGAGCCTGCTGCTTATCTTTTTTGATGGTGACTTGTCCAATTTCCGCAATGACATCAAACGATTGGCCACGGAATTTTTGCTCTACCGTAGCCTGAATGAGGGCATTGAGTTCTGAGAGCAGAATGGGCATTAGATGTCAGTGGCCGATTTTGGTTTTTTCTTGAAAATAGAACGAAACAATCCTCTTCTCTTTTTTTCCTTTTTCAAAACAGAAAATTCAACACCCGCAATCGCTTGCAGTGAGAGGGAGTTGGTTTCCAAGCGTGGCAAGGACGTACCCAATATGATTTTCTCATTGACCGTGGAATTCCAAAAAGGAGAGGCATACACCTTGATAAAAGGAGAGAATACAAGCCTAGGTCCCAACAACAACAATCGATGCCCGAAACCAGCACTGAAAGTTGGATTGTAAAATATTTTGGATTGAAAAGCTATAGATTCGTTGATGGAAGAAGTGGCCCGCCAAAATGCATAGCCTGCTCCAACGGTAAAATAGAAACGAGGACCCAATGGGCCTGTCGACATTTTTCCTTTGATGGCTTTGGGATTGAACATCAAATCCACCATGGCCATTCCATTTTCCATTTTGGTCCATCGCACAACATCCGTATTGCTCCAACGCTGATCCATTCTATGGTATGACAATTCCCATTGAAGGTATAAACCCCGCTGTGAACTGATTTTGGTATATTTCCTAAAAGCAGTGCCATAGCCATGTTGCTGGTATCTAAGCCCAGTAGGGTAGGTTTGTGCGGTTAAGTTAAATACCTCTGTAGCGCTCCGCGTTGGTTGATTCCAAAAATATTGGTAGCGCATATCCAGTGACCATTGTCCTTGGCTGCTTATCGCAAGCAAGAGCATTGCGGTCATTGTCCACCAACTTTTCATGACAATTCCTCCTTCATGATTTTGGATACTGCAATGGCCGCTGTTTCCATCGCACCGTGCAAGGTGCCATGGTGACCTTGAGCGTGCGTTGCCTCACCAGCCCAATAAATTTTACCCTGAATGGATTCCGAAAATCCCAAACGACTATTGGCCGCACCTACAGGCGCATAGGAAGCCACACCCTTAATAAACAATTCATCCGCCCAATCATGTGCGTGCATTTCAACAAATTTTGAAGAAGGCAATGCGTCCGGAAAATATTGATCCAATTGGGCCAATAAAGCTTGTTGAATCGCCAGATCATCTCCCAAATTCCTTGCATCAATGTAACTCGTTCCGTGCAATTGTGCTTTGAGGTAACGATTGCTTCCTGATCGCCCCCCTGTTCCTACCACCTCAAATTGTGGACAAAGACCAGGCAACTGAAGTCGCGCAGCATCTGCATTCCAGAAGGGTTCTGTAAAAGTCAATAACATTTCCATTCCCGGGCGCATACCCAATGCGTTAATACTGGATTGCACATTGCTGGGTAACGCAGGACTAAAATCAATGCTGTCTTTCAGAATGCTCACAGGAACTGTGATGATAACTTTATCAAAGTTGTAATTGACTCCATTGGCATCGGTCAGCTTGACTTGTGCACCTGTGTAATCAATTAAATTGATGGGGGTATTCAATAAAACATCGATGTCATTGAATGTCGAGAGTAGAGTACTTTCTAAACTTCCATCACTCAAGAAAAAATCTCCAGGACCATTGGAGGATTGTTGCATCGTATTGGCAATGCCTTCAATACCCATGATGTCTGTGCTTGCCCCATTTTGGATACCCAAACGCGCATTCCAAATGTGGCGGGTGCCATTGAAAATGCCCTGATTCTCAGCGTAGAGATTGGCATTCATGTCTGCGCCATCATAGGTTTTTAGTCCCGCTATGATTTCATCCAAATGCTGAACATCCGGATTCTCGGCCATCGCCGCCTTGGAAGTCCAATAACCGTTGACTATGGCGTAATCTTGAATCTCATTGGTCAAAAACTGCGCGCCGTTGTTTTTCATCAAGGCATACAACAGATGATTTTGTCCTTTAATGACTGAAGCCCCCCATTCAATGGGCATATCGGCAATATTTGATATTGATCTAACTCGGCCACCAATGCGGTCACTGGCCTCCATCACTTGAACGTTATATCCTTGCTGTTTGAGCAGATAGGCAGCATACAACCCCGAAACACCAGCACCAACAACTCCAACGGTGCCATTGAAATTTTTATCTGGCAGGGGATATTTTTTGCATCCGGCCAACCATGAAGCACCCAAAAAAACCATGGGCATGCCCAAAATGGTCTTTTTCAAAAATTCGGCTCTCGTCCAGTGCTTGTTTTCCTCCATGATTTGTCTCGTTAGCGAATATCGAAACGAAATAAAAGCAATTGAAGTATGTTGATAAAAAAAAATGATTGTGAATGAGGAACCCCAATAACCACAATACTTTCGTGGTTCGTTCAAACGGAAAAAGATGGCAGAGAATGTAAGTTATACAGAAGATAATATCCGGTCCTTAGAGTGGCACGAGCACATTCGATTGCGTCCCGGAATGTACATTGGTAAATTGGGAGATGGTGCATCTTATGATGACGGTATCTATGTTTTGCTCAAAGAAATTTTGGACAATAGCATCGATGAATTTGTCATGGGAAATGGAAAAACCGTTGAAATCAGTATCAAGGACAATACTGTTTTCGTTCGGGATTATGGCCGTGGTATTCCTTTGGGAAAGGT
>CANNHA010000090.1 GCA_947504275.1 Flavobacteriales bacterium
GCCATTAGAGGAGATTGGGGAATGATTGTGATAGAAGATGGATGCAACGTTCAAGAGAATTGCACGATACATCAATTCCCGGGAGTCGCCATTACTTTGAAGGCGGGAGCGCACATAGGACATGGAGCCATCATTCATGGAGCCAATATTGGAAGAGATACATTGGTAGGGATGAATGCGGTGGTGATGGATCGATGTGAGATTGGCGATGAATGCATCATTGGCGCATTGACTTTTGTGCCGGCCAATACCGCCGTTGAAAACAGAAGTGTAATGGTAGGTAATCCTGCCAAGAAAGTGAAAGAAGTAACCGATGAAATGTTGGCATGGAAGCAAGAAGGCACGGCCTGGTATCAGCGATTGCCCAAAGAGTTGCATGATTCGCTGATACCTTGTGAACCATTAAGGGAGATTCCGCAGGACAGGAAGATACAAAGTGCAGATTACCAAACGTGGGGTGAAAGGAAGTCCAATGAGGGATGATTTTTTCACTTTTAAGCAATTCAAAATAAGGCACCGTGATGCAGCGATGAAAGTAGGGACGGATGCTGTGCTACTAGGTTCGTGGGCTTTTGCTACAACCAATCCAAGTCGAATGTTGGATGTAGGAACTGGTTGTGGCATATTGGCTTTGATGCTGGCACAAAGATTTGATCATGCCCAAATCGATGCGATAGAATTGGAGGAGAAGGCAAAGCAAGAGGCTGAATTCAATTTTGAACAATCCCCTTTTCGGGAAAGATTGAATGCCAGACTCGGTAATTTCTTATCCCAAAAGGAATCCCAACAATATGATGCCATCATCTGCAACCCTCCTTATTTTCAGGATAAGATATCATCATCCATTCCTGAGCGCAACATGGCGAGGCAGGAGCGATTCCTTCCTCCGGAAGACTTTTGGTCAAAGGTAAATACTATGATTACCCCGGATTCCGGAAGTGTAGCGGTTGTGCTGCCGTTGGATCGGGTAAAAGCTTGGGAGAACATAGCGGAAGGCAAAGGTTTTAAATTGAGACGCAGGTGTTGGATTAGAGGTAATCAAGAAGCGGATATCTCACGAGCCATGTTGGAATGGACTAACGGTGCGGAAATTATCGTCGAGGAAACTGAAGTTGTCATAGAGGATCAAAGAGGTGTTTTGAATCAGAGTTATTTACATTTTGCTCATTCATTTTTATTGGAAAAATCATGACAATTGTTTGGATTTAACATTTGAATCTGATATGTTTGAACAATTAAAAATTAATAAAAAATGAAAAAAGTATTATCTATTGTTGCTATCGCTTTGGTAGCAGTGACATTCGCATCTTGCGAGAAGACTTACACTTGTGAGTGTACAACAACTATTTCTGGAACAGTTATCTTTGATGGTACTACAACAGCCTCTACTACTTTCGAAGCCAAGAAGAAGGATGCTGAGGCAGCTTGTGATAAAAATGACGTAGCCCAAACAACTGTTGATGGCATTACTTCAGGTATTGAGTGTAAATTGAAATAATTTTACTCTAACTAAAGGAAAGGTTATCCGAGAGGGTAACCTTTTTTATTTTTACATTATGAAGTTAATCAAGTTAATCATTCCATTGGTCATTGGAGTTTTATTCATTGTTTCAGCTGTTCTGAAGCTTTATCCCATTGAAATGCTGGACTTGGATTTGGGAAGACATTTGAAATTGCCAGAATGGCTGTCGATGATTTTTGCTAGACTACTCATTGGTTTTGAGATAGCCTTGGGATTGCTTTTGATGATTCCAAGAAAAAACAACAGAGTATTACTTTGGGCGTTAGGAACTACTCTGTTTTTTTCCGTGTATCTCCTGTATCTGATTGTTTACTTCCCAAGTGTTGAAAATTGTGGGTGCATGGGAATGATGGTAAGAATGACACCAGAGGAGAGTTTGATCAAAAATTTGGGAATTGTATTGCTGATTTTATTCCAGTTGTTTTTTAGGAAACAGGACTTCATGGAATTTTCTTTTTTTTCAAAGAGAATTCAGTTCGTTTTGGTTTTGATATCAGGTCTTACTCCTTTTTTCTTGAATAGTGTCGAGTTGGACAAGATAGAACTTCGTCAGAAGTTATCGGATAATGTTAATCAGGAGGTGATCAAAGCGATGAAGAGTCATAATCAAAATGAAGTGCTGCTTATGTATCTCTCACCTCATTGTGTGTTTTGCAAAATGTTGGCTCAGAAGTGGGTGTGGTTCAATGAGCGGAATCATTGGGACGTTCAAGTGCATGCTGTTTTTATGGGAGAGAAAATCGACGGTGATATTCAGCTATTCCTAGGCCAAACGGGACTTCATGTGGATAGTTATCAGTCTTTGAACGCGAAAGAATTTATACAGCGAACCAACGGTTCTTTACCGTCCGTTTATTTGGTGCAAAATGGTAAAGTTGTTCAAAAAGACAATTTCATTTCATTTAACGAAAAAAATCTACAAGGTTTATTGTCTCGATAAACACGTTTTAATTTCATTCCAGGTGATGTTGATTTCTGAATACCCCATCGCGTCAGGACCAATTTCATAAGCATCGTAAAAGAAAGATTGAGAAGGATAGGACGTATTTAACCATGTGATCATTTCTTGTTTCGCCCATTTTTGATGACCAAAACCAGCGCGAAAATTAGCCCGATATAGCCGCTGAATAAAATACTCAAAACGGTTGGTATTATCAGCTTTGATCTTGAATTGGCGTTGAATTTAACATCCGGATTATTGACAATCAACTCATAAGATTTGTAGGTGCTGTAAAACATGAAAATCAGGGCAGCTATACCAACAACAGCGCCCATAGCAGCAATAATCAGTGCTATTTCTCCATCTAAAATGCCATTTAGCGCGAGCCCAGTTAATAAAATGGCATATCCAAATCCACCAAACATGAACGTCATTCCACGTGTTGCATTTTTCACACGTTTATCAAATTTCTTTTGAATGAATTGATCGTTTTGATTGGGATAGGTGGGATCAATCATCTCTCTTGCAGGAGGGGTGTAAAAGTCTGGTTCTGTATTAGAAATTTGAGATGGAGATGAAATCACCGAATTGTCTTTGGTGTCAGGAGTTACGGTGTCATTTTTAGCAATGATTGATATTGGACTGATGGAAATCTGCTCATCAATCATATTTGCTGATAAATCGAGTTTTGGGACTGGGTGTTTGATTTGACTCGATGATGAATGATGATGCGCTCTCATCCACCCAGAGGTGTATTGACGTTTGTAAAAACCGCAACTGCTCAACATAAGAGAGGCAAGAAAAATAACAAGGGCTTGTTTCATTAAAAGTCAATTAGGATTTCAATACAAATGAAACAAAAAAAAGGATAGTTTCCTATCCTTTTAACTTCACAAAACATTTGAAATCTATTTCCCTTTGAATTGATTGATGGCGTTTTTGGTAAAATCAGAAAGCACCAAACGGCCGCTGATTTTAGCACGATCAAATAATAAAGTATTCCAGTTTTCCGTACCCTCCCAAAATATTTTTTTCAAATCTAACATCGCCTCTGGATTGCTTTTGGCCAGCTTATTGGCTAAGATTTCAATGGCGCTGTCCATTTCCTCAACGGTTTCATGGACTTCTGCGAACAATCCTTTTTCTTTGGCCCAAAGTGCACTTTGCCATTGGGTAGCGTCAATGGCCATTTGAGACATGGCGCTTAGTCCTACTTTTCGTTGCACTGCAGGCCCTACTACAAATGGTCCAATACCCACAGCCAATTCACTCAACTTTACAGATGACTTTGAAGTGGCAAAGCAAAAGTCTACAGATGCCGCAATACCAACACCACCTCCAACAGCTTTATTGTGAACGCGACCAATAATCAATTTGGGACATTGGCGCATGGCATTGATCACTAATGCAAACCCACTGAAGAAGTGATCTCCTGTGGCTTCGTCATGGATGGCAACCAATTCGTCGAAACTTGCTCCTGCACAAAAAGCCTTGTCTCCTTCACTCATTAAAATGATGACATTGACATCAGACCGCTGACCGGTTTCCTCAAGGGTTTTGGCCAATAATCGTAACAACTCTCCTGGCAGGCTATTGCTTTGGGGATGAAAAAAAGACACCGTAGCAACGGTGTCTTTTATAGCAACGGAAACTTTTCCTTCCATATTTGTAATTAGTGTCTTTTTGCAATTGGAACGTATTCACGCAAAGTTGGTCCAGTGTATATCTGACGCGGACGACCGATGGGTTCTCCTTGTTCTGTCATTTCTTTCCATTGAGCGATCCAACCTGGTAGACGTCCCAAAGCAAACATAACGGTGAACATTTCTGTTGGTATACCAATGGCTCTGTAGATGATGCCTGAATAGAAGTCAACGTTGGGGTACAACTTGCGCTCTACGAAGTACTCGTCATTTAAAGCAACTTCTTCCAATTGCTTGGCAATGTCTAATACTGGATCATGAATGCCCATGCGATTCAATACATCATCACAAGCCTTTTTGATGATCTTGGCACGTGGATCAAAGTTTTTATAAACACGGTGTCCAAAGCCCATCAAGCGGAATGGATCGTTTTTGTCTTTGGCTTTAGCAACAAATTTGCTTACGTCACCGCCGCTGGCGTTGATTTTATCTAGCATCTCAATAACCGCTTGGTTGGCACCTCCGTGAAGAGGACCCCAAAGAGCTGCAATTCCTGCAGAGATAGAAGAGTATAAATTGGATTGAGATGAACCTACCATACGAACGGTGCTGGTAGAGCAGTTTTGCTCATGGTCAGCGTGTAAAATCAACAACTTGTTCAATGCGTCGTCAATGACTGGATCTGGTTCAAAATCATGGGTAGGCAACGCAAACATCATGTGCATGAAGTTCTGGGTGTAAGAGTAGGCATTGCGGGGATACATGATAGGATGACCAATGCTCACTTTGTAGGCCTGCGCCGCAAGTGTAGGCATCTTGGCCATCAAACGGTGGATGGTCAATTCAATATCCTTGAAATGCTGATTGGGATTTTGAGATTCTGGGTAGAAAGTTGACATGGAAGCTATCATAGAAGACAAAACTCCCATAGGGTGCGCTCCTGTTGGATATGCTTCATAAAAACGCTTCATGTCTTCATGCACCAAGGTGTGGTGACCGATGCTCTTGGTGAAATAACTCAATTGATCATCGGTGGGTAATTCTCCGTAAATGAGCAAATAGGCAATTTCTAAAAAGCTACCGTATTCCGCCAACTGCTCGATGGCATATCCGCGGTAATGCAAGATGCCTTCTTCTCCATCCAAGAAGGTGATGGCACTTTTGGTTGCACCTGAATTCTTGTAGCCACTGTCCAATGTAATATAACCAGTAAGGTCTCTTAATTTGGTAATGTCAATGGCCTTTTCGTTTTCAGAACCTACTACAACAGGCAATTCAAATTCTTTGCCGTCTAAGATGATTTTTGCTGTTTCGCTCATGTGAGAGATTATTTTTTTACGCCGCCAAGGTACGATTTTTTGAGTTTGAACAACGTATTCCTTGTGATTTTTGTTGAACTTATTTTATACTGCTATTTAACAATTCCAATAGCTTTCTCGAAGAACCATTTTGGTAGGGTTTTGTTCGGTATGATGCAACCCATTCGATTCCTTTGATGGCGTTGGTCAAGAATACCTCATCCGCTGATAGCAAGGTTTGCGGAGTCATCGTACACTCGTACACTTTTAATTTACTTTGAACGGCGAGGTTAATAATTTGCATGCGCATGGTTCCCCCAATGCAACCATCGGTCAATGATGGGGTGTACAACACGCCGTTGGAAACCAAGAATAAATTGCTGTTGGTGGATTCGATGATGGCTTGCTTGGTGTTTTGAATCAATGCATCATCCCAATTTTTTTCTTCAGCAAAAATGGATGCCATAACATACAACTGTGCATTAAGCGTTTTGAAACCCGCGTATTTGTTGGGGTCCTTTTTTACTTCGGTATAGATGTCAATGATTTTACCTGTTTCATTCAATTCAAACAAGTTATTGGGTAAAGCTTCTACCTCAATGAAATAATCCAGGTCATTGCCTTTGGGCAGGTAAAAACCCTTGGCTTTGCGAAAGAAAGTGATGCGCATTCGACCGCCTTCAAATATTTCATTGCGTTGCAATAACCCATTAATGTGTTGTGACAACAAGTCAAAAGAAAAATCAGAAGGCTGGATCTTTAAGGCTTTGATAGTGGCATCCACACGGGCAAAATGGTTCTCTAGAAATTGAGCCTTTCCATTGATGATCCTGATGCTTTCAAAGAAACCATCCGCAAATCGATGCGCGCGGTCATCCACTTGGATTACCGCTTGATTGCGCAGAACATATTCTCCTCTATAAAAAACGTATTCCATAAGGATTAATCTAGTGTATGGACGGCGTCCAATAAGTCACTGTTTACTTGAATCTTGATGCCTCTGATTCCGGCACCTTCTGCGCATTGCACATCACGGTCTCGATCCCCAATCATCACGCTGTTTTCTACATCTACATTGAAACGCTGGATGGCTCTTTCAACCATTAGAGAATGCGGTTTACGAGAAATGGAATTGCCTACTTCTGGGTGATCAGTCGAATAAAAAACATGATCGATGATTACTCCTGCATCTGCACAGGTTTTCTTGAAATGTGTATGTATTTCCTCCACAGTTTCCTGGGTATACAAACCTTTGGCAACTCCACCTTGGTTGGTGATGAGAATAATTTTGTATCCTTTTTTTTGCGCCAATTGCAATGCGGGAATGACAGTTGGTAAAATGATGAACTCAGCCAAGGAATAGGTGTAGTCACCCGGGTCATGATTGATTACGCCGTCACGATCCAAAAAGAGCACTTTGTTTTTTTTCATGATCCATGTTTTTTTAATGATGCAAATGCTATCCAAGCGCTAATGGAGCAGAGTATTGCCCCGGCAAAAAAAGCGGCTCCGGGGAAATAGAATGGTGCATTGCTACTGGCGAAATAAGCAAAAATTCCTGTCATCGATACCGGACCGATAATGGCTGTGATACTGTTTACAGCAGTCAATGCGCCTTGCAATTCGCCTTGCTCATTGGCGGGAACATATCTGGCCATTTCACTTTGCATGGCAGGAATAGTTATCCCGCCCAGGCAATAGGGTATCAAAATGGCATACATCATCCAACCTTCATTGGCCAAAGAGAATAGAATTAGGCCCGAAGTATACAACAAGATACCCAGGACTATGCTTTTTTTATTGCCCAATTTTGGATTGATTTTTCGGATTAAATATCCCTGCACCAATGCGGCCATAAAACCCACCGCAGCTAAAGAATAGCCAATCTCGCTTTCAGACCAATTGAAAAGATATTTTGTATAATAAGACCATGTGCCTTGAACGCTGAAAGATGCCCAATACAGGAAAAACAATGACAATACAATTCCTGCAACTTCTTTGTGTTTACGGATTGTCTTGAGAGCCCCAAATGGATTGGCTCTTCGCCAATCAAAGTTTCTTCTATTTTCCAAACTTAAAGATTCAGGAAGAACAAAAACACCGTAAATGAAATTGATGAGAGAAAGGGCAGCAGCGGCAAAGAAAGGTATTCGTGATCCGAAACCGCCCAGCAACCCACCAATTACGGGTCCAATGATGAAGCCCAATCCAAATGCGGCTCCAACGAGCCCGAAGTTTTGCGCCCTTTTTTCTGGTGTACTAATATCAGCAATGTAGGCGGATGCAGTGGTAAAGCTGGCGCCCATGATACCGGAAACAATACGGCCAACGAAGAGCCAAGCCAATGTAGGCGCAAAGGCCATGAACAAATAATCAATACCCAATCCCAACAAAGAGAACAGGATAATGGGACGTCGGCCATATCGGTCACTTAAATTTCCAAGAATGGGGGAGAACAAAAATGTCATTATTGCATAGGCAAACATGAGCCAGCCGCCTTCTGCAGAAGCCTCTGCAACACTTTCACCTGTTAACTCCGTCATCAATGCAGGTAGGATGGGAATGATGATTCCCAAACCAATCACATCAATAAGCAAGGTGATAAAGATGAAAATGATGGCACTGTTTCCTGATTTCATAGTGCAAATTAACGAAGGAAGATGGCGTCGATTGATGCATATTTGCGCAAAGTCTTTCACATGTTAGAAATAAAAACTTTTTCACCTTGGAGCCTTGAACAATGGATGAAAGGAATGCAAAAGGAATTGGGTCAACAAACCATTGATCCCATGCAAGCATCGCCTGTATCGTCATTTCAACTCTCTCCATATGCTCCAAGCCAAGGCTTGACCAATTTGAAAACTTTTCCAAGTCAATTTGCCATTGGTGCTTGGGTGGATGCTTCTTCCCATGATGAGGTTATGAATGCCTTGATGGGAGGGGCGGAGTGTCTCTTTGTAAAAGAAGACAACAATGATTGGTCTGGTATGGATGACGTTTTGGGAAACATCATTTCCTTTCAAGTTCCAAGTTTGAATTCATTGGAATCTTTAAAGCAATGGTACCAGTCAAAAGGTTGGTCTCAATCCCAATTTAAAGCAGCTACATATTCTCCATCAGACCAAGTTTGGGAAATCAAAGGAGACAATGGAGATGAAATTTTAGCAAATCTCAAGAACCACGCTATTCACGCATCAGAAGTTTGCCAAGTTGTCTATCATCTCAATGGAAACTATTTCCTTGATATGTCCATCTTACGCGCCATACGCGCCATCATGGAAGCGCGCAACAATTCATTTCAGTTGGTGGCCTATTGTCAGGGGAAGGGCGATGAAGAAGTTTATACCGATTTGCTTCGTTTGTCCACCCAAGCGCTCAGTTCAGTCTTAGGAGGGGCCAATGTGGTTGTCTTAAAAGACATTCTTCATGAGGATAAAACAGAGGCTGCACGTTGGTCTAGAAATATTTTGCATTTGCTTAGAGAAGAGTCGCGTTTGAACGAGCTCAAGGATTTTGGCGCTGGATCATACAGCATTGAGTCATTGACTCAAAATATTTTGAAGTATTGCTCGGTCAATGTTCCAATGTCGGATAAAGAGCAGCATCCCTTGGAGCAATTTGGTCCTGGCATTGCCCCATTCAAGGGAGGTCCTTATGCATCGATGTACACCATTAGGCCATGGACCATTCGCCAGTATGCTGGTTTCAGCACTGCTGCTGCGTCCAATGCATTTTACAGAAGAAATTTGGCGGCGGGGCAAAAAGGTTTGAGCGTGGCCTTTGATTTGGCCACACACCGTGGCTATGATAGCGATCATCCACGTGTAACCGGTGATGTTGGAAAGGCTGGAGTGGCCATTGATTCCGTAGAGGATATGAAAGTGCTTTTCGATCAAATTCCATTGGATGAGATGTCAGTTTCCATGACCATGAATGGAGCTGTTCTTCCCATTATGGCCTTTTACATTGTAGCTGCTGAAGAGCAAGGTGTGGCTCCTGCACAATTGAGTGGTACTATTCAGAATGATATTTTGAAAGAATTCATGGTGCGCAACACCTACATCTATCCTCCCTCCCAGAGCATGCGCATTGTTAGTGATATTTTCTCATTCACCAGTCAACACATGCCCAAGTTTAATCCCATCTCCATTTCTGGTTACCATATGCAGGAGGCTGGAGCAACATTGGAAATAGAGTTGGCTTACACATTGGCGGATGGTTTGGAATATGTGCGCGCAGGAATTGCTGCTGGCATGAGCATTGATGATTTTGCACCAAGGCTTTCTTTCTTTTGGGCCATTGGTATGGATAACATGTCTGAAATCGCCAAAATGCGCGCTGCGCGCGTGATATGGGCCAAGCTGATTCAACAGTTTAAGCCACAGAATTCAAAATCCATGGCTTTGCGCACGCATTGCCAAACCAGTGGCTGGAGTTTAACCAAGCAAGATCCATTTAACAACGTGGCCAGAACCTGCATTGAGGCAATGGCAGCAGTGTTGGGAGGTACGCAAAGTTTACATACCAATGCTTTGGATGAGGCTATTGCTTTGCCAACAGATTTCTCTGCACGTATAGCACGAAACACCCAATTGTATATCCAAAAGGAATCTGGAGTTTGTCAGTTGATAGA
>CANNHA010000091.1 GCA_947504275.1 Flavobacteriales bacterium
TGCATGGCCGCTGCATCCAATTCAGGATGCACGCCTTGGGTGACTTTTGGACTCTTAACCA
Organism: Flavobacteriales bacterium; assembly: GCA_947504275.1. Taxonomy (GTDB): domain Bacteria; phylum Bacteroidota; class Bacteroidia; order Flavobacteriales_D; family Sanyastnellaceae; genus CAMCTV01. Next base: position 62 of record CANNHA010000091.1, read on the forward strand.
AACCATCTTTTCCAACAACAAAGGACAAGTATACTGTTCCTTTGATACCATTCAAAATGGCTTTTTCTGGGTAACGCAGGTTTTTATCGATGTAATTTTCAAGATCGGTAAAGCTCGCTGGCGTGCTAGCCTTGTTGGAGTTTTCTTTGGCGGTAGTTGTTTCCTCAGGAGCTTTTTGATAAGCGCGATCTGGCATTGGCGCACCTTCAGCATTCCAACGTTTCCATGTCCCTACTTTCATTCCTTTGTGATAATCACCCTCGGCTTCTTTGTTTCCGTTTTGGTTATAAAATACAAAATGACCATGGGGCATCTCCAATTTTTCATCCATGTACTTGCCTGTCATGAATAACTGACCGCCCAGGAAGGTGATGGTTACATCGTACAAACCATCTTTCAATGTTGATGTTCTGGTGTAGGAGGAAACCGACTCTTCCTCGATGACAACGAATTCACTGTTCAAATATTCTTTTTTCTGGCTCCAAGCAGAGAGACAAAAGAATGAAAAAACGAAGGCGATGAATAGACTACGCATGGTTAGAAAATTTAGTGACGAAGATAACTAAAATTTCGCCAAGCCGAAATTTATACGACTTTTGCGTCATGGATTATCAGTTTGAGCGGGAGTGGTTGGAAACCTTGAAGCGCATCGGGGAGAAGTTTGATATGGGACAGCCGGATTTGACTGCTGTTATCTTTTTGGTTGGATTGCAGGAATTGCAGCAGTTTGACAAGGTTTTTAAGAAGGACGAAAAAGTGGGAATCATGCACATCGGGATTTGTTCATTATTGATCCCCTATGGCTATTACACTTTTATCGGACGCGATGAGGAAGGCTGGCCCCATTTTGAGCGCCAGGAGGATCTTCCTGAATTGTCCCCTGCTGAACAAGATCGTCTGATGCGCGAGGCTGTGATGCGGTATTTTGAGGGGATTGATTGAATTAGTCTCTGAATCTATTCTCTCTCACCTCCAACCCCTGAAAGAAATTCCTTAAAATCTGATTGTTGCACTCCACGTATTGGCGTTGAGAAGGGTTGCGGAAAAAGGCGCTGAGTTCATGTTTGCTGAGATGCGTCTCAACGGATGCCAAAATCTGGATGATATCCTCATCTATTAAGTTCAAGGCAATACGCATTTTTCTAAAAATCATGTTATTGGAAAGTTGCTTTTCAGGAACAGGTTGCGGGCCTTCCTTTTTTCCTCTTTTTAGAACGATGAAGCCGTTGAGAAAAGTAGCCAGCGTCTCATCCGACATCGGAACGTAATCTTCATGATCTTCTTTGTTGAGCCATCCGATGACTTGGTGACGCTTGACCTCGGCACCCACCAACTGAAAAACATCCATGATGTCATGATCAGAGAAATTAAAAATAAATCGGATGCGGCGGAAGATGCTGTTGTTGGTCATTGTTTTAATATACGTATTTTCATGCTAATGTACAGCTGGAAAAGAGCTTTGCTTATTTCTTTTTGAATGGTTTAATTTTTTGGATTTTTGATTTTGAAGGTAGAAAGTTTTCTGAAGTAACGATGTTTTCGCCAGATTGTAATTCAAGAGCTTTGCGCGCATCTCCTGCAATTTTCCCACCTTGTTTGGCAGCTTTTTTATTTTCGGTAAAACCTAGGGGATTTTTTTTCTTGACGATTTCGGTTGTAGAAGCTTCACCCAACATTGAGAAAATCAGTTCTAGATCAGTCATGTGGTCTCGAAGGTTTTGACTTTTCAGTCCTTTTATTTTTTTATGGTCTGAGGGAATTACCCCAAATGTGGCCTTGGAAATTTCAGCAGTGAGTATGGCAAATTCGATTTTTTCTTTGATACCCCTATTTTTCCACTCTTCGGTCAATTCTTCTCTGATGGCAATACTGCGCATTCGCTTTTCAATCCAGTCATCGGGGTAGCCCTAAGTTTAAAAAGTTCTCTTGTGCGCTGAGTGGCAATTTCAGGGTTTTCAATTTCTTCGAGCCTTTCAGCTCCTACTTTTGCTAACCAAAGCTTAAAGGGTTCTGCTTTTGAAGAAGGAATTGACTGAATTATCCTAAATAATCCTTTTGTATTTGACGCTTGAACTTTGCGGGTTTTACCATCAACCGCAGTCATTTCAACCAGGGTACAAATTGTACCCCAGTTGGATTTAAGCGAGGCATCTCGACTCAACATTCGCTTGATATATTGTTTAACATCTACACTGTTTGTTAATACTTGAACCACATCTTGAATAGAAAAAAACCACTGTTGTTCCATTTCATTCCATTCGGAACGTATTTTTTTATCTTCGAATAGTTTTATTTTTTCCATGATTTGTCTTTTGCTTTTTTGGTTATAGTTCGTTATAAACAATTCAAGTGAATTTGACTTTCTTCTTATATATGAGTTTCAATTCCTGTTGATCAATACTCTTAACCACGGAACTTGAATTTCGGAATCCAATATCAATCTTGATTTTCAACTTTTCTTCAGCTTGATATTGAACGTCTGCCAGCTGAAAGTAGCTGAACCCATGGTCAGCCTCGATGACAATGTCGATGTCACTGCTTTCATTATTTTCACCTCTTGCAAATGATCCAAATATCCAAGCTTTCTGGATGGATTGGAATTTTTTGAAGATCGTTCTTAAGGGATTTTTGACATCCTGAATTTTCAATTTTTTTGTAGGCAGATACAACAGTTGTTTTTCTGCTAGTTTTAATATCTCTATCTCTTCCTGTTGATTGTAACCTTTGAGGAGCTGCACTATCTCTTCTGCCTTTATTGCTTTTTGAAGTTGCAATAAATCTATTTGGTACAAGTCACAAATGGCTTTGAGTTGACTTTCAGAAATCGGACGCAGACCCCTTTCCATTTTGCTTAATATGGCCACGTCAATTTTCAACTTTGCAGATGCTGCTTGAAGGGTCATTTTTTTTGACTTTCGGGCTTCCCTGATTTGATGATGAGTTGAATTCATTATTTGACAAAATTAGTCAAAAAATAATGTCTAATTACAAAAAAGCCCTCCGAAGAAGGCTTTCAATTTTGTTGTCGGGATGACAGGACTTGAACCTGCGACCACACGCCCCCCAGACGTGTACTCTACCAACTGAGCTACATCCCGATTAGTTTTTTGTGGGCGCGAAAATAGTCAATTTTATTCGCAATCTGAAGGAATTGTGCAAGGCCCTGCCAATATCGTGATGGTCTCCTCGTTGTTCTCCTCCTCTGTAATCTTGATGATGCCCTCTCCTACAAATCCGGTCTTGCAGGCTGTTATATCCAAAACAGCAAATCCTGCTTGACCTGCTTCATAGTATTGCGTGAAATCAAACTCTACCGATCCGTCCGAGCTAGTCACTCCACATGTATCAAATCTTACTGCGTTAGAGGGTGGTGGAAACTCAGATGGCAAAGCATATATTCTAACTTTTGAAAATTGCACCGGCTGGCCATCGGCATCAATTACGCGAATCAAAGCCTTGGTGGGCTCCATCTTGTAGCGCTTGCATGCTCCAGCAACGATAGTCATTAATCCTGCGGTAACAAAAAAGAGTAAAGTGTAGTTTAAACTAAATTTTTTCATTGCGTTAAAAATAATTTTCGCAAATCCGTAAGTTTGCAAAAAACAAAGAAACAAAAAAAATGTTGAAAAGCCTAAATTTTCCTTTCTCTTGTGGCATGGCCTTGTCATTGGCCTTTTTAACCGCAGCCTGCAACAGTCCTAAGAACTCATCAGAGTCTGCCAACACTGCGCCTGCTCTTGTTCAAGAAGAAGCCCAACCAGCCCCTCAACCCGAAACCAAACAAACTATGAATACACGTGTTAAAGTAACCACATCACAAGGTGTGATGGTGGTAGAATTGTACAATGAAACACCATTGCACAGAGATAATTTCATCAAATTGGTGAAAGAAGGTTTTTACAACGACCTCCTTTTCCACCGTTGCATCAAAGGTTTCATGGCCCAAGGCGGTGACCCAGAATCTCGCGGCGCCTCTCCATCCAAAGCATTGGGTATGGGTGGTCCTGGCTACACTGTTCCCGCTGAGTTCAATGCCAATTTTGTGCACAAAAAAGGTGCATTGGCTGCTGCTCGCCAAGGGGATCAAATGAATCCTAAGAAGGCTTCTAGCGGTAGTCAATTTTACTTCGTGCAAGGCCAACAATTGAACGACAACCAAATCACGCAATTCGAATCCAGAGCGGCCATGAAAATGCCAGGCTTTAAATACACGGATGCGCAACGCCAAGTCTACAAGACTGTTGGCGGCACCGCAATGCTAGATATGGACTATACAGTTTTCGGCGAAGTGGTTGAAGGGTTAGATGTATTAGATAAAATTTTAGCTCAACCCACAAAGCCCGGAGATCGTCCTGTTACAGATATCACCATGAAGATGGAGATCCTTCCATAAGTTGTATGCAAGAACAAATTCAAAATCTCCTCAGTGAGATTCAAAATACGGTCATCTCATCTGCTGAACAGGCGGAGCAATTTCGTATTCAATACCTAGGTCGCAAGGGTGTGATGAACGATTTGTTCGAAGCCTTCAAACAGGTTCCCAATGAACAGAAAAAGGCATTGGGAAAAGAATTGAATGTTTTGAAAATGGCGGCCCAAGAAAAATGGGAAAGTTTTCAGAACGCCTCTCCAGCAGCTGATGCTATCAATCCGAACTGGGATTTTTCTGTCCCAAGTGGTTTGATGGGGCGTGGCAAAAGACATCCTTTGAGCTTGGTGCAAAATGAGATCATTTCCATCTTTGAGAAGGTTGGTTTCAGCGTAGCTGAAGGCCCGGAAATTGAAGATGATTGGCACGTTTTCAGCGGATTGAATTTCCCACCAGAACATCCTGCTCGGGACATGCAAGATACTTTCTTTGTGCAAACCAATCCAGATTGGTTGTTGCGCACCCATACCTCTAGCGTGCAGGTGCGTGAGATGGAAAAGAGGCAACCTCCTTTTCGCATCATCATGCCAGGCAGGGTTTTCCGAAATGAAGCCATTAGTGCCCGCGCGCATTGTCAGTTTCATCAGATAGAAGGTTTGTACATTGATAAGAACGTTTCCTTTGCCGATATGAAGGCCACCTTGTTGTACTTTGTGCAGTCATTTTTTGGTAAGGCAAAGATCCGTTTGAGACCCTCCTATTTTCCTTTCACGGAGCCAAGCGCTGAGTTGGATGTATATTGGGGATTGGAGTCAGAGGCCGATTACCGTATCACCAAAGGAACGGGTTGGTTGGAAATCATGGGCTGCGGTATGGTAGATCCCAATGTCCTTTCTGCTAGTGGTATTGATCCAGAAGTGTATAGCGGTTTTGCTTTTGGAATGGGCATTGAGCGCATTGCCATGTTGCGCTACCAGATTGACGACCTCAGACATTTCTTTGAAAACGACCAACGCTTTTTAGCTCCCTTCGATCAGTTCTCTCATTAGTACTTAGTGTGATTTTTACACTTATTAAAAAAATGCCCCTGTGAAGGGGCGTTTCCTTTTATATTTGCCTTCAGCTTAAAAATCGATTAAATGGCTACTGCGACCAAGAAAAAAGAATCCAAAGCGACAGCTACTGGATACGGAAAAGAAGACTACATCAAGTGGCATCGCGAGATGATGTTGATGCGTCGTTTCGAAGAGAAGTGTGGACACTTGTACATTCAACAAAAGTTTGGTGGATTTTGTCACTTGTACATTGGACAAGAGGCTATTCTTTCTGGAATGATGTCGGCCATCCGTCCTACCGATAAAGTGATTACTGCTTACCGCGATCACGCACATCCTTTGGTAATGGGATCTGATCCCAAAAAAGTAATGGCGGAATTGTACGGAAAGGTCACAGGTCTTTCAAAGGGAAAGGGTGGATCGATGCACATGTTTGACAAAGAGCACAATCTTTTCGGTGGACACGGAATTGTAGGTGCTCAAATCCCAATGGGAGCAGGTATTGCTTTTGCGGACATGTACCGCGGAGAGGACAACGTTACGTTGACTTTCTTTGGTGATGGTGCAGCTCGCCAAGGTGCGTTGTTTGAGACTTTCAACATGGCCATGACTTGGAAGATTCCAGTCATTTTTATCATTGAAAATAACCAGTACGCCATGGGAACTTCCATTGAGCGTACTTCCAATGTGACCGATTTGAGCAAGTTGGGTGCTTCATTTGAAATGCCCAGTGAGTCAGTAGACGGGATGCGTCCTGAGTCTGTTGCAGATGCTATCAAGCGTGCAGCAGACCGCGCACGCCGTGGTGATGGACCAACTTTGTTGGACATCCAAACATACCGTTACAAAGGGCACAGTATGTCTGATCCTCAGAAATACAGAACCAAAGAAGAAGTTGCGGAATACCAAAATCAAGATCCTTTGGAATATGTTGCTCGTGTTATCTTAGAAAACAACTGGATGACCCAAGCCGACTTGGACAAAGTGGAAGAGGAAATCAAAGCAGTAGTGGAAGAGTCTGTGAAGTTTGCTGAAGAGTCTGCTATGCCTGAGGCACACGAGATTTACGAAGATGTTTATTCAGATCCTTATCCATACGTTAAAGACTAAAGAATATGGCAGAGATAGTTAGAATGCCCAAGTTGAGTGATACCATGACCGAAGGGGTGGTAGCAGCTTGGCACAAGAAGATTGGAGATAAAGTAAAGACGGGTGATTTGTTGGCGGAGATTGAAACCGACAAAGCCACCATGGAGTTTGAATCTTTTCAAGACGGTGTGTTGTTGCACATCGGAGTGGAGAAAGGAAAGAAGGCCCCAGTAGATTCTATTTTGGCCATCTTGGGAAAAGAAGGAGAGGATGTTGCGGCGATTATTGCAGCAGAAGCTTCAGCAGCGCCAAAGGCAGAAGAGCCCAAAGCAGCGCCTGCTCCTGTGGCAGCTTCTGCACCCAAGGCTGCGCCGGCTCCTGCACCAGTAGCAGCCCCGGTTGCTCAGGCAGCACCTGCCCCCATTGCAGCCAACAATGGTAGAACAAAAGTTTCTCCATTGGCCAAGAAATTAGCAGACGAGAAAGGTCTTCCTTTGAACTACATCCCAGGATCTGGTGATGGAGGTCGTATTGTGAAGCGTGATATTGATGCGTTTATGGCAGGTTCTGTGCAAGGCAGTGCCAACGCAGTGGAGAGTTTCTATGAAGTGGAAGTTTCTCAAATGAGAAAAGTGATTGCTCGTCGTTTGGCGGAGAGCAAGTTCAGCGCACCTCACTTCTATTTGACCATGGACATTGACATGGATAATGCGATGTCTGCACGTAAGGCGATCAACGATCAAGGAATGAAAGTTTCTTTCAACGACATGGTGGTGAAGGCTTGCGCGATGGCATTGAAAAAGCATCCTGTCATCAACGCTTCATGGTTGGGAGATCGCATTCGTTACAACGATCATGTCCATATTGGCGTGGCCGTTGCAGTGGAAGATGGCTTGTTGGTGCCTGTTGTTAGACATGCCAACACCAAGTCATTCGGGCAGATTGGTGCAGAAGTAAAAGTATTTGCTGAAAAAGCGAAGACTAAAAAGTTGCAACCCCAAGATTGGGAAGGCAATACCTTCACCATTTCCAATTTGGGAATGTTTGGAATCGAAGAGTTCACAGCCATCATCAACCCACCGGATGCATGCATCTTGGCAGTAGGTGGTATCAAGCAAGTTCCAGTAGTCAAGAATGGAGCAGTGGTCCCAGGTAACGTCATGAAAGTAACCTTGAGTTGCGATCACCGCGTGGTAGATGGTGCAAGTGGCGCAGCCTTCTTGAACACCATCAAAGCCTTCTTGGAACAACCGGTTTTGATGTTTGTATAAAAGACAATTTAGAGAAAAAAAAAAGCGTCCTGTTGGGCGCTTTTTTTGTTTTAGCGTATTATAAAAAAGTTGAAATTTTAATTTAACGTAATGTGGCCAATGGCTATTCTTCTTGCGTCCTTTGCGAAACGCATTGCGACCTTTGCGTTTATTGCATTCCGTTGGATCTCGAGTTATCGCAAAGTCCGCCAAGTATCAGCAGAGTGCGCAAAGGGTAATTACGAAAACATCTCCCTCACCCTGTGAAAGAAAGACTTGTCTTTGCTACCTGGGGCGGGTTGGAAATGTTCAGCAGTGCGCAATTTCTCCAATAGTTCTTTCTCCTCGCTGTTCAATTTTTGAGGTGTCCAAACATTGATGTTGACCAACAAATCACCGTGTCCATATCCGTTGACTTCCGGTAATCCTTTGCCTTTCAATCGTAATATTTTTCCACTCTGTGTTCCTGCATCAATTTTGATTTGCGCTTTTCCTTTTACCAATGGAACTTCGACAGACGCACCCAATGCGGCATCCGCAAAGTTGATGTACAAATCATGGTAAAGATTGATGCCGTCTCGCTTGAGGGTTGCATGTTCCTCTTCCTCAATTTGTACCAAAAGGTCACCAGGAACTCCTCCAAATGGTCCAGCATTTCCTTTGCCGGATACATTCAACGTCATTCCCTCACCAACGCCCGCTGGGATGTTAATCTCAATCAATTCCTCTTCGCGCTTTTGGCCATTGGCATCTGCATCTTTGGGTTTGCTTTTCACTGATTTCCCAGCTCCATTGCAAACATGACAAGTAGTTGCGGTTTGCATGGCGCCCAAAATGGTTTGTTGCACACGGCGAATTTGTCCACTTCCTTTACAAGTTCCGCAGGTATCATAGCTGACCCCCTCGGCATTGACCATCTTAAACACTTTCACCTTCTTGGTTACCCCAAAGGCGATCTCCTCCAAATTTAATTTTACTTTGATGCGCAAGTTGCTTCCCTTGACACGACGACTGCCTCCGCTTCTTCCTCCACCGCCAAATGCTTGTCCGAAAATATCACCGAAGTTGGAGAAGATGTCATCCATGTTCATGCCGCCTCCGCCACCACCACCAAAGCCTCCGCCCATTCCGGCGTGACCAAATTGATCGTAGCGGGCCTTCTTCTCAGGATCACTTAATATTTCATAGGCCTCTGCCGCCTCTTTGAATTTATCTTCGGCTGATGTGTCATCTGGATTTTTATCCGGATGATACTTGATGGCCAATTGACGGTAGGCCTTTTTGATCTCCGCCTCCGACGCACCTTTTGAAACGCCCAATACTTCGTAATAATCTCTCTTTGCCATGGCTTATGATCCTACTGCTACCTTAGCGTAGCGAATAACTTTTTCGTTTAAACTATATCCTTTCTCAACGGTGTCCAAAACTTTTCCTTTAAGATCTTCAGTTGGCGCTGGAATCTGGGCGATGGCTTCATGCATATCACTATTGAAAACATCACCATTGCTTTCAATGGCTTTTAGACCATGTTTTTCCAAACCGTTTTTTAGTCCCAAGTGAATCAAAGAAAAACCTTCCTTGATGGCTTGGATGTCTTCCAATGTTTCGTTGGCTTTGATGGCCCTTTCAAAATTGTCTAAAATGGGCAATAGTTCTTTGATGACTCCCTGGGCCGCAGTGGCCAGGAGCTCTCTTCTTTCTTTGGCTTGATTTCTTCTGAAGTTGTCGAAATCAGCTGCTAAATAGTAGTATTTGTTTTTCCAATCCTCCTGTGCTGCTTGTTCAGATGCAGCCGTATCTTGTCCGTTATTCTCTTCGGTGGGATTGTTTTCATTGGATTGATCAGTTACATTCTCAGCAACCGGGTTGTTTTCGTTTTCCAATGGTTCAGGATTTTTTTCGTTTTCTGTATTCATACTCCACTTTTTTTTGATCATAACAAAATTGCTACCACACTGAAATGGGCGACAATCTGTCAGAGGTTGCAAAGGTAAGGACAAAAAAAATCCCGACGATTTGTCGGGATTGAATGTTTTCAGGTCAAAATTAAAATTTGGCGACAAATTCATCGAGCTTCATGTGAAGCTCCATGCCACGCAGATTTTTACCGACAATCACTCCATTTTCATCAATCAAGAAGCTCATGGGAATGCTGCTTACTCCGTACTGTTGTCCTGCTGCATTGTCCCAACCTTTTAAA
>CANNHA010000092.1 GCA_947504275.1 Flavobacteriales bacterium
AGTATAAAATCCAAGTTTGTCTTCACCCACTAAAGGTAAACTGATTTTTGATTGAATAAAAATTCAATTTTCAGCTTATATTTGTTTAAATACTCAAAACAATGAAAAAGATTTTTGCATTCGTAGCCTTCATGATTTTGATGGCTGGTGTGGCTTCTGCTCAAACGCAAAACGCTGCAGCTAATTCCAATACTGAAAAGAAAGAACAAGTTATCAAAGAGAAAAGCTCTTGCGGTAAAGCAGAGAATGGTAAAGCTTGTTGTTCAAAGGACAAAGGAGTAACCGGTTCAACTGAAAAAGCGGCTTGCTGCTCTAAAGGTGAAAAAAAAGAAGGTGCTGCTTGTTGCTCTAAAGACCAAAAGAAGGAAGGTGGTAAGTGTTCTGGTGATGGCAAAAAAGAAGAAACGCCAAAACCCTAATCTTATCTAACGATAATATGAAAAGCCGCACTTGATGCGGCTTTTTTTGTATCCTCGTCATTGTCTCCATTTCTAGGACCTATTCCGGCTATCCGTTTCAAGTCCTCGGGCCACTACGCGGCCCTGTGGGCTTTCCACTGCTATCCGGGGTATGGCGTTCCTACTCGGCTATCTTGCCTTTGAATGACCATTTTCTAAAAACCAAAACCAATGTTCAGGTCGCTTTCCACTTGTTCAATGCCTGGATCTTTTCCTTGACTATCCAAGTATTTCAAAGCAAACTGGGCAATGTCATTTCGGTTCCATTGGTCCATGTTGCAATCAAAAATCTGAAGCAAAGCTTTGAGATCTTTTTGCGACAACTTGGCTCTTTTCTCTGAATCGTAAAGAAACACGGAAATGACAGCCAATGAGGCCAATGACGGTTTGGTCAAGAGATCCTTCAGAGAAGGATCCGCATCTATCAAACTCCAAATGGCGGGCAGCAATGAAGTAGATTGGGTGTTGCTTTGGTATTTTTCAACGGCATTTTTAAGACAAATGCGCAAATCATGTTCATCCCAAGGTTTAGCCACATAACGGTAGATTTCACCTTTGTTGATGGCGTTGACAACGGCTTCGATATCCGCATAGCCCGTCACCAAAATGCGCACTGATCGGGGGAAGTCTGGAAGAATCATTTCAAAAAATTCAACCCCGGAAATGTCCGGCATTTTCTGATCGGACAAAATGACCGGAACCTCATTTTGGTTCAGGTACTCCACCGCTTCACGTGCAGATGTGGTGGTAAAGACATCGTATTCTCTTCTGAATAAAGCTTTAAAAGCTACCAGGTTGTTTTCCTCATCGTCGAGATAGAGGATTTTAATTTTTTCTTCGCTCATAGGTTTGAATGATTAGCGTTGATGGGCAATAAAATGGTAAAGCTAGTTCCTTTGTTCCATTCACTATCAATTTGAATTTCACCGCCGTGTTCTTGAACAATTCCCAAGACAATAGAGAGGCCAAGTCCCGTTCCCTCACCCACCTGTTTGGTGGTGAAGAAAGGATCAAATATTTTCTTTCTAACCTCCTCTTTCATTCCTGTTCCATTGTCTTTTACAACAATTTTAATGAACTCATTTTCTTTGCTGGTGTTTACCTCCACCGTACGTTCCTCAATAGATCTTCCCTCCATCTTGGTAGCATGCACGGCGTTAGAGATGAGGTTCATCAACACTTGGTTCAATTTTCCTGGAAAGCAATGGATTTGCGGCAATGAAGTATCCAAATGCGTAGATAAAGTTACTTCTTTTGACGTGATGTTTTTCATCACCATGAGTGTAGAAGTAATGCATTCATTGACATCGGCGAGCACCAATGCGTCTCGGTCCATTCTTGAAAAGACGCGCAAAGAGCGAACGATATCTGCAGTTCGTTTTGAACCTTCATCAATGCCTTGGAGCAGTTGGTAAATTTCCTTTTGCAGGTAATCGACATCCAGCTCTTTGTATTTCTGTTGCAGCGCGTTCCATTTGGATTGCAGGTCATCCATGGGCAAGCTTGGATTGATCTGAGAAATAATCTCAATCAGTTCATCCACATCGCGCTTGAGGGGTTGCACGTTGGAGCGAACAAAGTTGACGGGATTATTGATCTCATGGGCGATACCGGCTGTCATTTGACCCAGGGAGGCCAATTTCTCGGACTCCACCAATTGTTTTTGCGTCAATTGGAGATTGGCCAATGTTTTTTCTAGATCATGGTTGGTAGAAGTAATCTCTCTTGTTCTGGCCTCTACTTCTTTTTCTAGGATCGCATTTTGTTCATGAATAAGGCGTTGATTCTCCTCCATCATCAAAATCGCTTGCGCCTGCGACGCCTCCTTTTCTCTTTTCAAAATATTGATTCGATCCGCCAATGCGAGGGAGAGGAGGATGGCTTCGAAAGCTGATCCTATGGGCATCGCATAATTTGTCAATGCATTGAATGGAATCAATCCCAAATTTCTTAATGCATACAAGGTTACTCCAAATAGAAAAAACATCCATGCAATCAAATAATACTTTGCCGGACGGTATCCCCCTTTAATCGCTTTAATTGCAGCAGGTATCAAAATTAAAGCGCATGAGGCATTAAAGTTAATGATGTACTGAGACCAAGTAGCAAGCCCAAAAAACAACAATAGTAATGCTACTAAATACGAAACCAGAAAACCATTCAACAACTTATGGATGGTATTCGAATATAATTTAGTCCTAATAAAATCAATTGAAAAAATCACAGTAGCTATGCCACTTAGAATAGGTATAAAACTTGACATGAACTGACTAATCTTACCAGAAGTAGTCCAAAAGTATTTATCCGCATATCCGCTGATAACGAATTGAGTTAATAGCACTGTCCCAACGTAAAAAACATATCGCAAGTATGTTCTATCCTTAACTGTCCAAAAAATGAAAATGTTATACAAAATCATAACAATCATTATCCCTAAATAAAAAAAATAAAACGAACGTTTTGTTATTTCTGCCTTTATAAAGTCTAAGAAATCATAATGAATTTTTATAGGAACAATAAGCTGCTCATCACTACTAGCTTTAAAGTAAAATACTGATTCTCCATTCAAATTAGGCAATTGAAAACTATATCCTGTATTATCTAAAAAAGAAGGATACTTTTGGCCACCCTGATATATTTTCTGCTGATATGCAGAATCCCTAAAGACAATGAATTCATCCAATAATGAATTATCAATTTGAATCGTAAACATTCCAACCGATAAATCAAGATTCTTAATAAGAACCTTTCCGTAACATGTATCATTGCTTATTCCTAAACTTAATGTGCTCCCTCCAAAATGCTTGTAATTAAATCCATTCAATTCTCCACGATAATAATCAATCTGCACATCTTGCGAATACAAATTGCCACAAAAAACAACAAACAACAGGAAAATAACAGTTCTTTTCATTTAGATAATTTATACTCAATAGTTAGATTGACTTTGTTTCTTGACTCCTCGATGATTTGGTTCGGATTCTGAACTAACGAAAAAATCTTTGATTTTTCATTTTCATCCGAATTATCTAACCTTTGCAAAGATTCTTGAATAGTAATATGTGCATTCTGCTTGGCTCCTTCATAGTAAAGTATTCCGCTATCCCCTATTTCCTTTATTAAACTAAAACCAAAATTTGAAGCCATCTTAAAAGAGTGAACAGAGCACAGCGCTAAAATCTGATCATACTCCAACTGAATAGCTAAGGCTAAGGCTGATCTTATGCTATACACACTCCCGATACCTAAACCGGCAACTGCAACAGAATTCCATAGACCACACAATTCTCCAAACTTACAATTAGCCCTTTGCTCTACGAAATCATCTATTCTTTGATCTAGGTAGGAAATAGCTGACTGAACAGGTAAAACTCGACCTTTATTTGCCTCCTCTATTCTTGCCCCGCCGTATACCTTATTCCCATCCTGAGACTCAACTAAAACGACATGCACATACTCGGAACTCATCCAATCCTCCCTTGAAGATGAAACCTGAAAACCAAATGAACGAAGTACATCCAAATGACCTTCTTGAAACTTCATGCAAGAGTCAAAATCATCCAAGGCTTTAAAAGATCTTATCCGAACAAATTCGACTCTTTCTCTTGAATCCTCTAGGAGTCGCGATATATCAACTGATTTGTGACTCAAGATCAAAATATATTCGTTGACTACACATAGATTGGCCAAGGAAGATCTTCCTCAATGCTGCGCATGCAGAACCCCCTCCAATTATTACATCGCTCGCAAGTTGGGGCCATGATCGAAGCTCGATGCCAACCTTTGACATAGACAATTTTCCTCGCTCAGAAATTTTTGAAAAATCAATACAACACATTAGGATATCTCTGCTGGTTGAAACATCTTTGTTGATCCCTTCTAGCATTCCATGTAGATATGGATAATTAAAATCTAAATCATATCTTTCGATATCCAAAATGCTTCTATCGCTTGTCTCCATTATTACAGGAACATGATGCTTTTTAGCATTTTCTCTTATCATTAATTTGACCAAGCCATCATCACACTCATCTACGATAGCATCAAGCGCATTTGTACCGTTATCAAAAAAAATTCCAACATTTGATTCAGTTAAGCCTTCTGTAAAAATCTCAATTTTAAGATACGGGTCAAGCTCTAGAATTCTTCGCTTTGCAATAACCGCCTTGTTCTCGGAAATATCAAACACCGTATGAAATATCCTATTCAAATTACTTAAGTCTAATGAATCAAAATCTGCAATCCTAATAGTGCCTGCGACACGCTCCAAAGCAACAGACATTAGAACAGCGAAACCAACCGATAAACCAACGATTCCCACAACTTTCTCTTTCAGAGTCAATTGCTCGCTTTCAGTAATTTTATCATGATTACGCACCGTTCTTAAAAAAATAAAGTCATCCTCATCTAGCATTCGAACAATTACATTTCTCCATGGATAGTAAACCCAGATTCCATTTATGCGAGAAACTTTTTCCTTCACTAGCTCATAACGTTCTTGTAAAAAAGCAGGGTCTGATTTACTCTTCAATTGCGGCTTTTTATTAAGAGTAAGTTCATCCAACATCTCCTCTAATAAATCCAACTTTTGGATTTCGATTGAAGACATTAATTCCAACAGTTCTGCGGAATTGGCTTCAAAAAATAGGACCTCATTATTCTCCATATGTAATTAATCAAATATCCCATATCCTCAGGTATTTTGCCTATCATTTTTTTTAGTATTTTAACAGCACAAAGTTGAAACCTTAATTAATAAACCATCCCACCAATGGAAAAATTCAATGACTCCAAAAACGGAGCTCTCTCGTTTCCTTCTTGGAAACAAATCATCTCTGAGTTACTTTTATTCGAAAGTCAATTTTCCCCAAACTTAACAATGCCCGTCGGGCAATTCTTAGGACAATTCATCGAAAAAATGGATCTGATCAAGGAGGATATTGAAAACAAAAGCGCTTCAATCTCCTTACAAATGATGATTCGCGCTATGGCAAATTATCAAAGTGATGAAAGTCTAGCAAGTTTAATTGAGAAAAAAAGAAATTTTGAATCGTCAAGAAATGAATTTCAATCTATTTTCAACATAGAGGAGAATAGGTTTGAATGGATAAGTCCAAATCTGAACAAAGTCCTTGGTTTAAACGAATCCGAGTTTTCCTTAAACAAATTAATTGGAATTGGTGAAGAATCTCTGATAATAAATGAAGATTTACAACATTTCGTGCGCTGGGCAGGTATTTCGTATCTCTTATTCTCGATTCCAGGATTCAGCTTTGAAAGCAATAATGATTACCAAGTTGTGAACTTTAGAATTGATCCAAAAAAACTCCCAAACACAAACCTTCACAGATTCTCCAGTCTCACACTTCAAAAGAAATCACAGCTATACATTGGTAATGGTGAAACTTTATCACACGGAATTCCTAAATATCACTTCGACACATGGAGTCTTTTTGAAAGCGTCCAAAACAGTTATGTTAAACCCAACTATGTAACAAATTTTCATCAATCTCAATTAATGAACAACTTAGGTTATGTAATAAATGCTATACTTCTTGATTTCCCAATAAAATACTTATTAATCCTCAACGAGCGGAGTCGTTTTGATAGAAATAAACTAGTTGCTAACGCCATAAATGAAAAGTGTAAGAAGTTTGCAAATGTGCATGCGTTACTTGATGAAAATAAAATTGGAGACACAATTACAAAGACCATTAAACCCAAATTAACAACACTTGCAAAAAAATACTGCCCAGAACTTATTGATGATATTCAAGGTGATTTAGAGGCTGTTACATATGCGTGTAAATGCGGATTACTTCCAATTCCCCAGGGGGTAGAAGAGATCATGTACAAATGCATCGATAACAAAGCATAAAAATATCCCTTCGAAAATTTCGAAAACCAGCTCCGGCTGGTTTTTTTGTTTTCATGTTTGTGTCATGAATAACAGCGTGAACAAAAACAACAAAAAATCCAAAATCCCTAAAAACATGATCAGGTACCCTAAAATCAGAGAATTCAGAATTCTTCACGACCTCAAACAAGAATTCATCGCAGAAAGACTCGGCATCTCCCAACCAGAATACTCCCGTCTTGAATGCGGCTTCAGAAAAGCCCGACTCGAAGACTTTAAAACACTTGCCAAAATCTACGACGTGCACATCAATATCCTAATGGTCCGCGACCAAGAATCCGTATACGACCGCCCAAAAAAACGCCCCATATCCCCTTCCATTCTCGCCGATGAACAAATCATGAGCCTGCTGGATCAACACGCCCAGATTCTCTCTTTCCTCAAACAATCCAATATAGAATCCCAACAAATCATTCAAAAACTCATTCCCTTTCAACCCGCCAACCTTCAATCCCCAAGTTCCAACCTCTAACTTCTCCCAATTCTAACCCTTTTCCTCCACCTGAAAAGGAGATTCTACCCAGAATCTCCTTTTTATTGCTCCCTACTCACTTTCGATTTCGCAACTTTATTCACTTTTTTAACACTGATTTTCAATGACTTAAATATTTTTTCAACATTTTTTGTAACCTTTATTTTTCTCCTCTCGTTAAATCCATCAACAACAACAAACACAAACAGTCATGAAAACAAGCAACAACAACAAAGTAATGGTCCTCTCCACCAACGCTACTTTTACTAATGATGTAAAAGGCGCTTTAAACCAAAACTTTGACGTACTTGAAGTACACTCTACCCAAGCGGCATTAGACGCCCTTCTTCCTGAACAAGTTCAAGTAGTAGTAGTTGATCAAATGCTTGATCAAGTTACCGGCGAAAGCTTCCTAACAACTCTTCGTCTTCAGTTCCCACAAGTTAAAAGCGTTTTTGTTGTCCAAAACAGCGCTGAACTAAACTGGGAGTCTTTGGTAAATAACGCCAACCCTTTCCGTGTAGTTTCTGTTCCAGTGAATCTTAGCACTTTGGCTAAACACGTTGCAGATGCTGCCAACCAATACAATAAAGAATTTGAATGTGAGCAAAATCTTGAGCAATTGAACCGCCAAAATCAACAAATGCAGTTCCTTTTAACGCAAAGCTTGCTCTCTTAAGATGCTATCCTGACTGTGTCGGATATGTTGTTGTTGTTAATTCAGGGCGGCCTTTTGGTCGCCTTGTTTCATTTTAAAAAAATGCCCACTCAAAGATGCCAACATCTGCGAGAATGTATTCATTGCACTTTCGGTATCTGAAGATATGGATTCACGCCTCAATCGCAATACCAATAATCCATACAAAGCGTGCAGACATAATTCCACTTCATTTTGACTTACCCCTTTGGAGCGTCTGATGTATTCCTCCAAATTGGGTCGTGCAGCTTCATACATTTGAATGTAATCAGCATCCTTCCAAACCTTGAGCAAGGTTTGATGCAAGTATGTAAGTTCTGCCAATATCTCCTCCAATGCTGTCAGATGGCCGCGCTTCTCAATCTTCTCTGACTTCATGTCCTTGATCAACTCCTGAAACCACTTGCGCTCTTCCAGCTGCTGCGACTCATCCTGTGTCAAGGTTGTAATAAAACCATCCAATGCATCGATATCAAAATTGACCGCCCGCACCAAATCCTCCATTTGCCACATGAACAATAAATACTCCGCGGCTCCACTTAAATATTTCTGATGCGCAAATACCATATCTACTTCTTTTTCTCTTGTTGATACTCCTCATTCAATCCCTTCAACACCTCAGAGGTTACATTAAAAGCATTGTTGCCATACAATACAATGGGAATACCTTCTTGGTAGTTCAGCACAAAATCAATGTTTTTCATTTTGGCATATCTATCCAAGTATTTCTTTACCCGGTTGTTTAAGTCAATGGTCATGGCCTCCTTCTTGGCCGCTATGTCTTCAGACATTTTTGCATCTATCTGCTGCAATTCACCTTGCAGCGTGGCCAAACGTTCCTCTACCACACGGGCCTCATCCTCTGGCAATTGCTTGCTATTGGCATACTGCAACAAATCTTGCGCCTCCTTTTCTCTTTTGGCATACTCTCTCTGAAACTCAGCATCAGCCCCTTTGAGACTGCTTTGTAAGCGGGCCTCCTGATCCTTGATGTATTGGAAATGGGTGTTAATACTATCCCCATTGATATAAGCAACAATGGCAGATTTAACGTTGGTAGTATCCTGAAACGCTGATGCCTCCGGTGAATCCGGTAATTCCGAAGAAAGATTACTATTGCGCTGGTTCCAAAATAAATAGCCTAAGGCCACGAATTGCACTGTCATCACAGCAATGATCCAAATGTTTTTTTTCATTCTTTTGGTTTTATCGTTCGGAGCCAATCATGCATCTTGTGCATCTGCTCCATCATTTGTTCTGCGTTGTTCAACACCCACTCTTGGACAGCAGTCAAATCATAGTTCTCTTTGTCAAACTTAAATCCTTGCTTGCATCTTCCTCCTTCCACTTCAACAATATACTTTCCGTTGTATTCATGTACAACAAGACGCAAATGAGGATGGGGGATTTGGGCTACCAATCGCATAGCACGAATTTATATTATGCCGGGGTCTTTGTTGCGGTTATTTTTTTAATTCTTCTAACAATCAACAATGATATCAGCGTAAAAAAAACAGCCAAATATCCTACCCAATGATAATTTTCCAAGGGGGAATATTCATCCTTCTGCGAAATAATTACCCCTGCGATGATGGCACTTGTACCGCTGGCCAAACTCTGCGCACTGCTGTTCAAACTCATGAAACCCGCACGCTGGGCAGGGTTCACCAATGCAGATATGATGGTGTTGGCTGGTATCATTCGTCCTGAAATAAATGTAAAAAAGAAGACGGCAATAAACAATACCACATACAATGGCACATGTGTCAAGTGAGTATTGGCCAACATGGTCAGGCAAGACATCCAAGCAAAAAAAGTAAAAACTCTAAACCTTCCCCACTTATCCACCGCCTTGCCAATGGCTATTCCTGACATCACCGTTGCCGCTCCGCCCGTAATGTATATGTACTTGATTTGGCTTTGCTCCAATCCCACATTGTTGATCATAAAAGGTGTCAGAAAACTAATGACGGTAAATTGACCCAATACCAACATAACCGTGAACAACAGCGCATTGCGCTGAGCAACTGAACCCAAGACCGATTGGATGGTTGCCAAAGGTTGAAAAGGTACTGTCTTGTTCAAGTGAGATTGAATGGGCGGCATCACTTTAATGGCCAACAACAAAATCAAAAAACTCAATCCGCTGATGACATAAAACGGGACATGCCAATTGTTGTCAAATGCATCCACCAGAACCAATGCCAATGGCACGCCCAAAACAGCTGCCAAAGAAAAGGACAGCGTTACTACACCCATTGCTTTGCCCCTTCTCTCCAAGGGAATCAAATCCCCC
>CANNHA010000093.1 GCA_947504275.1 Flavobacteriales bacterium
AAACACTGCACTGCTCCCCACTGTCCCGCAATTCCACTGCTGTGCACCGGTCTTACTCTAACATTGTATGTCTTGCCGGCTGTGATGCCTGGCACATTGCTCAAGAAGAATGCACTGGCATAGGCGCCGCCTTGAACAACTTGCGCCGTTCCTGGGTTGGGCAATACTTGAGTGAACTCCCAATCGTAACGCATGGCCCCACAAACGGTTCGGTCTGGGGCGATGGTTGAGTTGAGTGACTTGTTGGTTGGGCAGCGGTCCGAAATTCTTAACGCTACTGTTTGCTCAGCATTCAATGTAACGGTACAAGTGGTTGTCGCTTGCGCGAAAAGATTCTCAAAGTTTCCTGCTGCATCAAATAGGGAGTACAGGACAGGAACTTTCAAAGTATAAACAATGGCTGATGTTCCTTGGTTGGCGGGCAACAAGGTTCCTAATCGTGCAACAACCGTACTCGCGCTCGTTGTCGTATAAGACCACGGTGTGATGTTTTGATTCACATTGTTTTGCGTGGCCGAAAGAATGTCAAATGTGTAGGCCACCGCATTGGCGCGGTACTGCGCCTTGAAGCTGTTGCATACTGAAGTATAGATTCCTGTATTGTTGCTGTAGTAATGGTCGCAAGTGGAAGCGTTGAGATGATTGAAACAAATCTTGGCGCTAGCGTTCATTGGGCCGCTGATGTTGTGCACTGCGACATAGTAGGTTTGACCAACGGTTAATTGATCGCTCAACAAGGTTTGATTACCTGTTGTGATTTCATGTTCCGTTTCGATAAGTTCCAAGCAACCGCCTGGCGTCATGGTGTATAGGCGCACATCATTGTCTCCGGATGCCGCTGAAAGGCCCGCTCTGAAGGTATTGAACTGTGCGGTGAAGCTGTACCACAGATCATTGCCATTGCCCTCTATCACAGCAGAGTTAGCACCGTTGTTCAGGTTGGCAGAGCGAATGCTATTGCCGGAACAAACGGGATACAAGGCTGTAACAGCAGAAACTGCGTTGATGGCCGCGGCAGAGAAACCTTCATCAATTTGCCCGTTGCAATTATCATCCAAACCGTTGCAGGTTTCGGGTTGAGGTAAAATACAACTACCATCCTCAGTGTTGGCCTCAGTGTCGAAGTTACAAGCGTTGATATCCGTACAACCCAAAACTGGAACAAAGCACAGTGAATCGACACCATCGCAATTTTCGTCACGGTTGTTGTCGCATATCTCAGCAGCCCCTGGATAAGTCGCTGCATCCTCATCATTGCAATCGGTATTATCTGAAATGTAGCCTTGGGGTTGGTTGCAATCTTGTACAACGTCGTCTGGGTTACCGAAACCATCTGCGTCGACATCGGCGTACCAGGTCAACAATGGGTTGACGGTGATGGTGATGCTATCGGTGCAGGTTTGGGTGGCCGTGGTGACGGTTGCTGTGTAAGTCGTGGTTTGGATTGGGGAGACGGTGATGGTGGGGGTGTTGGCACCGGTGGACCAAGCGTAAGATTGCGCGGTGTAGAGTTGTTGGATTTCTGAGGGGGAAAGGGCGCGGTTGTAAATGGCAACATCGTCGAGAAGGCCATCCATTCTATCATGAATTGCAGTACCCAAAGAACCCATTTTTAGCGGGAAGGAATTTACCCCAAGAAATTGACTCGTCGGAAAAAAAGCAACTTCTTCACCATTGATATAAAATCTACACCACGAATTACCACCTGCAGGCGAATAACTATACGTTACCGCAATACTCGTCCATACATTCAATTCAGGTAAAACATCCGTTTGGAAAAAGCTATTTCCTCCATCGAAGTAGAAGTATAGTCCATTAAAATTGTTTGCTATGATAAAATGATGATCATTTGCAAGATCGGACTTACTTACAAAATGATTATATCCGCTCTCTCCTGGAGCGCCATAAGAGCGCAAGTAGGTCCAAAAGTCTATGGTAAGCTCTTGGATACTATTCAAGACGTCGTTTTGACCATAATTAATTGATTGAATAGATTCTCTGCTAAAATTAAATGAACAGTCCTGATTCGCAAACCTATCGGCCACTAATGTCGCCCCATTCACTACCCCATCATTCCCATTCCCACTCTCATCATTGGCATTGCCGTTGAAAGGATAATAGGCGACTAATCCTTGTTGCAAATTGGAGGGAAGTTGGGAAGATGCACCTGCGCCGCCTGTTGTATTAACGGACAACGTCACAGATTCTCCTGCGCAAAGAGTTGTTGAAGGAGCAGTAATCTCACAAGTCAATAACGGCTCCACACTCAAAGTCAAAGTCACCGTTGAGTCACATCCAGCTGCAGAAGTAAACACCTCTGTGTACGTTCCTCCGGTGGTTAGGGTTTGTGAGCCCAACGTATAGGTCTCGCCTTCTATGATAGAGGCGCTAATTGCGTTGGTGGTGTTGGGATTAACCGTGACATCCACACTAGCTGTACAGGTCTGATTGCCCTGGGTGACGGTACAGCTGTAGGTCGTATTCGCAGTTGGAGAAACTGTGATGGTTGGGGTTGTAGCATTGTTGGACCATGCGTAAGATTCCGCGGTGTAGAGTTGCTGGATTTCGGAGGGGGAGAGGGCGCGGTGCCAATATCCCACATCATCAATAACACCATTGAAATAACACAAAGTTGGGTTATCTGATGATGAAGCGATTTTAAAGTCTAATAAATAGCCCCCTTCAATAATTTGCTGATAATTATACTCATCTAAAATTACACCATTGATATACATTCTCCTCAATCCAAAAGCATCTGAGGTATAGGAAATATGGTACCATGAGCCTAATTCTACTGATCCAGCATAATTTTGAAAATAATTTGAATTTCCATTGTATTCTAGATACGACCATTGTTGATTGACTTGTTCAATTGAAAATCCATTTCCATAATACCCATCATTTTTGTGACTAACAATGGTAGAAGCTATTACACTAGTATTGGTACATTCATTGTATCCGAATAACCTCACCCAAGCACTAATTGAAAAAATAGCATTATTCGTTATGCTTGCTGTCATACTCTGGTTTGTCGCAAATAAATATGCTTTATTTAAATTCCCAAACCTATCCGCCGTCAAAGTAGCCCCATTGACCACCCCATCATTCCCATTCCCACTCTCATCATTGGCATTACCATTAAAAGGATAATAGGCTACTAGACCTTGTTGCAGGTTGGCGGGGAGTTGGGAAGAAGCACCCGCTCCTCCGGTTGTATTAACGGACAACGTCACTGATTCTCCTTCGCACAAGGAGGTGCTGGGAGTGGTGATGTTACAAGTCAACAAAGGTTCCACACTGAGCGTCAAGGTTACCGTTGAATCACAACCTGCAGCAGAGGTAAATACTTCCGTGTATGTTCCAGCTGTTGATAATGTTTGCGCCCCAAAAGTATAGGTTTCGCCTTCAATAATACTTGCGCTGATGGCGTTAGTAACATTGGGATTAACCGTGATGTCCACACTGGCGGTGCAAGTCTGATTGCCTTGGGTGACGGTGCAACTGTAGGTGGTGTTTTGGGTTGGTGTTACTGAGTTGGTTGGTGTAGTTGCGCTATTGGACCAAGCGTAGGATTGGGCTGTATAGAGTTGTTGGATTTCGGAGTCAGTGAGAGTACGATTATAGAAAACAACATTATCAATTTTAGCTTTAATCATTTGCTCCAATTCGTTTGGAATACAACTATTCTGATGCATAAAACCTCCTATCCAATACTCAGATTGGCAATACTGAAAATAGTTCACACTTTGCGATAATGTAACTTCTGAATTTAATACTCCATTGAAATAAATAGCAAAGTAATTGTCACTATAAATAGCTACAATGTGCATCCAATCATTCAAAACTAAAGAAGTATTGGAGAGAACTCCAGGGAAATCAGAAACTGAATTGGCTACTTGTATTTTTACTCTTCCATTGTCCCTGATAACAAGTTGAGGAAAACCCCAACCTTGACCAAAAAATAAATCTTGCGGAGAAGGATTAGTAGGTAAATCAGAAACATTTGCCCATAGACTTATTGTGCCCACATGAGATTGATAATTCGAACTGTAAGGCAATTTTATTGATGCACTCCCGTCAAAATAATAAGCACCACCCTCATTCCCAAACCGATCACTCGTCAAAGTAGCTCCATTCACTACCCCATTGTTCCCATTCCCACTCTCATCATTGGCATTGCCATTGAAAGGATAATAGGCCACCAAACCTTGTTGCAAGTTGGCGGGTAATTGAGAAGAAGCACCAGCGCCAACGGTTGTATTCATTGTCAACGTGGCGGATTGGCCTGCGCACAATGTGGTGGTGGGTGCGGTGATGTTGCAAGTCAATAACGGCTCCACCGCCAAAGTCAATGTTACCGTTGAATCACAGCCCGCTGCTGAGGTAAATACTTCTGTGTACGTTCCGGAGGTGGTGAGGGTTTGGGTGCCTAAAGTGTAGGATTCTCCTTCGATGATTGTTGCGCTCACCGCATTGGTAATCGCTGGATTCACAGTAATGTCAACACTCGCAGTGCACGTCTGATTGCCTTGGGTGACGGTGCAGGAGTAGGTAGTGTCTTCTGTTGGTGAAACGGTAATGGTTGGAGTGGTAGCGCCGGTGGACCATGCATAAGATTGTGCGTTGTAAAGCTGTTGAATTTCAGAGGGCGAAAGGGCGCGGTTGTACATCATAAACTCATCCAACTTGCCTTTGAAAAAATGATTCCCGTTTGGATTTACCCCAAGCATCCACCCAATTTCTATTGGCAGCAGAGGGGTAATATCTTGAGATTCATGCGCTAAAAAACCATTCAAATAACACCGGTACAAATTTCCTTCACGAACCAATGAAATTTGATTCCAATTAAAATAACTAATGGGTCTGTAATCATTAACTATATGAAGGTTCTCATTTCCTATATTCAACGGGGTTCGATAATCAAGAATTAAATTCATAGAACTCTCCAATGTCGGATACAAGTATAAATTGTACCTATTGTAGTCGCCATTTGTTAATCGACTCCAAAAAACAGTTGAATATACGTTTGACAAAATTTCTTCTCCATATATCCAAAAGGAAACTGATGCATTTGAATCTTGATGAAGGACAAATTCATTAAAGAATTGTATCTTGGAATCTGTCCCATTAAAGTAATAGGCGCTATTTAACAAGCCAAGTCTATCACTCGTCAAAGTCGCTCCATTCACCACCCCATCATTCCCATTCCCACTCTCATCATTCGCATTGCCATTGAATGGATAATAGGCCACCAATCCTTGCTGCAAGTTGGCGGGTAATTGGGAGGATGCACCTGGGCCACCCGTTGTATTAACGGACAATGTTACAGGTTCACCTTCGCAAAGAGTTGTTGAAGGAGCTGTAATCTCACAAGTCAACAACGGCTCCACCGCCAAAGTCAAGGTAAACGTTGAATCACAGCCCGCGGCGGAAGTAAACACCTCTGTGTATGTTCCAGCAGTCGTTAAAATTTGTATGCCCAAAGTGTAGGATTGTCCTTCAGTGATGGTGGCGCTGATGGCGTTGGTGACGGCTGGTAGAATAGTTAAATTAAGTGTGACAATAGAATCACAACCCGTGGAACTAATTCCTGTCCAAGAATAAACTCCGCTTTGATCATAAACATTACCATTCCATTCATACGGTTGACAACTTGATACTTCTTCTACAGTTGAATTAGGCTGTGACACGATAACATGAACACTATCCGTGCAAATCACACCATCAATCCCGGTAATCGTGCAATAATATGTAGTCGATACCATTGGACTTACTGTGATATTCGACGTAGTCGCTCCATTAGACCACAAATATTGGATTGAACTAGATGAAGTCCCGAAAAAACCGGTTTCTGTATTATAAAGCCCATAAGGCTGTATATAATGCATTTCACTTCCTAGCGGCACGTCTCCATCAAGCTTCACCCAAGCATCAATTGTATAGTTGTTTTCAATCATGTTGAAATTGCAATTCCCGTAGTCATTGACACCATCAAAATAGACTGCATTTCCAAAACGCCCGTTTTGAAAAGTAGCTCCATTAAAAAGAGATCCACTTCCCCCTATCTCATTATTGAAACTATTACCTGAAACTTCATTGAACCGCCAAAGAGCCACTGTATTGGGATCTTGGGTAAAAGGCATATTTTGATTGTATGAAGTTAAGATTTCTGTTTCTGTCCTAGCGCGATTAGAAATTCGAACCTCATCCAACCAACCTTTTAAAAAACCACCAAAACCAGAATAATAACTTGCCCCAATGAACAATGACGAATGAGAAAATCCCTCGTTCGCAAAAGTACCACTTGACACCAATTGTCCATTAAAGTAAATTTTTGTAAGCCTGTTTACATCTTTAGTAATAGAAATATAATTCCAATTTCCTGCTGAAACATAAGCGCTTGGATTTAAAGAAATTCTTCGAATAAAAAAACGATTTCCATTACTCGATTGAGTACCTGAATTTCCTATTACTGATAACGCAATATTAGAACCTAAACAAACTGTTGTATCACTTTGAGCAATATTGAAATTACAATTGATGGGATATTCCACCGCCAAAGTCAACGTCACAGTAGAATCACAACCTGCAGCAGAGGTAAAGACCTCTGTGTAAGTCCCAGCTGTTGTTAAATTCTGCGTGCCCAAAGTGTAGGATTGTCCTTCAATGATGGTAGCGCCGATGGTGTTGGTAACCGGGGTACAAGGTGCTTGACCACTGAGGACTAAAGTTTGAATTTCTTGTGGAGTGATTGCTCTATTGTATATGGCGACATCATCAATTTTTCCAATTGCCCAAGAATCATTGCCGAAATCTAAATGTCCAAAAACAATGTGTTCAAAATTTTGAACCAAATCCGAAGATTGTGTAATGGATGATTTAAGAGTGCCATTCACATAAAATCTCATCATCGTTCCGTCACATGTAACTGTCACTAAAGTCCACTGATTCAATACAGGCATTTCACCAGCATTAATGTTCAAAATTGCGGTTCCACAATCTACCGATTGAAAATTATAACCTTCGTTGCTATTGGCTGCTGTGGTCAAAAAGAATTGAGAAGTTCCAGAGCCACATCCTTGCAAATATTTATCTACAATTGCAAATCGCGGAGCACCCGCGGAATAATCCCAATTGGTTATGTTTACCCAAGCAGAAATCGTTAGCTCATGCGTTAATAGTGATAACCCATTATCGCTGAGTACCCTGATATCATCATTCCCATCAAAATTGTATGCACTATTTGAACTACCATTTCTATCCGAGGTCAAAGAAGCCCCGTTGACTGTCCCATGATTTCCATTCCCACTCTCATCATTGGCGTTGCCGCAAAAGGGCCAATAGCCAACCAAACCATCGGTTGGAACATATGCAGGTAAACAAGTGGTATTTTGCTGCAACTGCCCTGTTTGGTCTTGGTAGAGTTGAGTCACTTCTGATGCAGAAAGTGCTCTGTTATAGATGGCAATATCATCTAACGAACCTGTCAATGTGGTATTCGCCCAATCTACATTGTTAACCACACTTCCAAAAGCCAATTGCGTTACCAAAGGATCATTTGAAAAGTTATTGGACGAGCTAGAACCGACTAATTGCCCATCGACATATAACACACTTTGAAAATTTTGAAAATCATGAATAACAGTTATTTGATGCCAAACTTCGTCATTTAAAAAACTGCTAGAACCTATTCCAGTTTTACCATCATAAAACTTGCCCATTGTATTATTTGCAATGTAAAAGGGATGATTACCATTTATTGATAGATAGTCGTTTCCAGTCCCGCTGCAGGTTATTAAATGACAGTAAGGATTTATGAAATTACTGTTCAACTTACACCAGAGTGAAAAAGTTTTCACCCCGCTTATAGGGTTTAACAAATCGACCAAAATATTTCTAGAGACCGCTCCATCAAAATAAAAGGCACTATTAGAATTTAAGCTTCGATCACTCGTCAACGTCGCCCCATTCACCACACCGTTATTCCCATTCCCACTCTCATCATTGGCGTTGCCGTTGAAGGGGTACCATGCTACTAGGCCGTCAGAGGGGATCTGAGCGGAAAGGGTAGAGGTGATGGGGAGATGAAGGGATGAAGGGACAAAAGAAATGAGTCCCATGAACAACACAGTAAAAATCAGCTTTTTCATGCTTTGGTTTTAAGGTAGTCAAATATAGCAAAACTACACCTACCATGGCTGTAAAATATTACCCCAAAATCAAATTGCTGAGAATTTTTGTGCCGTTTGTTACTCCAGGGAGGATTTCCATTTGACCCTACACCTGTTCCGTTTTCACAGGGCGAATATCAATTCGCCCCTACATGGTATCCTCTTTGGGTGCTTTGCGCAATCTTCGTGAGCTCTGCGTTTTTGTATTTTTAATAACGCAAAGATTTCTATGTTAAAAGTCAAGTATTATTTTCAATTTATTAGAAAATTATTTTCCATGACAAAAGGAGTCTGTCTTTGAAGCACTGCCCAGATGCGGTGAACGAGTTTATTTCGAACTGCATTGAGTACCGACATTTTGTTTTTTCCTTCAGCTACTTTTCGGATGTAATATGTTTTCAAATCGCTTTTCGTTCTGATGGCTGCCATTGCTGCCAGATGAAGCAACATCTTCAATTTCTGATTGGCCAGTTTTGATACACGAGCTCGTTTTACAATGGTTCCAGATTCATTTAAGAATGGAACCACTCCTGCATAACAAGCAAGGTGTTTGGCTGATTTGAATAATGTAAAGTTCTGTGTGGAAATCAACATATTGATAGCCGTTTGTTCTCCTACCCCTGGAATTGTCTTTATCAATTCAACATTCTTCTTCATGTCTTGATTCTCTTCAAGCAATTCATTTACACGTTGTGCGATTTTCTTGAGTTGTGCATCTATGGTCTTGATGACGGGTTTGTACATCTTAACAAGAACCTTGTATAATTCTAGGTTATGTGTTTTGGCTTCATTAAGTTGATTATTCATAGCTACTTTTTGAGCCAAAATGGTCTCTCTTGTTTTGCTCAAGTTGTTCAGCTCTTCAATAGACTCTGAAGCGGGGACGAATAAATTCACTCTGTCCTGATACCTAACCGCATATTCCGCTATTCTGACGGCATCCTGTCTGTCTGATTTCCCTCTTAGATCTGCGGAAGCCTTTTTAATCTTCAAGGCATGTTCTTGCCATAAATCCACTTTAAGCTCTACGCAAGCTTTTTGAACCGGACAGTTGTAAATTCCAGTATGCTCAACACAAATCAACAAGTCACCTGCCTCCAGATCGAGTCGCTTTATCAATCCCTTGAGGTAAGATTTAATTTTTGCCTGCTGATTTGGGACAATGCGTTCTTCGACAACTGTAAAGTCGGAAAGAATAACAGCCAAATCCAATTTCTGTTTGGAAATGTCAATACCAATAAAGTACTTTTGTTTCATAATGTTTTTATTAGACTTCCACACTGAGTGCCTTCACCAAGTCCTTATTAATAGGTCCTTATCCTAGATTTCTATTTGGTGCTTTCACTCAAAGAAACAAGGGTCGAAATCTTCGCATAGGTCCTTACACCTTCGACGCAAAATGATTCCCCTTGTTTCTTGTGGAAGTGATTATACAATTACCTAATTTAATAAAATGCAAACTAAAGGACGCCAGGCTCTCGCAATGGACGCTATTCAGCTTTCCTCTTTCCTCTTTTCATGTCCCAATGTACTTTGGACGAATATCATAGAACAAGGTGCTTTTTCAATCTGTTCTCAATACAACAAAAAAGAATATAGAACTATTCTACTTTATATG
>CANNHA010000094.1 GCA_947504275.1 Flavobacteriales bacterium
TCATCACAAGGAAAACCCAAAAACAAACAAGAAGCATCGGATACGGTGGCCAATGGATTGAAGTTACAAGCCGCAGCATCAGTACAACCGGCCAGTCCCGCCGAAGTATTAGAAGCTCCAGGCGTAGGCAACTGCTCAACAAATGATGACGTTACAAAAGGAAGGCCGCCATCAGGAACGCGCGCCATACAAGGTTCGATATTTCCACCTGACTCGTTGACTTGCAGTTGACCAGGGATCAAGGTGGCCAACAAAACTGTAGCATCGGGATCGTTGGTGCCATAAACCACAGCGTCCACCAAATTGACATTGGTTGCAACGGTCCCATTGGGCCAATCAGTTGCATTTCCCAGATAAATTGCTATGCCATCAGGACCGTTTTGCAAAAACGCAGCGGGAGCCGCAGGAACTGGTACAATATAATTGACATTGGCAACAATTGGATTGCCAATCACAAAATATCCTGAGGCAGGAATCGAATAACCATCCAAATCATAGGCGCCATAAGAAATGTTATTGGTGCCTGTTCCTCCATTGAAGCAAACCATCACATAACCATCCAAGGACATTCCTGGTGTTCCGTACAACTCCACAAACTCAGTAGTGTCTGTTCCAACTTCTGAAGGGTCTGGATTGATTTCATTGATTACAAATGATCCACCACCACCCAAACTAGCCGAAACCGCCGTTGAAGTGGTATAAACAAAATCTCCTGAAGTGCCGCCATTCCCATTGGCCGCGTTGGCAGAAACGTAAAATGTTACATCACCAGCATCACTGCTTGGCGCAGTCCATGTAAAGTTAAAGTTGTGAGCATTAGCGCTGGCGCCTCCGTTGGTATTGTGCGTTAGATACTGACGATTGTTGCCTGCAATAGTCAAATTTTCAACATGGTTATCAGATCCAGCCACAAAATTTCCAATGCTAGCTCCGTTGGCATCTAATGCAACAATACTGAAACCAAATAAGGAAAGTCCTGTTTGGTTCACGGCCACGCTCATGTTGTACACTTGACCCAAAGCGTAGCCACCAGAAATACCTGTACTGAGGCTTACAGAACCCAAGCCTGAATTCACCGCTGAGCCACTGTGGCACTGGGCACAATTGTTCTCCCCTGGCGCTCCTGTTTTGCCTGATTTTCCTCCGGAACTTGTGATGGAAGATATCATCATCCAACCCAAAACAGCAATAAACAGTACTGATAAAAAATTATTTCTCATGCTTGAAATTTCAAGCTACAAGTATAAACAAAAATTGGCTATAACACTGTTAAATCGACTGAGAATCAGCTTTTTTTTCAACCCGTGCTACCACAAAAATACTGATCTCATACAGTAACAAAATGGGTAAACTGACCAACAATTGACTGGTGACATCTGGGGGGGTTATGATTGCTGCAATGATTAAATTAACCACAAAAGCATGCTTGCGGTATTTCTTTAAAAACGCACTGGAAATAACGCCAATTTTACCCAAGAAATACACCACTACAGGCAGCTGAAAAATCAGCCCCGTTCCCAATACCAATGAAACAACCAACTTCAAATAGGACAGAACCGTTGAATTCACCTCGACATCTCCAAACTGAAAATTACCCAAAAAGGCAATCGACAATGGGGTAAGAATGTAATAACCAAATAGCACACCTAAGAAAAAAAGTAAGCTGATGTAAAACACCACACCATTCACAACACCTCTTTCCTTGAGGTGAAGGCCTGGTTTTACAAAACCCCAAAGCTGATAAATGATGAAGGGAAATGCAATCACAACACCGCCCACAATACATACCAACATATAGGCAGAAAAGTTGCCTCCCATGGTAGTGCTCTGCAAAGTGAAATTCATTTCTTGGTAACAAAGCTGGTCACCCAAACCCATATAATGAGAGAAATCACAAAAAGTTTTGTAAGTAACAAAATCCAAATTCTTTGGACCCATGATCAAATCGTTGATGACAAAATCATCAAACCAGACAATGACCACTATCCCCACAACTACTGCAATGACAGACCAAAACAATCGCCTTCTCAATTCCTCCAGGTGATCGAGGAAACCCATCTCTTTTTTATCGTCGGCCATTAGAAGATTCCCTCTCTTATGATATCATGTAAATGTACTATTCCCGTAAACTTGGATTCATCGTCAACCAGCAACAACTGTGTTATCTTGTTGTTTTCCAAACAACGAAATGCCTCAGCAGCAAGCGTGCTTTCGTGCACCACTTTTGGATCAATGGTCATAATCTCACGAGCCAATAAATTTTGGAAGTTCACATGTGAACTTAGCATTCTTCTGATGTCTCCGTCTGTAATAACTCCAAGAATTTTCGATTCATCCGAGACAACAGCGACGCAGCCCACTCTTCCCTTTGTCACCGCACTGATCACCTCCAATACTGGTGTATCTGGAACAACACTCAATTGCGAGCCTTCAATCATCACATCTTTTGACTTCAATAACAATTTCTTCCCCAATGCACCACCTGGATGATATTTGGCGAAATCACTGGAGGTGAATGATCGGGCTTGCATCAATGCAACTGCCAAAGCATCACCCATGGCCAATTGCAACGTTGTACTGGTTGTTGGGGCCAAATTATTGGGACAAGCTTCCTTATCCATTGGTGTGTGCAATTGATAATCGCTACTTTGACTTAAAAAACCTTCCGTATTGGCACTAACTGAAATCAACTTGTTTCCCATTCTTTGAATCAGGGGAACCAAAAATCTGATTTCTGGGGATTCACCAGATTTAGAAATGCAGACAACAACATCTCCTTGCTGAATCATCCCCAAATCACCATGAATGGCATCTGCGGCGTGCATAAAGATAGCAGGTTGACCAGTGCTATTGAAAGTGGCCACCCACTTCTGCGCGATAATTCCGCTTTTTCCAATTCCCGTAACAATCAACCGATTGTTTCCATTCAAAATCAATTCAACAACTTCAAGAAATGAAGCGTTGAGAGAATGGGCCATTGTTACAAGGGCCTCAGACTCCATCAAAATCGTGTTCTGCGCGTGTTTTATCAAATCATTCGGTAGCATCCGTCCGCAAAGATGCTAAGAATTCAAAAGGCACAAAAACATTTCATCAATCTTTGTGTTTTTTTGATAGAATTCTTTACAATAACTCATGAGAAGTGTTGTAAATTCGTTCTCCTTTTTAACGTTAGTGCAAAGGTCATATAAAATGAACACAATTACAGATTTATCACCCTTAGATGCCCTGAAAACGTTTTTTGGATTTAACCAATTCAAAGGGCTTCAGGCACAAGTCATACAATCCGTCTTAGATGGAAACGACACCTTTGTCATTATGCCTACAGGTGGAGGTAAATCGATGTGCTATCAATTGCCTGCGCTTATGATGAACGGGATGGCCATTGTAGTTTCTCCTTTGATTGCCTTAATGAAAAATCAAGTGGATGCCATGCGTGGGTTTAGCTCAGAAGACGGTGTGGCCCATTTCATCAATTCATCACTCAATAAATCGGAAATCAACCAAGTTAAACTTGATATACAAGCGGGCAAAACCAAAATCTTATACGTAGCACCCGAATCGCTAGGCAAAGAAGAAAATGTTGAGTTTCTCAGAACATGTACCATATCATTTGTGGCCATCGATGAGGCGCATTGCATTTCTGAATGGGGTCATGATTTTAGACCTGAATACAGAAAACTAAAGAGTATCATCAAAAACATTGCAGATGTGCCAATCATGGCACTGACAGCCACTGCAACGCCAAAAGTCCAACAGGACATTCAAAAAAACCTAGGAATGGTAGAAGCCAATTTATTCAAGGCTTCGTTCAACCGTCCTAACCTTTACTATGAAGTCCGACCCAAAAATAACGTTGGAAAGCAAATTATTCAATACATCAAAAACCACAGCGGTAAAAGTGGTATCATCTATTGTTTAAGCCGAAAAAAAACAGAAGAAATCGCGGAGCTACTGATTGCCAATGGTATTAAAGCTTTGCCATATCATGCTGGTATGGATGGTCATGAGCGAAGCAATGTTCAAGACAAATTCTTGATGCAGGATGTAGATGTCATTGTTGCTACCATAGCTTTTGGGATGGGAATTGACAAACCCGATGTTCGTTTTGTCATTCACCATGATATATCAAAAAGTTTGGAAAGCTATTACCAAGAAACAGGAAGAGCAGGGAGAGATGGTGGGGAAGGAAATTGTATTGCCTTTTATAGTCCTAAGGACATTGAGAAACTAGAGAAATTCCTAGCTGGGAAGCCCATTGCAGAGCAAGAAATTGGTGTCCAATTGTTGCATGAAGTGATGGCTTATTGTGAGACATCTGTGAGCAGAAGAAAATATCTTTTGCACTATTTTGGTGAAGGATGGGATGAGCACAATGGTGAAGGCCATGGAATGGATGATAACCAGCGGAAACCCAAAGAGCATTTTGATGCCCAAGAAGACATATTGTTGCTTTTGCAATGCATTCACGCTTTCAAAGAAAAGCACAAATCAAAATTCATTGTAAAAATATTGATGGGACACGAAGATGCCGAAGTAAAAACCTACAAAGGTAGTTCGTCTGAACTTTATGGCATTGGGAAAGACAAGGAAGATCGATACTGGAATGCCTTGCTTAGACAAATGTTGGTTGCCAATCTCATCAAAAAAGAAGTGGAAACTTATGGAACCATTAAAATCACACCTGATGGTAATCAATTCTTGAAAAACCCTATCAAGTTTGAAGCTGTCAAAGAAGAGGAATATCCAAGCACTGATGAAGACGGGGACTTTAACGCCCTGAGATTAAGCGGAGGAGCGGCAGATGAAGCCCTTTTCACATTGCTGAAAGAGCAAAGATTAAAAGTATCTAAAGAAAAGGGAATACCACCTTATGTTATTTTTTCGGAACCGAGCTTGGAGGAGATGGCCACACAATACCCCATTAACTTGGAGGAATTGGCTCACATTGGAGGGGTTGGAAGGAACAAAGCCATGAAATTTGGACAGTCCTTCCTTCAGTTGATTCAACAACACGTAGAAAACAACAATATTGAGCGACCTCAAGATTTGTTTTTGAAAACTGCACCTTCTAAGAGCGGCCAAAAAGTTCAAATCATTCAAAACATAGACAAGCGAATACCTCTTCAAGACATTGCAAAAGGCTTAGGGAAAAATCGCGCTGATTTGATTTTGGAAATTGAAACTGTTGTTCATTCTGGTACTAAATTAAGTATTCAATACATCATTGACGATGCTGTTGATGAAGATGCGCAAGAGGAAATCATGGAATATTATATGCAATCAGAAACCGATGACCTTTTGGAAGCAGAAAAGTATTTTGATGGGGATTACGAGGAAGAGACTTTAAGATTGATGCGAATCAAATTCATGAATGACGTTGGTCAATAACCGTTGTTCCTACCATTTGAAAGCCCTTGTATTCCAAGGGCTTTTTTATTGTCCTCAATAATCTCAAAAAAAAGGAGAGCTCGAGGCTCTCCTTTTTCTATATTCAATGGTCAGGTTTACTTTTCAATCACTACATTGATGAAATGCTGAGATTGCTCACCAACGATTTTCAACATATATAAACCAGAAGTGAGATTCAAATCAGCGTTCCAGACTCTATCAGTAACATTCTGAGCTGAATAAACCAACTCTCCAGTCATAGCATACACAGCAACTGCATATTGCGCTGTGATATCTGAAGGAATAACCACAGCAAAGTTTCCATTGCTTGGGTTCGGCCATGCCAACATTCTCTGACTAGACAATGCCTCAATACCGGTAGTTGTAGTATCAAATTCCACATTGAATGTGATTTCAAACTGTGCATTGCAACCACCCGTTGTATCCGTCACCAACAGAGTAATTTCACCTTGAGGATCAAAAGTATTGCCTTCCGACCAGTAAACGTTTACTGACGGTGTTGTCGCAGTGTTGCTAACAGGAATAAAAATACCGGGACTATTCAAGGTCCACAACAAGGTTACGCCATTGAGGTTTCCTGTGTATGAATAGGTATGATAAGAATAGGTATCCACAAAGTCATTTCCATCAATTACACCAGGGATATAGTTACTGCTTAAACAGCTTCCATCATCAACCATCGCATTTTCATTGTAGTTACAAGCTTCAGCGTCTGTACAACCCAATAACAAACCTTGACAAGTACAATCAATCTGGTAGGTATCTGTAATATCCAAGCTGGAACCATTGTCACAAGGTGATCCTGGACCCAAAAGAGATGGACTTGAATCATCACAGTCATCAGTGTTCGACACCCAACCATTGGCTGGCTGAGAGCAGAACAAGAACGTTGCATTGATGTTACCCAATAGGTCACCATCAGCATCTTGATAGAAAGCAACACCAGTGCTATCATCTGTAATACCATCGCAATCATCATCAATATCATTACAGAATTCTGCACTAGCTGGATTCACTGCAGGGTTGGCATCGTCGCAATCATAGCCTGCAACAAAACCATCTCCATCAGCATCCACATTGCTAACACAACCTTCATCAATACCTCCGTTACAATTGTTGTCTTGGTTGTCAAAACAAACTTCTGTGGCGCCGGGATAAATAGAAGCATTGTTGTCATTGCAATCCAAAGGTGCTGAGAATCCGTCACCGTCTGCATCAGTTCCGGTACAAGCCAAATCAGCACCGCTACAATCTTCGTCGATATTGTTTCCACAAATCTCTGTCGCTGAAGGGTTAATGGCAGCATTGCTATCATCACAATCTGAGTTATCAGCAACCATTCCAGCAGGGGCCAAGCAGGCTGTTACCGCAATCGCATTGATATCTCCATAACCATCCGCATCAGCATCTGTGAAATAATCAACAAATGAAAGACTTTCATCAATTTGTGTGTTACAGTTGTCATCAATGTCATTGCAAATTTCAACTTCACCAGGATTGATAGCAGCATTGCTGTCATCACAATCTACTGTCGACTCATAACCATCACCGTCAGCATCTGTTCCAGTACAAGCCAAATCAGCGCCACTACAATCTTCATCGATACCATTACCGCAAATATCAGTCGCAGACGTATTGATATTGGCATTCGTATCATCACAGTCTGTTGGTGTCAATTCACCGTCACCGTCACCATCTACTGGATTACAAACATCTACTACGCCATTGCAATCCTCATCAATGGTATTGTCGCAAACCTCAGTTCCATTTGGATTGGCATTTGCATTGGTATCGTCACAATCGCTGTTATTGGTTACATACACTCCCAAGGCAGGACATGTAGCAGTAAAAGAAGTAAGATATAAACCTGCAGATGCACCGCTTCCTGACGGAAGACCATAAACAATATTGCCCAATGGATCCAAAACATCGAAACCTACCTCACCAGTATACAATCCAACTGCACTCCAAGTTAAATCGTAAGCGACGTTATTGGACATCAAAACACTCTCCTGAGCTCCAAAATCAGCGGTAAAAGTCAAGCCTATCGTTGCATCAATCGTTGATCCGCCATTGGAAGTGACTTGCATCTGATTGCCGTTCCAACCGTCACCGAAAGTATCAGTCAAATTGAAAGTATACAAACAAACTGGTGGTGAGTTGGGATTGAAGCAAGATTGAATAGAAGTTGTTCCACCAAAAGTGTCACCATCTGCGTCTTCATAATATGTATTAGTGGGCAATCCATTATCCACTGCTCCATCACAATTATCGTCTACTGTGTTACAGATTTCAACTGCCAATGAATTGATGTTGGGATTAAATGGTGCGCAGTCAACAGCATCCACATCGCCATCGCCATCAGCATCAGTAGTACAACCTTCATCAATTTGCGTATCACAGTTATTATCAATCAAATCGTTACAGACTTCAGCAACTCCTGTGTTAATCGCTGCATCTGTGTCATTACAATCTGTGTTATCTGTCACCAAAAGTGGGTCTGGAGTACACAAGAAAACCGCTGTAGCATTGTCTCCAAATCCATCTCCGTCTACATCGGAATAATACGCAATTGGATCTGCACATTCTGAAGCGCACAAACTAAATTCGATCAAACCACCTCCAAATGCCCACAACTGAACATAAATCATTTCACCTGCTGGGACCGTAGTAATGGTAATCTCAGGCATTAAACCAGGACCTGTATCGTCATCACAAGCCAACTGTGTGTACAAACCAGTAGCGGCATCAAGTGTATATGCAGCCATTGCCGCATCCACTGTTCCTTGAGGGTTCAACAACAAAGTACCTGATGCTGGAACCGCAATTACAAACCAAGCGTCTGGTTGTTGTACACCTTGCCAAGATGGATTATTGGCACAGCCTGGCGCACCTGGATTAGTAGATGGTGTGTATACAGCTGGATCAACTGAAATAGTTAAACAACCTGTCGTTGGATCAGCAGCAAAAGCTGTCCATGGCTCATCACCTTCCAATGAAATGTAGCCTAGACAAGAGCAATCAGACTGGATCTCATCACCACCCGTCGCTGGGTTGCCATCATCACATACTTGGCCAATCCAAACTGTCGGATCATTGTCATTACAATCTCCGTTACAAGAAGTAAATCCATCACCATCCAAATCAAAACCTTCATCAATTACTGCATCGCAGTTGTTATCAATCAAATCACAAATTTCTATTGCTCCTGGATTCACAGCAGCATTGTTATCATCACAATCATCTGCGGTCACAAATCCATCACCATCGATATCCGTAGTACAACCTTCATCAATAGTTCCATCACAGTTGTTATCTAAATTATCTCCACAAACCTCGGTTCCTCCTGGGAATGCATTTGCTGCGGCATCATTACAATCAGTATTGTTGATTACAAAACCTGGATCAGGAGTACAAGTGAGAACAGGCGTTGCCGTTGCATCACCAAAAGTATCGCCATCTGTATCTGGGTAATAGGCCAAGGCCGTTGTACAATCTGCTGAACAGAAATTGAAGTTAATCGTGTTGCCGGCATTATATGCCCACAACTGAATATAAATTGGAGCTCCAGGAGTTAAACCAGTCAATGTTAATTGTGGCATCAAGCCAGGACCGGTGTCATCATCACAACCCAACAAGGTATAAGTGTTGGTTGCCACATCATAATTGTAAGCCGCCATTCCAGCATCACCAGTTCCTTGAGGAGACAGGAACAATTCACCATTTGCAGGAGCATTGATTAATATCCAAACATCAGGATTCTCGCTACCTACAGTATTTCCTGCACAGCCTGGAGCTGCAACTACGGTGCTTATTGTATACAATGCTGGGTCAACCAAAATATCGATACAACCCGTTGTAAGATCAGCTGTAAATGCATTTGAAGGCTCATCACCTATTACACCTGCACAAGAGCAGTCCGCCTGTACCAAATCATTGGTCGTATTGGGATCATTGTCATCACATGTTGCACCGATCCAAATGGTATTGTCTGCATCGTTACAATCACCATCACAAGAGGTGAATCCATCTCCGTCAGCATCTTGGTTCTCGTCAATTACACCATCACAATTGTTGTCTTGTAAGTCGCAAATCTCTGGAGCTCCTGGATTCACTGTTGCATCTTGATCATTACAGTCATCCGCAGCGACAAATCCATCAGCGTCATCATCTTGACCTGCACAGAAAGCTGGTGCAACAAAAGTTGTTGTTCCCATACAACCAGGATTGGCTGAGAACATGGCCATCAAAGTATGAGTAGCGCCATCAGAATCCAATCCTGTAGCGTTTATTGGAATAACCGAATTAAATGGGGCATTCCAAGATTGAATGACATTTCCGTCTAGCAA
>CANNHA010000095.1 GCA_947504275.1 Flavobacteriales bacterium
GCGGAAGCTTTGAATGCTTCCAGTTGCAATTGGCGTTCTTTGATGGTTTCTGACTTCCATTGTTTGCGAATGCCGCTTACAGTGTCACGCACAGTCATGATTTCTTCATTCTGCAATGCAGCTGTAAGTTGTTCTATCAATTCTACTTTCATCACTTTTTTCTAAGTTGGACAAAAATAGCAAAGTAGCGCCATAAATTTGTTTTTTTTACGATGACAGATAAGGTTCAAGAAAAAGGGATTTATTGGCTTAAAATAAAGGCCTATTGTGATCGTGCTGAGCGCTGTCATCAGGATGTTCAGCAAAAATTGATGCGCTGGGAAGTGCCCCATTTTTTGGCGCAAGGATGGATTTCAGAATTGATTTCAGAGAATTTGCTCAATGAGGAGAGATACGCTAGGGCATACGTACATGACCATGTTGCTTTTCGGCAATGGGGAGCCTCCAAAATAAAACATGGTTTGCGGAGAAAGGGAATTTCAAAGCCATTGATTGATGCGGTTTTGAGAGATTTACCCATGGAAGATGAAGAGGAGCAAGCCTTGATTGCAGGCAAGCGGAAATGGAAACAGATTGGACACAAGGGTATAAAAAACCAACAGCGGATGAAGTTGATGCGTCACCTTTATTCCAAAGGTTTTGGAATGTCTATTTTGGAAAAAGTTATTCCGTTGATTGTCCAGGAAACGGATGAATAAACCAAACGTCTTGGGTGTGAGGTTCTATTCTGCACCAATTGGCCACTTCAATTCCCAAGATAGCAGCGATTTTATTGTTGCTTTCTAGGACAACAATTTTGGATTTCAATGCAGCAGCAATTCCTTTTTGGTTGAGGTAATCAGAAATAAGAACATGTCCGGACATTCCAAAGGGCTGAAACTTTTCGCCATTGCGCCAGGGTCTGATTATACAAGGAAATTCAATTTTACTTAAATCCAATTGAAGATGTGTTTTATTACCATACCATGCAGGATTGGGTAAGTTGATTTTTTTTCCTTGCCATGCACAGAGATCCAAAAAGAAAGGACTGTGAATTTCATAGGTTTCAGGAACCTCTTCGTTGAGCAAGCTCACTTTAAATGTATTGTTTTCTTTCCAAAGGATATGGCTTGGACTCTCTATTTTTTTACCATTCTCCATCCCTTCCCAATTGGAAATGGCACTGATTTGATCTGGACTGAATCCCAAGGGGGTGAGCCAGTGAAACAATGGCGTTGAAAGTGGTAAAAAGGATGGTGTTTTTTTACAATCAAAAGTTTGAATGTCATTGTTATTGGTTACAACTTCATTCAGGAAAGTGTGCATCAGATAATAGTTCCAAGCTTCTTTGTCTGATTTGCGTTGATTGAATTCAACAATGGCCTCTTCACTGATTCCAAATCGCTGATTGATTTCAGGAATGATTTGGTGTCTTAAAAAGTTTCGGTTGTATTTGATCGACAGGTTGGATTCATCTTCTCTGAATGCCATATTCCTTGTCTTCACCTCCTCATCAATGATGGATTTTGGGGTGTAGAGCAACGGTCTATAGTACGGTGGAATCCAAGGCAACATTCCAGAGTTTCCTTCCACCTGAAAACGCAATAGCTTGAGCCAATGGGTTTCCCAAAGGTCATTGACATGATGGGCCAGGATGATGGCTGATGCTTTTTCCTGATGAAGAAGCACTTCAAAATAATCTCTTCTTTTTGATCTTGCCCAGGCTTGAATGTTTTTTTCGTTTTCTGTATATTGTACTTTGATACAATGAACAATTACATTGTGTTGTTGCCCCCATGCTTCGATGAAGGATTGGTCTTTATCGCTTTCCTCGCCTCTTAATTGGTAAT
Organism: Flavobacteriales bacterium; assembly: GCA_947504275.1. Classification (GTDB taxonomy): domain Bacteria; phylum Bacteroidota; class Bacteroidia; order Flavobacteriales_D; family Sanyastnellaceae; genus CAMCTV01. The sequence goes on from CANNHA010000095.1 coordinate 1,830, forward strand.
TGACATGGGCAATATGGAAGGGGATATGAGCTTCCAGCATGAGATTGGCCAGCAGCATGCTGTCTTTTCCTCCGCTAACACCGAGAATAAATCGGCTTCCCTCTCGAAAGAAAGAATTGAAATTGGATTTTATTTCGTGGACCAGATTCACTTTCGCTTAGGGATTGATTAAACTTTGTGCTTTCAACCAACACTCTTGGTACTCTTCTTTGAAGTTGGAGTGCAAGGTAATGGCTCCTCCGATACCAATAGAAGCTTGTTGCGTATTTCTGTTCCAATAAATGCTCCTGATGATCACGTTGAAATCAAAATCTCCATTGGGTAAGATGATGCCCAGCGTTCCACTGTACCATCCTCTGGGGTTGGTTTCTAACTCATGCATGGAATTCACTGCATTTTTCTTGGGCACACCTGTCATGGAACCCATTGGGAACATTGCGGCCATGATGGATGTGAAGTTGATGCTAGGTTTGGTTTGACATTGGATTGTAGATACGAGGTGGTGCAGTTTTGGGAAGGAATAAATGTGTGCTAGTTCAGTAACTTTTACACTTCTCTTCTGAGCAATTTTGCTGAGATCATTTCTAACCAAATCGACGATCATGGTGTTCTCCGTATTGTCTTTTACGGAATGGGTTAATTGATTTTTTAAAATTTGATCTTCATCTGGTGTACTGCCCTTTTTGATGGTTCCTTTGATGGGCTGGGAGATCAAGGTCTCACCTTTTTTTTGAATGAATCGTTCCGGCGAAAGACACATCAGGTGATGCGCTTTCCATTGGACATAGGCGGCATGAGGAGCAGGATTGGATTGAAACAATTTCAGCCAAAGCTGATAGGGATTCAGTTCTGAGACCTCAGCTATGAGTTGTGTACAATAGTTGGTTTCATAGTAATCACCGCGCATCAAATGCGCTTTGATCGTATTTAGTTTTTGGTAATAAGATTCTTCATTTTCAACTGGACTGAACGGGAGAGATTGTAGTTTGTTGTTTTCAATGTTGTTTTCATTTTCCGCGAACCACTCTATGGATTTGGGAACAATAAAAAGCAGAGCTGGTTGTATGGGGTTGTTTTTTAGTTCAACACCCAAATGCTGAAATCCGGCCTCATAACTGAGCAAAGAAAAAATGCAGTTGCCTTTCTCTTGGTCCACCCAAGATTGTGCTTTTTCCCAACCATCAGCTGATAAAGGAAAGGTAAGGACAAACTCCGATTGGATGCCCCAAGCTTTGCAGCCATTGCCTCTTTCTGCAGAGGCTGGTAGGTGTATGAAGAAATCTTCCATGATAACAAAAACCCGCCTAGTGGCGGGCTTTTAAAATCTAATCTCGAATATTAGTCGCGGCTATTGCCAAAAATGCGCAATAGGTACAAAAACAGATTGATAAAATCCAAGTACAAACTCAATGCACCCATCACAGCCAATTTAGAAGCAGCGGCCGTTCCGTATTCAACGCCCATTCCAATTCTTTTGAGGCGTTGAACATCATAAGCCGTAAGGCCGGTGAAGACCAAAACGCCCACGCAGCTGATGATGTAATCCAACTGCTCACTGTGCATGAACCAATTGACCACTGTCGCAATGATCATCCCAAACAAGGCCATCATAAGGAATGTTCCCATTTTGGTTAAATCCGTTTGAGTGGTGAAGCCCAAAACTGCCATGGTTCCAAATAGACCCGCGGTGATGAAGAACACTTTGGCGATGGTTCCTAACGAGTATACCAAGAAGATGGTAGAAAGGCTCATCCCCATCACCACCGCAAAGGCTGCAAAGGTTACGGTTAGCGCCATTGGGCTGAGTTTGTTGAAACCAAAGTTCATCACCAAGATGAAAATGAATGGGGCAAACATCAGCGCGTAAATCATCATGGAGCCACCGCTGCTGAGCATGGACAACATGGTTTCTGAAAATTGAAAAGCGGTAATTCCCGAAATGATCAATGCCAAAGACATCAAACCAAATACGCGGTTCATGAAAGCTTTTACACTGGATGAACTTACTTCATCGATAGAGAAATCTCTTTGAAAATCTGGTGTATTCATATTACTTCAATTTGTTTGCAATCAAATGTATAAATTCTTTTCGACTTTTATCATCTTCTAGGAAGGCTCCGCTGAATGCAGAGGTGGTTGTTAACGAATTTTGTTTATTTACGCCTCTCATTTGCATGCACAAGTGCTGACATTCCATCACAACAGCAACTCCCAATGGTTTCAACGTTTCTTGAATACAATCACGAATCTCAATGGTCAAACGTTCTTGAACCTGAAGTCTTCTGGAGTAAACATCTACCACACGCGGAATTTTACTCAAGCCCACAATGGTGCCATTGGGGATGTATGCGATGTGCGCCTTTCCAAAGAAAGGTAACAAGTGGTGCTCGCACAATGAATATACTTCAATGTCTTTGACCAATACCATTTCTGAATAAGTTTCAGCGAACAAGGCTGATTCTAAAACTTCTTTGGCGTCTTGGTGATATCCTTGGGTCAGAAATTCATAGGCTTTGGAAACACGCTCAGGTGTTTTTAGCAAGCCCTCTCTGTTGGGATCTTCACCAATGTTTTCCAGGATGGTTCTAACCGCAGATTCAATGTTATTCTCCGCCATAGTATTCCACGAAATTATTTTCTGTTTCGTACAGTTTGACACAATGCAATTGGCATCCTGCCTCTTTGATCTCTTGCTCAATCCTTTCCCAAATAACGACAGCTAGATTTTCAGTAGAGGTTTTAATGCCCGCCATCCATGGAATATCCAAGTTCAAATTTCTGTGATCGATAACATCGGTTACCTTGGATTTAATGATGGTACTAAGTACTTTGAGGTCCATGCAAAAACCTGTCTCTTCATTGATTGGACCTTTGATGGTAACAAACAATTCATAGTTGTGTCCATGCCAATTGGGATTGGAACATTTTCCAAAGACTTCTAAATTTTTCTCTGCGCTCCATTCCTCGTGCCACAGTTTGTGTGCTGCGTTGAATCTTTCTCTTCTGGTGACGTAAACAATTTTTGACATGCTAGTAAATTTTCAAGTTTTGTAATAAATAATTTTGAACGTAATCGGTTACCCCTTCTTCCAAGGTATGGAAGGCATGAGGGTAACCGGCTTCTTTCAATTTGCTCATATTGGCCTCAGTGAAATATTGGTATTTGTCTCTGATATCAATGGGGGTGTCGATAAAAGAAATGTTTTCTTCTTTGCCCATTGCTTTGAAAGTGTTTTTGGTCAAGTCCAAAAACGTTCTGGCCTTTCCACTTCCCAAATTGAAGATGCCTGATTTCTTTCTGCTTTCCATCAACCAAACACAAACATTGGCCACATCTTTCACATAAACAAAATCTCTCATTTGGCCACCATCGGTGTAGTTGGGGTTGTGTGAACGAAACAACTTCATCTCACCATTGTTCATGATTTGATTGTAGCTGTGCCAAACAACAGAGGCCATGCGTCCTTTGTGGTATTCATTGGGTCCGTATACATTGAAGAATTTGAGACCAGCCCAAAAGAAAGGCGTTGTCTTTTGTTGCAACACCCAGAGGTCAAAATTATTTTTTGAATCTCCGTATGGGTTCAAGGGTTTTAGTTGTGAGATGATGTTGTGTTCATCATTGTATCCTAAACTTCCGTCACCATATGTAGCTGCTGAAGATGCGTATACCAAGGGAATGGCATATTCCACGCACTTGTTCCAAATGGTCTGGGAGTATTGTTCGTTCAGTTCGTCAAAGATGGCTTTGTTGAATTCTGTAGTGTCTGTTCTAGCGCCCAAGTGAAAGATGAAATCGACTTGGTTTTCATTGGCGTCCAACCATTCCGGGAAGGTACTTCTCTCCACCAAACAACGATATTTTTTTTCTTGATAATTGATTTTTCTGTTTTCTCTCGAAAAATCATCCACCAATACCAAATCAAAATACCTCAGTTCATTGAGTCTTCCCACCAAAGCGGATGCAATAAAGCCAGCAGCTCCTGTAATGACGATCATCTTTTTTTTGCTAATTTACATCAAAAAGGTCCATCAAATGCGCTGCAGCCATTGCAAGGCAATGTGCACATTGTTGATGTTTTGAAAACTCATGCGCAGTGTATTGTCCTTCTCGTACATCTTCACTTCATGGCTGTATTTTTTCAAGAAATCGAGAATTCGGGTGAACACGTCACTTTGGTAGAAAGGAGAATCTTGTTTGGATATGAAGTAAGCAATCATCTTTCCGGACTTCATGACTAATTTCTCCATTCCTAACGCGTTGGCTGTCCATCTGATGCGCATGGTATCTATCAAAGCCAATGTAGGCTGAGGAATGGGGCCAAATCTATCAATCAAATCTTTGATGAATTTCTCCATTTGCCCTTCATTTTCTAGGTCGTCCAGAGCTTTGTAGAGTGCGATACGCTCTCTGATGTCACCAACGTAATCATCAGGGATAAAGAGCTCCATGTCTGTTTCCAAATTGGTTTCTTTGACAAATTTGGAATCGCGGTTGAGTTCTTCTTGGTAAAGGTCTTGGAAATGTTCTTGTTTGATTTCTTCTAAAGCTTCAGCAAGAATTTTTTGGTACGTCTCCAATCCCATTTCGTTGATGAAACCACTTTGGTCACCGCCCAATAAATCTCCAGCACCTCGGATGTCCAGGTCGCGCATGGCAATGTGTAAACCACTCCCGAGGTCACTGAATTGCTCAATGGCGGTTAATCTTTTTCTGGTATCATCGGGCATCAGGTGGATGGGCGGAGAGATGAGGTAGCAAAATGCCCTTTTGTTGTTTCGTCCAACACGTCCCCGCAATTGATGGAGATCACTCATCCCAAATTGATGTGCGTTGTTGATGATGATGGTATTGGCGTTGGAGATATCAATTCCACTTTCAACGATGGATGTGGAAACCAGGACATCAAATGCACCTTCAATGAATTGATTCATTACTTCCTCCAATTGTTCGCCTTTCATTTGACCATGCCCAATGCCGATGCGAACATCAGGACAAAGTCTTTGAATCATGCCAGCGACTTCCTGTAGGTTTTGAATTCTATTGTTGATGAAAAAAACCTGACCGCCTCGCTGTACTTCATAACTAATGGCATCTCTGATGGCATCTTCATCCATGGTGATGATTTGGGTATGGATGGGGTGGCGATTGGGAGGTGCAGTTTGGATGATGCTCAAATCTCTGGCACCCATCAACGAAAATTGAAGGGTTCTGGGAATGGGAGTTGCTGTTAAAGTCAATGCGTCCACATTGGCTTTCATCGTTTTTAATTTGTCTTTTGCAGCAACGCCAAATTTTTGTTCTTCATCGATGATCATCAACCCAAGGTCCTTGAATTTGACATCTTTGCCAACCAACGAGTGCGTGCCAATCAGAATGTCTACTTGACCTTTGGCCAATTTTTCTAATGTCGCTTTTTTCTCTTTGGCTGATTTGAATCTGCTGATGTGATCTACAGTAACAGGGAAATCACGGAATCGCGCAGCAAAACTTTTGTAGTGTTGCAAAGCTAGAATGGTGGTGGGAACCAGCACAGCCACTTGCTTTCCATCGGTGGCGGCTTTGAAAGCCGCACGCATCGCGACCTCCGTTTTTCCAAATCCGACATCACCGCATACCAAACGATCCATCGGTGCGGGAGATTCCATGTCTTGTTTTACAGCAGCAATGGCTTTGGCTTGGTCTGGAGTATCCTCATACATGAATGAGGCTTCCAACTCCATTTGCAAATAACTATCTGGAAGAAAAGCGTGACCGATGGTGGACTTTCTTTTGGCGTAAAGTTTTATCAAGTCAAAAGCAATGGTCTTGACTTTTGCTTTGGTTTTTTGTTTGAGGTTTTGCCAAGCCGGACTTCCCAGTCTATCCATGCTGGGAGCGGTTCCTTCTTTGCCGCTGTATTTGCTGATGCGGTGTAAGCTGTGAATGCTTACATACAAGGTATCGCCGCCTTTGTAGACTAAACGAATTGCTTCTTGTTCTTTGCCGTTGACGTCTATTTTTTGAAGACCTGCAAATTGACCAACGCCGTGATCAATGTGCACGACAAAGTCTCCCGGTTGAAGTGATAGTATCTCTTTTAATGTAAGTGCTTCTTTGCTTTTTTTGAATCCCTCTTTGAGTTTGAATCGGTGGTATCGTTCAAAAATTTGGTGATCTGTATAAAGGGCAATTTGTTGGTCGTTGTCTACAAATCCCTCGCTCAATTCAATGAGGTGCGGTGTGTATTGAACGATGATTTGTTTGTCCTCAAAAATTTGGTGTAAACGCTCTAATTGCTTGGCTTGTCCTGCAGAAACCACCTGATCATAACCTTCCTTGGCCTTGGCAATTAAATGCTTGCTGAGCATGTCAAAGTTCTTGCTAAAGGAAGGTTGAGGCGTCATGTTGTAATGAATCTCGGGCGCTTCCATGAATAGGGAAGTGGGGCCCATTTCAACCAGGCGTTTTCCTTTGAGCAGGCGCATCCAATCTGTTGGGTGTGCGTACAGCTCATCCGGTGTTTTGTGTCTAATGACACCGCTGATTTTTTGGTACTGGTTCTGCGCTCTTTCCAATTCCTTTTCCCAGATTTGTGGCGCATTGGTGCACTCAATAGACCACACCACAGCATCTGAATCTACAAATTCAAGAAAGTTGATGGTGGCATCAATTTGACTCTCATCTTGAATGTTGGGTACTATGGTAGCCTTTGTCATAGAAGACAAACTCAGCTGGTCAACAGGGTCGAATTTTCTAATGCTGTCAATGGTATCTCCAAACAATTCAATGCGGTATGGATGATCGTAAGAGAATGAAAAAACGTCGATGATTCCTCCCCTTACAGCATATTGCCCGGGTTCGTAAACAAAATCAACTTTTACAAATCCATATTCTTGGAATACTTCGTCGACAATTTCATGGTTGAGCGTATTGCCCAATTCTATTTCGAACGTTTTTTGTTCCAACGAAGCCAATCCTATAACCTTTTCTGCGAGCGCTTCAGGGTAGGTAACGATCCATTGGCCTTTTGGTTTTTTTCTCAATAGATTCAGAACCTCTGTCCTCATGGCGACATTGGCATTGTCTACAGTTTCCACCTGGTAAGGCACTCTGGCGCTTCTGGGGAAAAAAAGAATTGTCCTTTGAGCTAGTGTTTCTTTTTGGTAATTCTCAATGTTTTCAAGGTCATTGAGGAAATACGCCGCTTTCTCTTTGTCTTCTAAAACAAACACGTGTGTTGTATTGATGGACAACGCCGTGGCGTTGGCAATGAGTGCTTTGGCAGAACCGACAATTCCTTTGAGACGCAATTTACTACCCTCAGAAGATAAACTTTCCGAGATGTTTTGGGTATGCACCGATTGTATGTATCGGTTTAAAAATGGAGCGTTCGACACAATGTATAAGTCAGGACGCAAAGATAATCAATGCCTTCTTCGACAAATGGAAAAGAAAAAGGCCATATCAAGTATGGCCTTTAGCAAAATAAGTTTAGATTTTAAGCAAACAGTTGGTCCATCACTAGTCTCATCCTGGCTTCATGCATTTTGCTTGAACCTGCGGCTGGTGAGGCTTGGGCGGGATAGGCTACAACATCAATGTTTGATTTGCGCATCATACGCATGATGTAACTCCACGCTCCCATGTTTTCTGGCTCTTCCTGTGCCCACAACAATTGGGTATTTTTACCAAATCCTTTGAGTGCGTTCTCCAAGGCTTTTTGAGGGAAGGGATAAAGTTGCTCTAAACGAATTAACGCCATATCGGTGACTCCTCTCTTCTCACGCTCCTCCATCATTTCGTAATACATTTTCCCGGTACAAAGCACTACTTTGTTGACTTTCTTCTTGTCAACGCTGTTGTCTTCTATGACCATTTGGAAAGA
>CANNHA010000096.1 GCA_947504275.1 Flavobacteriales bacterium
AACCTGCAGGCAGGCCATTTTTTCCAGACGAACAAGAACTACATCCCATATCACAAAGCCACTACCATTTGAAGTAGTTGGTCAACGGTAATGAAAACAAAAGATAGAATCAACGGCCGTAGCTATTCCTTCTCAACAAGTGATGGACCTTTATGGACAGATGGGTAAAGAGCAATTTGGCATTGAGGTTTCTGCCAATGTGGTAGCTGGCGTCGGTGAGTTCTGTCATCAAGTCTTCTATGTTGAAGTGGTTGATGAATTTGGAGAATTTATCTGCAAAGGCGCGTTCGCTAGGGGTCATTTGTTCTAATGCATCCCCAACATAATTGCGCATGAGATTCTGTCGCACTTGTTCCAGTGCATATTCAAAAAAGTGTTTTTGAACTTCTCTGCCCCATCCGTGGAAGGTGACTGACAAATCAGTCAGTGCCAACAAATCTTTTTTATAACAGAGCCTCATCCATTGTTGAAAGGTATCGTCAAGCCCTTGATTGAAGTTGTCATTTAGAGCAAAAAGCATGGCTTTCCACAAATTACCGTTGGCGTAGGTGGTTGACATAGTGGCTCTATCTTGTTCGATTTGATTTTGAATTAAAAAATCAAATATTTTTTGGTCTTCAATCTTGGGTACTTGGATGGTCTGAACCCTTGATAGCACTGTGGGGAGCATCATTTCCATGTTTTCCGTCACCAAAATAAATAGGGTGTTGGAGGGAGGTTCTTCTAAAAGTTTAAGCAGTTTGTTGGCCGTGTCTTCTTTGATCAATTCAGCCATCCAGATGACCATTATTTTCAAGCCTCCATAAAACGCCTTTAGAGAAACTTTTCTTGCGATGTTATTGGCCTCAGCTACGGGAAAGAATAAGGTTTTATTTTCCTTGGTGATTTTGCTGATCCAGTGATCAGTATTGAAGTAAGTGTGTTCCAACAAGCAGCTTCTCCAATCTTCTGCAAAATGATCTGACAGCGTGCTCTCACTGCTATTGCTTGATTTGTTGAAAAAGGGAAAGCTGAAATGGAGGTCCGGGTGCTGCAGGGTTTGTATGGACTTGCAGGATTTGCATTGGCCACAGGAATCTGTATTTGTTGGTTGTTCACACAACAAAAAACTACTCATGGCCATGGCCAAAGTCAAACCGCCGTGACCTTCACTCCCATTGAACAAAAGCGCATGAGGAACCCTGCCTTCTTGTTGGCTGTGGAGCAATCGCTCTTTCACCGTTTCTTGTCCAATAACCGTTTGAAAGGAATACTGCATGCCGTAAATTTACTAACTATAGATGAAAAAGTTCATAGAAGATTTCAAGGGATTTGATGGGCGATGTTTTGTCGCTTTTTACAAAAAGATAGTCCACCATTTGCTTTAACATGTCTCTTCTCTGAGATGCTGAAATCTGCGGCTGGTAGAGGGATTCCCAATTTCCTTGAATGAGTTGTTGAAACAAGTACAGTTGATTGTTTTCTGGTAGTATATTTTTTCCGGGCGGAAAGAAACTTTGACCAAATTGTCCGTCATTGATGTTGAACCAATCTGCATGCTCCCTGGTTACAATTGGGCAGCATCCTAGTGCTTTCATCAAACCCACCAAGAATACATAATGAAGCGGTTGTTCATGTTGTGTTTCATCAATGTCTTTTATGATTTGTTGAATCAGATAGAACAAAGGGGGATTTTGGTAGTCCTCAGTTAGCAGGTGCAACAATATTTCTTGAAAGAACAGCAGCGTGGCACTTTTAACAGGGTGTATGCGAGCGTTTAAAAGTACTTTGGTGGTTTGTGGTGTTTTGAGCCATTGCGCATGGTCCTTTTGTTCCTCTTTGCTTTGGAATCGGATGGTATCAAACACATCAAAGGCTTGCATGGATTTGGAACCAGCGCTCCACCAATATGTTTTTAAACCCTGTGACTCAGAATATATCTTCACTAACATTAATCGGTCGCGAATTCTTTTTTTTTGAAGTACGATACCGATTAATTCTCTCATGGAACCCGAAGCTTTTTATTTTTGTTTAAAATTAAGTCAAATGGACAATTATTTACCTGTAATCATTTTGGTAATCGCCATTGCCATCTTCTTGCTGTATCGTTTCAAGGATGAGATTACCATGAAGTTTCAATATGAAGATTTTGATGGAACCATTGACAATTGGGCTGTAGCTCATGTAAAAGGCGAAAAGCAATTTCATCCTATGATTTCTTATCCTATGGATGATGGAACCGTGCGTTTCAGAGCTGAAGAATTCTGTATTGGTGAGCCCATGTATCCCGTTGGTACATCAGTAGTTATCAGAACACATCCTAGAAAAAAAGCCTTGCGTAAGGTGATTTACCCTAAGCGCTAGTTTTTCTCAATCCATTGATAAATCTCTTTCATGCTGGGTTGAATGATGATTTCAATCCTTCTGTTTTTGGATTTATCATCCTCATCAACAGGATGGTATTCACTCCTTCCTGCAGCAGATAAAATTTGTGGTTGAACTCCACCATTGGCCGACATAATTTTTACCACTTCTGTAGCCCTGAGCACAGACAATTCCCAATTGTCTCTTGGAATGATGGACGAGTTGAGTTTATCAGTATCGGTGTGACCTTCTACTACAATTTCCACATCATTTTCATCTTGCAAAGCGCTGGCAATTTCCAAGAGGGCTTTTTTTCCATTTTCATCAACGGCAGTGCTGCCTGAAGCAAAAAGCAATTTGGCCTCCATACTTACGTATACCTTTCCATCTTTTTCAGTTACAGTAAGTCCTTTGTTCTTAAATGCCTCAAGAGCTTTGGAGAGTTTGTCTTTAAGTGCGTTCGAGGCGCTATCTTTGGCGGCCATCATTTGTTGAAGGTCTTTTAGTTTTGTCTCTCTTTCCGCGATTGCATTTTCTTTTTCTTGAATGAGATTTTCTTTGTCTTTAATGACACCTTCTTTTTCTCGGATGGATTCTTCTTTTCTTTTAATTTCTTCCAATAGAAGCCTATTTTCTTTAGATGATGCTACCAAAAGAGTATTCATTTTTTGGGTGAGTGTATCATTGAGCACACTGAGGTTGTCTACTTGATCGCGTAGTGATCGGTTTGATTTTCCGTATTTGGTTGTGTCTTGAGACAACTCGTCAATGCTTTTTTTTGCGGTACTCAAAGATGTATTGCACTCTTTATTGGCGGCTTCCATTTTTTCATTGAGATTTCTGAGTGATTCAATCTCTTGATCTGCTTTGTTTTTTTTATCGGAAAGCTCGGTGAACTTTTTCTTGGGAACGCAAGCGACAAAAGAAGTGGTAACCACTACCGCTAAAATGAGCAATTTATTATTCATAGCCTTTTTTGGGTTATTGAATACAAATTACCGACCAATCCCTTTGTTTTGAGATTGATTGCCCTGTGAATTACAAACTTTGATTTGTCAATTGATTTGGCTTATCCAAGCTAGAACATCCTCCAATTGAATGGCTGGAATCTCCAATTTGTTTTTCTTCCGGTATCCGTTCAATTGTTGGTGAATGGCAGTGGGCTTGGCTTGTTGTAATTCCTCAACGGAATGGAATCCAGCTTTGGGTAAATGCTCTACCCATTCTTCGCTCACACCAAGGTCTCTTAGCGCGTTCAAGTCTGGACCTGGCTGGTGTTTTTCTGGCCTCATTTGCGGGAAAAGCAATACCTCTTGTATGGTTTCATTGTTGGTGAGCAACATGACCAATCGATCCACACCGATTCCCATCCCTGATGTTGGCGGCATGCCGTACTCCAATGAACGTATAAAGTCGTGGTCAATAAACATGGCCTCGTCATCCCCTCTTTCCATTAATCGCATTTGCTCTTCAAATCTTCCTAATTGGTCTATGGGATCATTGAGTTCACTATATGCATTGGCAATTTCTTTTCCATTGATCATGAGCTCAAAGCGCTCCGTCAATTCTGGATTTTCTCTGTGTCTTTTGCAAAGCGGAGACATCTCAACAGGGTAGTCTGTGATGAAGGTGGGTTGGATATAATTCTTCTCACATTTTTCGCCAAAAATGGTGTCGATGAGTTTCCCTTTCCCCATGTTCTCATTGACCTCTAAGCCAATAGAAAGACAGAAATCGTGAATTTCTTTTTCTGATTTTCCTGTAATATCAAACCCTGTGTAGTCAATGATGGATTGTGTCATGGTTACACGTTTGAATGGCGGTTTGAAGTTTAACACGTTATGGCCATGCTGCACGTCTGAAGTACCCAATGCTTTTTGACAAACATGATTCAACATGTTTTCCGTGAAGTTCATCATCCAGTTGTAGTCTTTAAATGCAACGTAGATTTCCATCACAGTAAACTCAGGGTTGTGGGTTCTGTCCATTCCTTCATTGCGGAAGTTTCTGGAGAATTCATATACGCCTTCAAAACCACCCACGATCAATCTTTTCAAGTAAAGTTCATTGGCGATGCGCAAGTACATGGGGATGTCAAGGCTATTGTGATGGGTGATGAAAGGTCTAGCTGCGGCCCCTCCTGGTATGTTTTGTAAAACGGGAGTGTCTACCTCCAAATAACCGTGATTATTGAAGAAATCGCGCATGGCATTGATGATGCGCGTGCGCAAAATAAAGGTGTGTTTTACTTGCGGGTTTACCACAAGGTCAACATAACGCATTCTGTAACGTGCCTCTGGGTCTGTGAATGCATCGAAAACGTTGCCATCCGCATCTTTTTTAACAACGGGCAATGGTTTAATGGACTTGGCCAGAAGTTGAAATTGTTGCACTTTAATGGAGATTTCTCCCATTTTGGTGGTGAACAGTTTACCGGTGATACCGATGAAATCGCCGTAATGCACCCAGTGTTTCACTACATCATTGTACAGCGATTTGTCTTCTCCGGGACAAATTTCATCAACGTTAAGGTACAATTGAATTTTGCCAATGGCGTCTTGAAGATCAGCAAAGATGGCTTTTCCCATTACACGCTGGTTCATGATTCTTCCAGCAAGGGTTACTTCCTTTCCCTCCTCATAATGACGGAGGCAATCCTGGGAAGTATGGGTGGTTATAAATTCAGCAGCAGGAAAAGGATCAATTCCATGGCTTCTGAGTTTGGTTAAAGCTTCTCTTCTTACAATTTCTTCTGGAGACAAATGCGCATTCATGTTGCGAATTTAATCTTTCTGTGGCGATACCAAGACAACAAATTCACCTTTTGGTTCATGATTTTCAAACCATTCTTTGGCACTGGCTAGATTCCCTCTGAAGATTTCTTCATGCAATTTTGAAATTTCTCTAACCACTGCGCATTCTCTTTCAGGACCGCAGAAGGTTAGGAGTTGGTCAATTGTTTTGATGATGCGATGCGGGCTTTCATACAGAATGGTTGTTTTGTCTTCTAATGCAATTTTTTTTATTCTTGTTTCCCTTCCTTTTTTATGGGGAAGAAATCCTTCAAAGACAAACTTTTCTGCGGGTAAGCCACTGCAAACGAGAGCAGGAACAAATGCGGTGGGGCCAGGCAGGCATTCAATGGTAATTTCCTCTTTGATGCATTCACGAATGAGCAGAAAGCCGGGATCAGAAATGGCAGGTGTTCCGGCATCTGTGATGAGACAAGTCAAATTGTTGGACTTGATTTTTTCCACAACTTTGTGCAGAGTATGGTGTTCGTTATTTTGATGATAACTGAGAAGTGGTTTTTGAATTCCAAAGTGTTGCAGAAGTTTACTGCTGTGACGGGTGTCTTCGCAAAGAATTAAATCACATTCTTTCAGGTATCTAATGGCCCGTAAAGTGATGTCTTCCAAGTTGCCCAGAGGGGTGGGAACTAGCGCTAACTTCATATTTCGTGTCGGCGTTGAACCAAATCCAAGAATTCAATAAAGGCGATTGAGGTTTCATCCCAAGACCATTTTTGTTTGTAGTTTTGGAACAATTCAAGAGCCTTTTCGGGTTCACAGTTATTCAATGCGGAAATGGTGATTTCATATTGTTCAGAATCACCATTGAAAAGTTCACGTGCAAATTGGAAACGCTGGTTCATCGTGATGCTTTTTTTAAGATCATCGATTTTAGATTTTTCCAATCTATTTAAAATGGTTGAAGTGTTTTGGTTCTGAGAGAGTATATCGTTGAGTGAGACAATGGGTGTGGTTTCTGCTTGAATGGGCTCTGATGATATTTCATCTATGGATTCTGCCAAGAAAGACGCTGTTGTTTCAGCAACCGGAGAATTGTCTGATTTGGTAACCTCTTCAATCATGTCCATCAGATTAACTTGACGTTGATCAGCTATCTGCTCTGTATGACCAAGATTAAACTCTGTTTCAGTAGAAATGCCAGCTTCACTTGACGGGATTTCAGATAAATCCAAAGTGAAGGAGGGCAATTGAAGTTCATTGTCTGGGGTTGGGCTTTCTTCAACTGAATTGACATTTATTTCCTGTTCATAGGCTTTGTGTCTTAGGACAACCAACCGCTCATAAAGATCTCTGGCGTTGTTGACCATAGACTCTAGGCTCTCTTTCTTGTATTGACCGCTGTATAAGTGATTCAGCTGATCAGATAAATGCAGAGCTAAGCTTTGTAGAGGGATGAAGTGATTTTCCATATGTGTCATGTTACGGCTAAAATAGACGCATGCTACAAGTCCTCACTCAGGATTTCAAAGAGTTATTCAATGTAAAAAGTGAGTTACTTAAGCGGGATTTCTTAATGATTTAGGAAGGCCATTCCAAACGCATTCATAGCTGTGGTCTATCATTTCCCAAATGATGTTTTGAGGGACATCTGATGGGAAATAAACGGTGTTCCAATGTTTTTTATTGGCGTGATAACCTGGTTTGACGCCATCATACAGGTTTCTGAGTTCAATGGCTTTTTCAGGATTGCATTTGAGATTTATCCCTTCAAATTCAAAGACATCTGTCATGGCAAAAATTTTCCCATGAACTTTGAAGGCCAATGTGGTCTCATCGAATGGAAATTCTTCAGTGGTGTGAGGTTTGGAAAGACAGTAATCCCTGAAAGATTCAATGTGAAAATCCATGACTATTCGTAGGCAGCACAGAGTTCTTTTTCTTTACCCAGAATGGCACATGTTTTAAGCGCAAGGCTGATTTCATGGGTGTGGTAAGAGCCGTATTTTAATCGGTTCAATGTTAAATCGTATGCGTAGGAAACGGACAATTGTCTGTACAAATCAAATTTGACAATACCACTCACTCCATGCCCGTTTCTAGCTGCAAACCCTAAGCTGTATCTCTTTCTATAAGTTAGTAAGGCTTGCGCATCGATGGCAGGCCTTGTTCCCTTGACCCAACGGAACATGAAAGATGGTTTAAAGGCGAGTTCTTTTGAAATCTTGATGTATTTTCCATAGACAATGCTGTAATGCCTATTGTACCTTCCTGTCTGTAAACCATCAATGGGTGAATTGGTTAGTGATTTGATGGAAAGTCCGTAGAATCGGTCACCACGGTACAACCAAACGCCCGCGTTAATGTTGGGAAAGATATAATCACTAACCACCCCGTTGATGACTGTTTCATTGTAGGGATCTGCAAAATTTATTTTGGAATAATCGATTCTGATTTGGGTTAGACCTAGGGCAATACCTCCCGCAAGGTTATATCCTTTGCTTACACGCGTGTGGTAGGCATAATTGACCATTAGTGAGGTTGACCCAAAAGCACCATAAGCATCTGATTCTATATTGGCACCAAGACCTTGAAAAGCGTTTCTCATTGCTCTCAAACGACCGTGAATGAAAACATTGGTTGTTTTGGGCGCGCCATCAATGCCAGACCATTGTTGACGATAATTGGATTTGATTTCTGTGCAAGTTGTATATCCAGTTGCTGCCGGATTCACCAGCTGATAATTGAAAATGAAATTGGTGTATTGGTTCAACTGTTGCCCCCATAGCCATTGGAAACAAAGTGAAAATGCAATAACAAG
The DNA here is from genome assembly GCA_947504275.1 of Flavobacteriales bacterium. Taxonomy (GTDB): domain Bacteria; phylum Bacteroidota; class Bacteroidia; order Flavobacteriales_D; family Sanyastnellaceae; genus CAMCTV01. Next base: position 7,915 of record CANNHA010000096.1, read on the forward strand.
GCTATATTTTTTCAGGGAATTCATCAATGCATTACGGATATAAAACCAGTGTAGGGCTCAATGTAAACTACAGGGCTGTTGAGTTCGATAACATAGTAATAACTACCAGTTGGCAGTTTCTTCCCTCTGTTTGTTCCATCCCAAGGTGAAGCATAGCCAATGGACCTAAAAACATTTTGGCCCCATCGATCATAAACATTCACCTCTGCACGTGGGAATTTTTGTATTCCATAAATTTCCCAGAAATCGTTGACATTGTCTCCGTTGGGTGATATTGCATTGCTAAAACCTATTGCTTCACCGACATTTATGTTTACTTTACTGCTTGTCTCACATTCTCCAATTTGTGAGTTTACAAGAAATTCTGTGGACTCAGTGGGAAATGCATTGGTGGTTGCCGCTGATGGATTACCGACAAATTCACTAGGGGTCCAACTTATTGTGGCGTCCGGGGATTGACCAGACACAGTTATTTGAGCCTCTTGACCTGCGAAAATAAAACTAGGACTATAGGCAGCTCCGATTTCAAAAGGTGGGCCCGATACTGAAACTGCTATGGAACATGGTCCAAAAAGAGTTTGATTGTGATTTGATCCAACAACAATCAAAAAATCAGAATGAGTCGGAAGATTGGATAAAATGAATGATTGCGTTTCACCTAGGATTAAATAGCAACCGATCTGATCAATGAATAAGGATGTGTCACAGGCTCCCAGATCAGGGTTGATTTGTATTACGGTTAAAAAGATAGAGTCGAGCGCAACTTGTGCTGTTCCTAATATGGGATCAATCTGAATGTAATCACAATCAGATCGCTGAATTTCTATTGATACATTTCCTCCTTGACCTCCTGTGGTCATCAAATAACTAAAACTAGAACTACTTTGAAAGCAGCCAAAGTTAAAACTTCCTGCGCTGAGATTGTTTGAGGGATTTTCATCGTCTCCGCCACAAAGAGCGTTAGATGCTATCTCCGCGCAAGACTGGCTCATGGCATTGACACCAAGAAAAATTGCTATTAAGAATAGTATCCATTGTTTGCGCATGTAACAAATATAAGCGGAGCAATCAATAGAATTCCACAAGTAAAGCACTTTTTTCAACCGCCTGACCTTGATTAACTTGGATGGATTTGATCTTACCCTCTCCTTGGGCCTTGATCACATTCTCCATTTTCATGGCTTCTAAAATCAGCAAAGGCGTGTCTTTTGAAACCTGCTCATCAATATTCACCAAAATTTGTCTGACCAATCCCGGCATAGGAGCTTTCAAATTTTTGACTTTTTTGGAGGACGTGCCACCCATCCCTAGCTTTTCCAATAACGCGTCAATTGGCTGAATGATGGTGACGTTAAACTCTGAATGGTTGATTTTTATGGTGGCTATTTTAGTTTCAGAATGAAAAGTAATCCATTCTCCCCTGTAATTTTTATTTTGGTATTTAAGACAAAAATGACCTTTTTTCTCTGATGGTTGTATTTCAATCTTTTCTCCATTAAAAGTTGCGTTGTGAAATGTATTGTCCCATCTAAAGTCAAATTCTTTATTTCCGATTCGCGCTTTTGTCATAATATCGCAAAGCTAATGAGAAATCGATTGGGGATTTATTTTCATGTTCCTTTTTGCAAGCAGGCTTGTACGTATTGTGACTTTCACTTTTCTACGCAACTGAATAAG
>CANNHA010000097.1 GCA_947504275.1 Flavobacteriales bacterium
AAATACTCATTGATATGATAAGTCAAAGTCCCAGCACCACATGCAATATCCGCGATGTACAATTCCTTTTCTGGAATATCTATAATTGACTCCAAGAACTTTTGCTGTTCTGTTTTTACTAAGGACTTGAGATAATAATCTTTAGAATATTCCAAATCTAATTTTATCACTTTCTTATAATCATCCATTTCCCTTCAATTAAACTGTCTAAATACCGGTTTTACTAGCGGTCCTTGAACTTTATCTGTAATTCCTGAATCCAAAGCTGAGGAAAGTACTGAAAACACCTCAGAAACTTTTTCAAGCGTATACGCAACATCTTCTGGCTTGTGGGAAAACGATGGTGAGATATAGGACATGATGATTTTTCTTTTCACCATTTCTTGAAGAAACAAAGTTCTCATTTCCATTGAAACATTTCCCTGTTCATCTTTCCAAATAAACAAAGGCGAGCAATCATATCCCAGCATTTCAAAATTATTGGCTAGACCGTGTTGCCTTGCCAAATCTGACATTCCAGATTTCAACATAGCTCCTATCTTCCAAATATGCCGTATGACATCATCTCTTTCTATGATTTCAATTGTCTTTAAAAATGCCCCTAAGGCACCCATCTCGGCCCCATGAGTGGTTGATGTTAGAAACACCCTTTCCATCCCCAATTGACTGATATTACCAAGCATCATAATTTCACGCTTCCCCGCCAAAGCTGCAACAGCAAATCCGTTGGCCATGGCTTTACCGAAAGTACATAAATCAGGTTCTACACCATAAAAATGCTGCGCTCCCTTGAGATCCCAACGAAATCCGGTAATCATCTCATCTAAAATGAACAATGCCCCATTCTTGTGACACAAGTCCTTTACTTGATGCAAAAAATGAGACTTGTTGTTGGGACATGTTAAACAATTACCATAAGGGCTTTCACATGAGCATGGTGACAGATGAGTGGCAGGCTCCATCAATACAGCAGCAATTTCACCCGGGTAATTTTGAAACAAAACTTCAAGAGATTGTAAATCTCCAAAATTGAATTTGTGGGTAAAGGCAGCAGACTCTTCCAAGGTGCCTTTTTTTAAGGGTGTCGTCCCAATAAACCAATCGTCAAAGGAAAAGAATGGCTGCTCACTGGGCACCAAAATTCTTTTTCGTCCGGTGTATGCTCGAGCCAATTTAATTGCCGCTGTTGTGACAGTAGAACCATGCTTAGCAAACTTCACCATATCCACTGAACCAATAAGATCAACCAACTTCTCTGCAGCAACCAGTTCTGTATAGGATGCCCTTGTCAAATTGTTACCTTTCATCGCTTCCTGATAAAAGGCTTCATTGATTTCACCATTTGCATAACCAATATTCACACTTCTCAATCCCATACCATAGTCCAAATAACGATCCCCGCTCTTCGTATACAAATGACAGCCCTCGCCTCTTTCAAACAATGCCGGGGTGTTAGCAGAAAACTGGTCGTCTCCTCTGGAATAAGTATGGGCACCGCCTGGAATTACTTTGTGCAAGCGCTCACGTAACTGTTCATTCTCTTTATCCTTTTCAGTATTCATCTCACTGTTAAAATTAATCCAATAATCTTGATGTACAGCCATATTGGTCTGAAAAAAAACATTCTCTTCAACCGTTTGAACAATATCAATTGTTGAAGTAGAAAATATCTTGTCTTTAAAAAATTCAATAATCGAATTGAAAAACTCCGCATCCTCATTGTAATCAAGTGTATATCGGTGATGTGTGTATGGCTCATAATTAACCAAAGGACTTATCTCTTCATGTTTTGAATCTTGGAATACCCTGCCCCAACCTGTTTCCATTTTTTCATCTTTCCAAATCGCTGCCTTTTCTAACAAAAAATTGCGCTCATATCCAGAAACGTTCATACCAAACGGCCATCCCTTAGTTTGACAATAATGTCCTCCTGATTCTAAATATTGAATTACAGACAGCGCGGACTCTGGTGAGACCAATATATCATCACCGTCCACTGATACCAAACCATCCAATTGATAAGCAGCAACACATTCTGCTAAACGTTTTGGAATGTGGTTATCATTTCCTCTGAAAATTTCTATTTCATTTTTCACACCCCACTCTACCAATGGATCATTGACTGGGTTCACTCCACTACAAATAATGACTTGAACATCTTTCTTAAGATTCTGAGAAAGATGAAAAATCAATCTTCGACACAAAATATCCAGATAGGTATTTTCCTGATATGAAAGTAAATGTTTGTTTGGTAAACGTTTAGAACCTAGCCTCACCAATATGGCAACAGCTATTTTCACAAATACAAGATTTGACTTGTTCTTGAATCAGATGAGGTTTCAATCGCTTCTAGCACTTTCAAAACGCGATCATCAAAAATTAAGTCGTTCGGAAATGGAGTTCTATTGCTCAATGACTCAATAAAAGCACTCATTTCCAATTCATACATTTCCTCGGTAATATTGGAATTATAACCCTCATGAGCCTTTTTAGCTGTAAAACTGATGCGCTCTTCTTCCGACTTGTCATTAAAAATGGAAATGTAGCTGTTACTCCAATTCCATTGAATTTGACCTTCAGAGCCATTGATGATGAGATGCCTCACTGCTTGGCGGCTCACAACATCCACTGTCAATGCAAGAATACCTTCATTTAATGTTAGTATCGCACTGTAAGTGTCATCTATATTCTCAGCTCCAGGTATTTCAATTGTTTTTCCATAAAAACCCATTACAGATTTAGGAAATCCCCAAATATCAAGCATCCAGGTTAATTCGAATGGCACAATCTCCCTTGCACCTCCTGTTTCTTTTTTGGAAACGTAATACTCCGCAACACTTTCATAGGTGTGCCAGTCAGGTAAAAATTGCCCAGAACAGTAATTGATATTGGATAGATTTCCAATGCTACCATCCAAAAAAATTTGTTTAATTTTCTGAATAGCCGGATGAAATCGCAAAGTGCAAGATGGAGCAGCAATTATTGCTTTCTCTTTTGCCTTTTCATAACATTCCAACAGCCCCTCACGCAATACACTTGCCTCCACAAAAAAAGATATTCCTCTACTTACAGACCAATTCATGTATTCCAAATGAGCATCTGGTGGCACCGAAATTATAATAGCATCAAAGTTATTTTCTTCAAAACTCTTCCAATTATCAAACACAGGTAATGACATAACATCTGAGAACTCATTACATCTGTCAAGCCTGGAATCAAAACCAACAATGTTATTGTATCCCAGACTTCTCAAATTCCTTGCTCTCCGCTTCCCCATAGAGCCCAAACCAATTATTCCAATAAGCATATCAATCCTCTAAAAGTTTATATTCATTCAAAGCTCTTGTATAGTCTGAGTGTCTTCCTATATCCAACCAATATCCAGTATGCATGTATGTAGTGACAACTTTATTGTTTTTAATTAATAAATCAATCAAGTCTGTCGCGTCCAAGTAGTCCTGGTCTATCAATTCAAGGCATTCCTTTCTAAACATGTACATGCCCCCATTTACCTGATGAACCACTGTCGGTTTCTCTTTTAAACCGATTACTCGATTTTCTTTGATCTCTAAAACTGCAAAAGGTATATTGGTATCATAGGGAACGCTCAAAACACAAAAATCAGAGCCAGAATCCTCAAAATATTCGTACCACGCTTCATAATCAACGTCACTTAACAAATCAGAATTGGCCACTAAAATGACATCATTTTCCCATTCTTGATTTAATCGAACCGATCCAATCGTTCCCATTTCTTGGCGTTCATGAATAAACGCAACCTTCTTAGAGTGGTCAGGATGGTTGATTATGTGTGAGACAATTACATCAGCTAGGTAATTCACGGAAATCCATACTCTTCCCACGCCATAACTATATAAACGAAGAATGTGACGCTCTATAATGGGTCTATCACCCAAAAGCAACATTGGTTTTGGCGTTTTCTCTGTTAGTGGACGCAAACGTAAACCCTTTCCTCCCGCCATCAAAACAATATCAATGGGAAGGTATGACTTCTGCTTTCTAAAATTGACTATATCTACAATTTGCTTTTCCTCATCAAGGACAGGAACAATTTTAAAATTATTCTTGCGGTATTCTTTTAACGTGGCCATGTCAATTTGACCTTGTCTAAAAAATTTAGGATCCGGCTGAATCACCCGTTTTACATTGTCACTTAAGTTAATTCCACTCAATAAACCCCTTCGTATATCACCATCTGTTAAACTTCCTATCAATTGATTCTTTGGATTGCAGACAAACAAAACTGCATCAGCTGCTAAAACATTTAACCGCTCTAATGCCTCTTTTATACTCGACGTTTCCTCTATAATATGATTGCCAGGTTCTTTCAATCTTGGTTTTTTAACAAATTTATGACAATTTCAGAGGTGTTTCCTTCACCATAGATACTTTTGCCTAAAAATCGACTTCCCTTGATCTCTATTTCCTGAATGGCTTTTGTGATTGCCTTGGTATCAAATTCACATTGTACTACATTCTCACTTACGGCTCTTCCCTTTTGTCTGTTACCAAGATTGATAACCCAACACCCAAGTGTGGCAGCCTCAACTATACCACTTGAGGTATTGCCTAACATCATCTTGCAGTTTCGCATTGCTGTATAGTACAATTTTACACCTAAATGTTCAGAGCAAAACACATTGTCTGGATATGATCTGGACAATTGCTTCCACATCTGACGCCAAACTTCAGATGCCGTATCTGTATTGGGCAAAGAAACCAAAAACTTCCTATCCGAATTGGCAATTTCAAACTCAATCGCCTTCGAAAAACTCTTAGAATTAACTGAATTGCTCTCCACGTCTGCCGTTTCAGGGTGAACGGTCACCAATATAAAATCATCAGTCAATGCCAGCCCTGTTCGACTATAGAAAAATTCGGCATCGCAATCTTGGTGAGACAATAACGAGTCTATAGCCAATGATCCAACATTGAAAACACTTCTAATCTGATGAGGTAATTTCAAACGTTTAACTCTTTCATAACTGCCTTGCTCGGCAGTAAAATTCCATTTTGAAACAATTGAAATAAAATCACGATAGCTTTGGTCAATAGCTCCCAACGTCACCTCACCTCCATGAAAATGAGCAAAAGGAATTTGAAATGGAATACCTGCTGCAACAACTGCTGCTAACTCATACCGATCACCCAATACAAAAACAATGTCATAACCAACATGATCTTTCCAAAACTCAGCAAACCTCATCACCACCATGCCATAGTTCAAAGCAATAGAGCATGCGTCATGGGAGGTTAACAGAGCTGGAATCAAATGATACTTCAACAAAGGAAAATCATCTTTCACTTCATCAAAAGTAGATCCGTGATAAATTGACAAATGTGATCCTGTAACGATAATCTCCAATTCCCATTGGGTTGAATTTTCAATGCCGCGAATCAACGGTTTCAAAATTCCATAATCCGCCCTCGATGTTGTTACTATTGCTACTTTCATTCGAAATCATCAAAACTCAGAATTTCACCTACTTGGATATTCCGTTTACACTTCTTACCCACTAAAATATTCCAACTCATTGGACTAATTCCCGAACCTGGTCTCAGCGCGGTCAAATCTTCTTTTGAAACTATATCACCACACAACAAGTTGCGTTTGGCGAACAAACTCCTTCTTGCTATTAATATGTTTTTCTTTTCAACTTCAGTTGGTTCTTTCACACCTGTTCCTGAAATAGCCGCGGATACATTTTTAATGCTACTAACCAGTTGATTCAATTCATTCGGATCTAAAGACGCCTTATGATCTGGACCTTCTAACCCTTTGTCCAATGTAAAATGCTTCTCAATTAAAACAGCCCCCAATGCTACAGCAGCAATAGACACTTCAATCCCATTGGTGTGATCCGAATAACCCACTTCAACACCCAATTCATCCGCAATAGCTCGCATTGCGAGTAGGTTAACATCCGAAAATTCAGTTGGATACTCCGTATGACAATGTAAAACAACCAAATCAGAAATGCTCATACCTGACTCGATCAATACATTCACCGCAGCTTTGACCTCTTCCATTGTTGACATTCCTGTGGACAGAACTACTCTTTTTCCACATGACCCAACAAACTGCAAAAAATCAAAATTAGTTAATTCCCCAGAAGGAATTTTTATGAAGTCAGGATTAAATTGCAATAAAAACTGCACAGAATCCCTATCAAAACCGGTAGATAAAAACTTTATTCCTTTATCATTGCAATGCTGAATCAATTGAGGATACCACTCCAAAGGGATCTCTAATTTCTTGAGCATTTCCAATTGAGAAACAGAATCACCCATATTTCTCTTTTGATAATCGGCAAGATCCGCGCTAGCACTAACCAGTTCTTCTGAACGAAAAGTCTGAAACTTAACATAATCCGCACCCGCATGCGCAGCTGTTTCAATCAGTAGGAGCGCTTTTTCAAGGTCTCCATTATGATTCACCCCGGCTTCAGCAATAATAGAAATTTTATTCATTTTAATTTGAATCCCATTAATGCTAAAATCCCTTATTAATCCCTGACACAACGAATAGACATTCCCATGATAGCTGAAGAACTACTTCTGAATATCATTCCACTAGAACTTAACAAGGAACGGAAAAAAGCACTGGATGCTAGAGCGGAACTTGATGTCCAATAATAAGCACCTGTAGTTAGTACACGAAAACTTCCTGTTTGATTTCTGTATCCCCCTGGTAGTGCAGAGAACGAAAACTCGTCAGTAGCGCCAGAATTTGGAGCTGCCCATAAATTTGTTGATTTCAACTTACCGCCTTGCATGGAACCTCTTCCACCAGTAGCAATTTGCGATGCCAAGGTTAATCCAATGGTGTTTTCTAAAAACATCCAATCGCAATCAGAAGGGACATGCCAACCTGTTGGACAGAGTCCCCTGCTATCATTCACAGCATACCAATTGTACAATCTGCCGTAGACATCACTATTTGCCGCCAAATTAGCCCATCGGCAATACGCGCCCGTTGTGGACGAAACCCAACCAGAAGTGGTGGTAATTTGAGGTATCGATGTCCCATCTCTGTATTGGGTTGATGTAAGATTCTCAGCAAACCAGCATTGACCGCCCACCTCAACCAAAGAATAATTTACGCCCTGATAATCCAATGAGGTCTCCCCTAAACAACCTGTCACAGAGATTGGTGAAGTTGTACAGGACGAATTTCCTGGCAACAATGTAGTTCCAGTAAAAAAACCTTGACATTCACAAAGCGTATTGATAGCATCATTGATTGTGAGCGCATTTCCATCATCACATAGATCATAAACCTGCAAACAGCTTCCATTATCAAGATTCGCGGTGGATGAATAATTGCAAGCGGTTGGATCCGTGCATCCTCTAACGTAGTTTGCATCACTAATCCCCGGAATAATCACATAGGAGTTAGGTCCAGAATACAAAGTGTCACCTGAGGTGCTAACAGTAAAAGTAACTTGTTCTGCAGTTTTGCTGTGCAGCGCATAAGGAACAGACAACAGCTGCTGATTGCCAATTTCCAATCCATTCATCAATATCTGCATGTAATGATTGTGACTGGCCCAATTGATGGTTGAAAAATCACCAATCACAACATTGCCAGCACCAATATTCACTGTGAAAAAACCGCGAGTATCTGTAATCAAAGTATGATTCTCATCGTAAACAACCAATCCACTAAAACTGTCCTGTCTTATTTTGAAGTTCAACGTGATATTGGTTTGGGACAGAGGATTCCCATCTGCATCTCTGGCAATAGCCTGATAGGGCATGAGTTCTGGTGTTTGCGCTCTTGACACAAAAACAGAAACAAACAAAAAACCCAAAAGAAAAACTGTCCGACGCATAATTAAATATTTTGTGCTAAGATACCATAAAAATATTAAAGTATTGCAGTTTCGGTTACTGTAAAAATCAAACCCTCGAAACGGCCGGAGCTCCCCAACAAGTAACCCCGTCAGGGATGTCCTTAAGAACGACTGAACCTGCACCGACAATTACATTCTTCCCTACCTGAACACCTTCCTTTATGACCGCCCCTGCGCCAATCCAAGATCCACTTCCTACAATTACTCCGCCGCACAATATAGCCCCTGGTGAAACATGCACCCCATCCTTAATTACGCATTCATGCTCCACAATAGCTCCCGAATTAATAATGCACCCATTTCCTATCTTAACAAAGGTTTGCACCACACTCCCTTTTGAAACAAAATTAAATTGCCCCATTGAAGCATATACTGAAAGCGTAGCCGCTTTATCAATAATGTTTACTCCCATAACACCTCTATTCTGCAGATTACTGATTAACTTTAATCTCATCTGATTGTCACCAACTGCAGCAAAGGCATTGACTTCCTTCCAATCCTTGAAATCAGTTTCACTGCCTAAATATTTTAGAGAAAAAGGATTTTTCAACTTCTCTTCTTTCTCAAAATAACCCAAACAAGTCATGCCGCTTTGAATTGCGCTTTCAAGGACTACAAAGGAATGTCCAGAGTAACCTAAAATATAAAATTCAGACTCTAGCACTGCTCGGTAAGTTAACTAAAGTTTGATAAACTTTTTCCGTACAAGACAATTCATCCCTCCATGCATTCTGAAACATCGGAAGGTGGTTCATGGGCTTCCAAGAGGGTCTGACCATAACTCCACGCTCAATTGATTTTGCAATAAAGTACTCTCTTTCATCCCAACTGTTGAATAATATCGCATTTAACCAATAATTGGATTTCCTATCTTCATCTTCTTTGAAAAAACGAATATCATTGTACTCAGATTCAATAAATTTTCTATAAAGATCGGATGTATTTCTTTTGTCCAATAAAATTTGATCAAGCACCTCAAGCTGTGCGCAAAACAATGCCGCATTGATATTTGGACAACGATAATTGTAGCCTATCTCGTCATGAAAAAACTCGTAAGGATGATGAACCTTGGCTTGAGTGGTTAAATACTTGGCCTTTTTGGCCAAATATTCATCATTGGTCACAATTGCGCCACCACCGCCACATGTGATTGTCTTGTTTCCATTAAAACTGAAAACGCCTATACTTCCAACTGTTCCGGTGTGCTTACCCTTATAAATAGAGCCAATCGATTCTGCTGCATCCTCTATTAGGGTTATACGATGTTCATCACACAATGCTTTAATCTCATCCAAATCAACAGGCATTCCAAAAGAATGCATCGGGACACAAGCGGCTATTCGCCTTCCCGATTCAACATGATAACAACCACCGTCTCTTTGTTCTGTCCCGTTGAGAAATTCAGCCAAGGCTGTCGCGCTCATCCCCAGGGTATTTTGGTCAATATCTACAAAAAAAGGAAAAGCTTTGCAATAACTGATGGCATTTGAAGTAGCAATAAAGGAAAATGCTTGGGTAATCAC
>CANNHA010000098.1 GCA_947504275.1 Flavobacteriales bacterium
GCTTCTATCCTTGCCAAAACACACCGTGACGAACACATGGCGCTATTGCACCAGCAGTTTCCACACTACGGCTGGGACATCAACAAAGGGTATCCCACCAAGAAGCATCGGGCTGCTATTGCCGAGATTGGGCCTTGCCCACATCACCGGATGACCTTTAAACTTTTGGCGGATCAGTAGTATATCGCACCATCTTGGTCCATTGCAGGGATGGCTTCTCTACAGCTTGATAAAAGAGTTTGGCCAATGCAATAGAACCTACCTGAATCAACAAGAAAAACAATACGCTACCCAAAGGAGAACGCATGTCGTGGTAAAAGAAATGATTGCAAGTAGAAATCACAAACCAGTGGGTGAGGTAAAAGGAGTAGGATATTTCTCCCAATTGATCCAGCCACTTGTTGCCTTTTTTGACAAAAATGATCACCAGTGCGGTTACCAATGCGGTGGACACAATGCGCCATTTTAATCCGTGTAAAATACCCGTCAAATACAAGCAGACCAATGTGCTCAGCAATAATCCCATCCAAAACTCTGGTGCCTTAATTCTTCCCTTCAAATACAAATACACGTAATATCCCATGGTGAATACCGGCAAGTGAAAAAGCAAAGTCACCTTGACCACTTTGGGCTCAAACGATTTTGACAAAAAAGACAACGCCAATGTAAACACCAAAGCCGCTGTTCGCACCCATACTTTTTTAGAAATAAAAAATGGAAAAATCAAGGCCAAATAGAGGTAAAATTGAAACTCCACAAAGAGTGTCCAATAGATATCATTGACCCACTTGGTTCCCAAGAATGGCGCGGCAAAGGTGATACTGTGCCACATTTTGGTTAATCCTTCCGGAGCTAGCATCCCCTTTAATCCATAAAAGCCAAACGCGCAGATCACAACGGAAATCAAAAAAGGAGGATACAATCGCAACATCCTTTTCAGCATGAACTTCCCCGCAAAACGCCATTGGTAATTGGACTGATCCATGGACCAGGGCAATACAACACCACTGATGATAAAAAAAACATAAACACCTTCTTGTCCCCAAGACAGCACATCATACGTGAATGGATAATACTCCTTTAACAAAAAAGAAGCATGAAACAAACAAACCATCCACGCCGCAATCGCACGTAATGTATTTAATAAGGCTAGGTCATTCTTTTTTGTCATCAGTGCCAAAGATACAATGGTTGATTATCTTAGCACACAACCATTATGGGCGAGCTTTTATCAGCAATACAAATTTTTCAATCCTTTGGATTGGGTGCTAAAAAAAAAGCGGCCAAAGAGGATATCGCCCAATTCAGCCTGCAACACAACATGTCCTATCGCTTGGATGCCACCGCGTCAGATGACCGCTGGATTGGACTGCGTGAGTGGTATCGGCACATCATTAAGACCAATGCGTCGGCCGCATTTTTCCAACGAACGGAAAAAACAAATTCTGCCGGCCACACCCTCATCACCTGGGACTTTTACAAAGACCCCAAAGCATTGATATACGTTCAACAATTCCACGCGCAACCTGTTACTCACTTTGTGGGCAAAGACCTCATTTCCCTGAAACATGTCCATACCAACTTCTTAGAAAAAATATTGCTGCATCTTTTCGCGCTGAGGGTGGCCGTGGTCTGTTTTAGTTCTAAAGAACAACGGGCTAATCGGGCGCTGCTCATCCGTCAATGCATTGAAATGGCCTGTGTCATGCAATGGATTAAAAAAGAAAACATTCAGCACGTATCTTTCTTTCATCCCTATGAAATTGACAGCAACCTCCTTTCACTTTGCCTAAAACGATTGGGCGTGCATACCACCTTTATCCCATCCATCATTCCTTTGTTTGTGCATAACCATCACCTGGTATGTGATGATTTAGTGGTGACCTCACCATACCAAGAGGAAGAGATTAAAAATCTTTTTTCTAAAAGTATTTCCTATAAAAATTTGTTGCGTTGGCCAGCCGAAACCTTGTTTGATATTCCAGAAAACAAGTCACCATCAGACAACAAAAAGATTGCCTTCTATTCTCATGGTCAATGGCTGCGCAATGCGCTATCGCGCGCAGACAACGGCTTATCGGCAGAGGACAGTGAAACACAAATCTTGTCTTGGCTCAAGCGCGGTGCAGAAAATAAGATGTGGGAAGTGGTCATTTACTTGCATCCTTTGGAGAAAAAACACTTGGAGAAAACGGAAAATTATTACCAAACGTTTTTCAATTCGATTCCTTTTAATTGGGGAGAGAAAAACAAAAGTTCCGCACACTTCTTTCACTTGGAGAATTTTGGAATCGGTACCTTATCCACCGTTATTTTTGAACGACTCTTGTCAGGGCGCAAGACCTTGCTTCATCCTTATCAACATCAAAATTTTCCTTTGCCCCAATCCACACTGAACAACATTTGTTTTTCCAGTTGGGACGAGTTGGAAAAATTTTGGAATCAGTATTCAGAAAAAAATGACCTGATTTTCTTTGATGAGCTGAGCCTTACCAACTATAGCACTTACTCAGCGTCAGTCAAAAATTGATTGAACCGTTGCTGATTCCATTGGCTATAAATGGAAGATTTATTGCTCAAGATACTGTTTACTCCCTCCTGTAAAAAACGCGCAATGGGATCGTCTTGCATCTCAATGCCCACGGCCACTTCAGCGGCAATCATCTCATCTACATAGGCGTCATAAATACCTGTGTTGATCAAAGCATAGTTCATAATGTCATAGCCAATAGCGTCGTAAAATGTGGTGCTGTATACGCTCAGTTGAATTTTGGATTTTGAAAACCAATCATTCAATGAACCCGATTGTACAATCTCCACTTGATCATCTGCTAATGCCTTGTACTTGGGCACATCCTGCTTGGGTTCGTAAGGGTGTAGTTTGACTACCATCTTCCAATCGGGATGGTTTTTTAAGACAACTTTCAATTTTTCAATCCAAGGCAAATACTCGTCAGATAAAAACTTCTGTGCGCACATCAATACGATGTTTTCCTTGTTCTTCCTTTCCTCTTCTTGGACAAAAAGCTCAGTATAATCGCCCATCATGAGCAATTGCTCTGGTTTCCATTCAATCCCCTGGAGCAAACGATTGCGCCATAGATCGCCATACATGAACAAATAGTCCGGTAAAAACATGTCTTTGATCCAAGGACGATAATCCTCAGGGTAGACATAATACAAATCGGCTCCGCTGATCAAACCGTGCTGAAGTTCTACCGTCTGAATGCCCATGTCCCGCATGGCACAGATAAAACCTTCATTGATGTAATGCACCGTGAAAAATACTTTCTTAGTAACTGACGGATTATATGACCCCAAACAACGCACGTACCGCATCAAACAAGAGTGCAGGGATGAATCCAAATAATGCAACTCTTGCTCGTTCCAACGACCCGAAGCTTGGGCTTTTTGGTAAACAGCATACAAGTCTTTCATTTGCTTCCAGACTTGACATCCAGGAAAAGCAAATTTTCCTTCTGCTTGTTCTATCAGCTGTTCTTGCGCTCCCTTTGCCGCACGGCGCTTGACCAAAACGGTATAATCGCTCTTTTGCAAGGACTGCATGATCTTGGTGAAAAAAACAGATTTGCCATCGGCTGTTAAACGACCCGGATCTTGGATAACGAAAGGAGTTTGGATGCTTTTCTTTTTTCCAATGGTCTTTAAATACAACAGAAAAAAATATGCCCAACAAACCAACATTGATCCCTTGAAAAACTGGCGCTTCTGTTTGGCGTTTTGTCTGTTGTTCAAATAGTAATGCAATGCAGATTGAAAAACCTTGAGGTAAGATCCTTTCTCTCCGACACAATCCAAACGGCCACCCAGTTTGTCCAGCACATATTTATGCACTGCAGGAAACGGTGTGGCAATGGGATCAGATGTTGTGGCTCTTTTTTGCACCATGGCAAGATAATGCGATTCAACGTTCCTCGTTATTTTTTATTAACTTGTAGACGATTTGAAAAACAAATTTTTCCATAATCTACAAGGCGCAGGACAATTGATGTTTGTCTTTCTCACCATGACCTTTGTGGTGGAAACCTTGCGCATGATGCTGGGCCTACCTCCTCTAGGGGCAAGCCCGATCATTGGCCTACTCATCAGTTTTTATTGGGCATGGAAATTCCACAGAAAAGAAATTTGGAGCACCTTTATTTTTCTCATCATTCTGGGCTATTGTGGATGGGCTGCATTTTTATTTTACGATCTTTCCTTTGATGGTCAATGGTACCACCAAGATGCCATCATCCATTTGCGCAATGGTTGGAACCCCTTCTGGGACGCTCCTTTGGCCCATGAAGCGGTCTCAGGTTTCAATGCCAATTATGTCAACCACTACGCCAAGGCGCCTTGGACTTTAGCCTCTGCCTTTTACCAATGTTTGCCTTACATCCAATGGAGCAAAGCTGGAAATTTAATGTGGCTTGCCACTTCTTTTCTGATTACCCTCGGCGCCCTTTTCAGATGGACACAACGTCCCTTTGTCTCCGCTATGATTGCTTTGCTCCTGGCTTTGTCGCCTGTGGCTGTGGGACAGTCATTGAGTTTCTATGTCGATGGCCAATTGTATTCCCTGATGCTCATTTTGATCATCTTCTTGGCGGACATCTTCATTGATGGTCCTTCCTTCTATCGTTGGTTCAGTGTGGGTGTTGCCTTTATTTACTTGTCCAACATCAAATTCACCGGGTTGGTCTATGCCAGTATTTTCTTCTTTGGTCTTTTTATGGTGGTTGTTTTTAAACACAAAAAGATTTGGTGGAATGTTTTATCTCGAGGCGTTGTCATTTTCATTCTCGCTTTTTTTGTGGTGGGTCATTGCACCTATGTGCGCAACTGGAAAGACAAAGTGCATCCCTTCTTTCCCTTGATGGGAGAGGGCAACGAGGGAACACGCGTAGCGCAAGTGCATTACCCCAAGAACTTTTTTGACATGAACCGCTGGCAAAGATGGAATGCCGCTACCTTTCATTATCCGGGTTACACCTCGCCTGACGAATTTCCATCACATCCCAAAAAACTATTCCACCGCAAAACCGTTCGTGAATCGATTCTCTATTATCGATTGCATCAACCAATGGTCATTGCTCCGTTAGGACCTTTTTCTGCTGAACTCATCTTGCTATTAATACCCCTGTTTCTGTTCCTTGTGTGGCGAAACAAAAAAGGCTTATTCCCATGGCTATTGGGCGGTATCCTAGTCAGCGTTTGCATTCAGCCTGAATTCTGGCACTACCGCTATGCGCCCCATCAACTTTTCATTTACGGCTTTATATTGCTCTTTGGTCTGTTGGATGACAGCCGTTGGATTCAGCGTTATTCCCTCATCATCATCCTGGGTTTTTTGACCAATTTCAGCATCATTGGCTATGAGTACTACCAATGGAATCGACAAGGAACGCGGGCCATTCGCGCAGAAAAAAGGGTTTTAAAAAACAACACCATCTACATCAAAAAAGGATGGCTCAAGTCAATGGAAATTCGCTTGGCGGAATGGAAAGTGAAAACCATTCCCTATCCCAATACAAATGCCGCTCCCGAGTGGAAGTCTTTTGCAGCTGATGATTTCTCTGATTGGAAATATATCTTTGTCCCATGAGAATGTATTGGGAATTGATGCGTGTAAAAAGTTGGGTGAAGAATGGGTTTCTATTTCTTCCCTTGGTCTTCTCATTGAATCTGATGCATGAAAACCTTGTGCAGCGCGCCATTTTAGCCTTTATCGTTTTTTCATTGTCCTGTTCATTCATTTATATCATCAATGATTGGGCAGATGCTGACAAAGATGCTTTGCACCCACGCAAAAAAAATAGACCCATCCCATCCGGGAAAATTTCTAAAAATCAAGCGCTTTTAATCGGGCTACTGGCCATTGGAAGTGCCGTTGGCATTTTTGTTTTAACCCAACTGCCAATGGCATTTGGCGGTATTACTTTGCTCTATGTCCTGTTGAACATTGCGTACTCTTTTGTTTTAAAATCCATTAATATCATTGAATTTTTTATTGTTGCCATCAATTTCGTTTTTCGCGTTTTGGCGGGTTGCTATGTCATACAAGTGAATCCTACCTCTTGGATTTTGGTGGTGAGTTTCTTCTTGGCCTTGTTCCTTATTTTGATCAAACGCAAATCAGAATTGGTTGTCTTAAAAGACCAAGCTAAAAACCACCGTGCAGTGCTCCAGCATTATTCTGTGGAGCTATTGGACAAATTCATTTTCATCGTGGCCACCATCACCATCACGGCGTACTTGCTGTACACGATGGATGTCAAGGTACAGACAGCGCTGCATACGGATAAAATCTTGTACACCTCACTCTTTGTGGTACTGGGTATTTTTAGGTTTGTTCAATTGAGCCAATCCAGCGAATTTGAGGGAGAGGGCGACCCCACCACCCTGCTGTTCAAAGATCGCTTCACGCAAGTAAACCTCTTGCTTTGGATGATTTCCCTCATTGCATTGCTCTATGTCTAACGAAAATTCCATTGCCGTCTTTGATTTTGATGGAACGCTTTACCGAAAAGACACACTCATTGCATTTTGTCTTTTTGTCTACAAAAAACATCCCTGGAGGATGCGCTTTTTTCCTTTGCAATGTGTAGCCGCCGCCCTGTACTTTTTCAAGCTTATTCCCATACTCACTTTTAAATCCTTGTTCATTCGGTTTACTTCTGGATGGAATACGGATGAGTTAAAAAAACAAATTGCTGCATTCTGGTCGGACCAAAAAACAGTTGACTTTCATCACAACATTCTGCAAGCGCTGAAAGATTACCAAAAAAGTGACATCCCATGCGTTTGTATCTCAGCCTCTCCCCAACTGTTTATTCAACCCATTTGTGACCAATGGGGGATTGAGGTGCTGGGTTCGGAAATCGCGCAGCGCAATAATACCTGGGTTTTTGAATTCAATTGCCGTGGACAAAACAAGGTGATGGCCTTGCAAGAAAAACATCCAAATGCTAAAGTAGAAGTTGTATTCAGTGACAACCACGACGACGACCATTTATTCGCGATAGCGCAAAAATGCTTTTGGGTGAAGAATGGAAATCCTGTTCCGTTTATTGCACCATGATGCGCTTTTCGCCTGGTGTTTCCAGCGTTCCGATGCGGTAAAGATTTTGTCCTGCCGCTTTTGCTTGGGCCTCTAATTCAGCAGTTGCTTCAGGTCTCACTGTCATCATCAATCCTCCAGAAGTTTGCGGATCAAACAATGGAATCAATTGCGCCATGGCGGCAATATTGGTGAACGATGCGTACTTGGAGTAGGTCTTCATGGCCATGTCTGCGTAAATGCTCTGCGCAATCAAAGGTTCAACCCCCTCCAACAATGGTATTTGCGCCATGTTCAGCACAGCGGTGCAATCCAATGATTCTATCATCTCCATCAAATGGCCAACAAGGCCAAATCCTGTAACATCTGTCATGGCGGTTACACCGGGCATGTTTCCTGCCATAGCACCAAAAACATTCAACCGCGTCATGCTGGCAATGGCTGGAGCAAATGTTTCTGCATCAATGATGCCTCTCTTAAACGCGGTGGCCATCACGCCAACTCCCAATGGCTTGGTGATATACAAGACATCTCCCAACTGCGCGGTGTTGTTTCTTTTCAATGCTGATTTACTAACCCTTCCGGTAACGGACAGTCCAAAAATGGGCTCTTGGGTTTCTATGGAATGACCCCCGGCAAGCGCTACTCCTGCCTGCTCACACACCTCACGCGCTCCCTGCATTACTCGGGAAGCCGAAGCGGTCCCCAACGTGGCCACGGGCCAACCCAATATCGCCAAGGCCATCTCAGGCTTGCCACCCATGGCATAGACATCGCTCAAAGCATTGGTAGCTGCAATGCGACCAAAGTCGAAAGGATCATCTACGATGGGCATAAAAAAATCAGTAGTATGCACCAAACATTGCTCTCCCTCCCACACCATCACTGCAGCGTCGTCATTGCCCTCATTGCCCACCAATAGCGTAGGTCCGCCCTGAATACTGCGGTGTCCGCTCAGTATCTCGTGCAGTTGTTGTGGTGCTATTTTACAACCACATCCGCCTGCCTTGGTTTGTTGTGTCAATTGAATGTCTTGCATAATTCTAGTATCGCTTGCGCCCATTGTTCCAATGTCCATTCCGCATCGTGTGGAAGATGGATGATCATTTGTTGCTCTTGTAACCCGCTGTGGTGCTGGTAATTTTTATCGTAATAACGCAACAGCATCGTTACCCACTTTTCTTTGTCTCCTTGCTCCAAAGCTTCTACTGCCTCCTTCACTTGCTCAGATCCCATGCGCTTTTTGAGTTGCATCGTCTTGGTTGCCAAGGCTTCTGTATCAAACTGTCCGTAAACTTTTAAAATGTGCTCTACCCGTTGAGGTATTGTTCTTACCACCTCCACCCGCGGCGAATCCCACATCTGCTTAAAAAAAGCGTCGGGCACTCTAATTCTGCCGATCATTCTACTCTCACTTTCTACCAGTATAAGTTGATCTTTAATCTGTTGGTATAAATAACAACCCAAAACATTTTCAAATTGTTCTTGTGTGGGTTGTTCTGGCAATCCCAATCCTCCAAAAGCAGATCCACGGTGGTGGGCCATTTCTTCCAAATCCAATACTGGTTCGCCTTGCTGATGCAACATCTGCAAGACATCTGTCTTTCCTGATCCCGTTAACCCTCCCACCATCAGCATTTTCATGGGCGATGCAAAAGTGGCAATCCACTGATTGCGCCAGGCCTTGTATCCACCCTCCACCATCAATACTTCAAAACCAACTTCAGCCAATAATCCCGCTGTAATTTTGCTGCGCAATCCACCGCGCCAACAATGCAAAATGATTTTGGTCCCTTTACAAAGCGACTTGGCCAGGGCTTGAATTTCCGGAAAAAATGGGGTGACGAGTTGATACCCCAATTCAATCGCCGCTGCCTGTCCTTGTTCTTTATAACAACAGCCTACCAAGTGCCGGTGCTCATTGTTCAGCAATGGAATATTGATGGCGCCGGGAATATGACCTGCCTCAAACTCTTTGGGAGAGCGCACGTCCGCTACGGTCAGTTGACCTTGCCCATAAAGCGCAATGGCTTCTGCTACGGGAATAAAGGTGGGCGCTGTCATGGCTTATACACCATCACCGTCCAATAGATTGCCCAAGCCTCCTAAAATACTTCCTTCTTCTTTTCTTCCGCCTACCGAACCATAAGACATGATTCTACTGGCCAATCTGGAAATGGGCAATGTTTGCAACCAAACTTTACCTGGACCTCTCAACACCGCGTAAAACAATCCCTCTCCACCAAAAATGGAATTCTTGATTCCACCA
>CANNHA010000099.1 GCA_947504275.1 Flavobacteriales bacterium
GGCGTTAGTGGACAGTGTGATACACTCTATCCCGCTGGTGGTGGCAATACGCCGGATGAGGTGGTGTATTATTTTATGACTGAGCTAGGAGGCTCACTTCAATTTCATTATACCCAGTACTCATGTTGGCTGAATGAAACGTTGGATATATCTGATGGAGGAAATTGTTGTATCAACCCATTGACACCCAATTGGGATATCGTAATTTCAAATGGTGTTACAGTTTGCTCGGGTGAGAATGTTTCATTGGAACTTCTAACCAATAGCAATGGTTCAGGGCCTTTTCAGTATGAGTGGACTTACGGTGGAGTTTCAATTGGCGGAGAATCAAGTTTGCTTTATCAGCCAAACGCAGACGGTGAGGCGTGCCTTACGGTAACCAATGCATTGGGTCAAACCTTGACTGAGTGCATCAATGTTGTTGTAAATGAGCCTGCAGATTTGAATGTGGTGATTCCTGATACCTCAGGTTGTTTATCCGATGGTTTTGTTGTGTTGAACAATATTGATCCTTCCTTGGTCAGTCTGCAGCAGTGGTATGTCAATGGTGATTTGGTGAGTACTTCCCCTTCTTTGGCTTTTACCCCAACCCTTGCCGGTAATTATGATATCACTTTAGAAGTAGAGGCCGTTAATGGATGTTTATCAGACACTACTGTTTTGGATGCCATACAAGTTTTTTCTGCACCTATTGCAGGATATACAACCAACCCATTGATCTTAGAGTCAGATAATCCCAGCTTCACCGCTACGGACATGTCGTCGGGAAACATTGTTGATTGGCAGTGGATGGTTACTTCTCTTGATGAGGTTTTGATAAGCAATGATGCTAATCCGCAGTTCATTTTGCCATGGGGAGTGGCAGGTGTTTACCCTATTTCCCTTATGGTGGAGGGTGACAACGGATGTACCGATGTTGTTCAGGGTGAAATTGTTGTCAACGAGGTTTTTAGTTTATTTGTACCTACCGCCTTTACCCCTAATGGAGATGGAAATAATGATGCTTTTCAGTTGGTTGGAACCGGGATTGAAAAAAATGGCTTTGAAATGGAGGTGTACAATCGATGGGGACAGAAGGTCTTTTATTCGGATGAGCCAGATTTGATTTGGACTGGCGCCTTTATGGATGGCGATTACTTTGTTCCCGATGGTGTTTACAATTACGTTATTCGGCTGTCTGTGGACCAAAAGGCGGAGACAAAGGAGTATCGCGGAGTGATACATATTTATCGTTGATGTTTGAATGGATATGATTCATTTTTTTAGAACCCTTTTTGTGTCATCTAGCAGGAATGTGCATTTCGTGCCGTTTTTTGTAGGTTTTCTTTTAATGTTATTTTTTGGCATGAATAACAATTTTGCTAGCGCTCAGAAAGAAGCCAATGTTTGGCACTTCGGCTTTGGTTATGGTCTTGACTTCAACTCGGGCGAGGCGGTTCAGATAACCGGCGCCATGTCCACGTTTGAGGGCTGTACGGCCTATTGCGATTCGGTCGGCAACCTCTTATTTTACTCCAATGGTGGTGGTCGTATACCGGCAAGCGGTCAAGATCCCGGACACATCTGGAACAGAAACCATGAGGTGATGTATGATATGCAAGGTATAGAGGGAGGTGGTATGAGCGCTGCGCAATCGTCTGTAATCATTCCAGCACCCGGCGAGCCGAATATATACTACTTGTTTACCATTGATGAAATTGAGCATTATGTAGATGCTACACCTGAGGTTTTGGCTGCAGAACCAAATGGCAGGGGCTTTAGGTATTTTAAAATTGACATGAGTTTGAACAATGGTTTGGGTGGAGTAATTGAAGCTGATGTTGAGATTTATAATCACTCTTTTGAAGGGCTTTGCGCCATCCGTCATCCCAATGAAGAAGATTATTGGATACTCATCAACCAAGATACCACTGGCATTGGTGTGTATAGTGTCACTTCTGAAGGTGTATCCCTCTCATCTGTATTTGAAACTGCAACGCCTTTGACGGGCACCATCAAAGCCTCTCCCATTTCGGGTAATCCGGATGCGCTTTTTTTCGCTGCTTACAGCAAAGTTGTCACCTCTAGCGGTCTGTTGTTGGATTTCGATTTAACGACAGGCGTTTTGTCTAATCCGGAACAGCTGCCCGCAGTTGGATCTGAGGCGGTCGAATTTTCGCACAGCGGCCAATACCTCTACGCCACCTCCTCAGGTCTTGGAACCGGCACACAGCAATTGGTACGTTACAATGTAGAAAGTGCGTTTGAACAAGGAATTAGTGTTGCCTCAACACAAGAAGTCATTGCCTCGGACATCACTGCATTCTATATGCAGATGGCCCCCGACATGAAAATCTATTTCACCTGGCTAAACAGTAGTGCTGAAACACGTATTGGGTCTATCAACTGCGTAAACAATGACTCGCCAACGGTGACATCCGAAGCGTTCAGTTACAGCGGCGGCGAGGGTGAGCTTTTCTTTTCGCTTCCTAATTTCCCTTCCTGGATTTTTTACAATCCGTATATCGATTTCATAGAGTGGGGTCCCGACACCGTGTACCTCTGTGCAGGCGATTCAATAATTCTCGATGCCGGTTTTGGCGATTATTGGGAATGGGGCGGCGATTGCTTCAGCGGCCCGGAAAGCACCTGGCCCGACAACAGCACGAGGTACTTCACCGTAACACAACCAGGAACCTATGTAGCCTGTGTAAATGGTCCATGCTCAAACGGCAGTGGAGCCGCTGGTTGCGCATCATCCGATCAAATCACTGTCTTGCCTTGCCCAATAAATCCAACGACACCGTGTGACTTGCTTTCACTTCAAGAATCTTTTAATATTTGTATTGGTGATACGCTGCAGCTGGTTGCAGATTTGAGCCAATTTGAAAGTTATAATGCCTTGCAATGGACTGGTGGAGGCACCTTTATTCCCTCTGATACGGTTGCGCAACCTTTGTACGTTCCATCAGCAGAGGAGATTGCCGCTGGATCAGCCAATTTGATTCTACAAGTTTTTGTGGAGGAGGTAAACTCAACGGGAGGAAATTTCTTGGCTTATGAGCATAGTGGCGATGATATTATTTTTTACATCAGCACGTTAAATGGCAGCGTGGATACTATTCAAAGCAACACAGGTAATGATTGGACAGCCATGGGTTTTAGCACCGCCACCAATAACTTGTATGGTATATCCAATATCGTTACCTCACCAGCATTGTCCTCTGTCAATATTGAAACCGGTGCAGTGACGCCAATTTTTGATTATCCCAATCATCAATTTTTTGCAGGTGATTTTGATAATGTCAATGATCGTTTTTTTGTTATCGGTATTCCTGAAATCAATGCAGGAGAACCACTGACTCAAACGTTATATACTGTGGATGTGAATAACGGAGCGCTAAATGCTATTGGTGATTTGGAATTGACAGCATTGGACGGATATTTTACCGCAATTGGAGATGGAATCAACGGACTTGCCTATGACCCTTCTTTGGATTTGCTATTTGCTGCAACGGCCAGTGGTTCATTACTAGAGGTTGATCCAAACAATGCGCAAGTAGTTACCCTTGGCAATACAGTTGCTGATTTGCGCGGGTTGGCCTATGATTACAATGCCAATGAATTGTGGGGGGTCAATACCAGCGGAAGTTTGTTTCATATCAATAAGTTGACAGGTGAGTTGATAGAAGAAGTAACTTGTCAGCAACCATTGTCTTTTGTAACAACTTTAACTTACGCCTTGCCTCAGAATGTTACCCCAAGTGTTTGTTCGGACAACACCACCGTATTTATTGGCAATGATGCTTCTTTGGATTTGGGACAAAATATCAGCCTCTGTGAGGGTGAAACATTGATTTTATCCGCACCTGGTTTTCAGGATTATCAATGGCAAGATGGAAGTGCAAATGAGACTTATACCGTTAGTGATAGCGGCACTTACAGTGTTGAAGTGATGGATGAAAATGGATGCTCTTATATTGATTCAGTGAATATTGATTATTCAGATTTGCCCAATGTCAATTTTTTCTTCAACCCAACAAGTTTGGTTATTCCCGATTCACTGGTCAATTTCAATGTGTTGGATCCACAGTCGGGTAACCAGTATTCATGGTTTTTTGAGGGAGCTAGTCCGTCGTTTTCTTCTGATACCGGCCCTATTGTGTCTTTTCCTCCTTTTCCTGGCAGTTATTCAATAGGACTAGTAGTGGAAGATCAGGCTGGATGCGTGGATTCTGTTTTCACCTTTATCTCGGTTGAGTATGATGGTCGGATCACCTTACCCAATATTTTCACCCCTGATGGTGACGGATACAATGATGCATTTGTCCCGTTTGAGCAGTATCCAGGTGAATGGGAACTGACCATTTTTAACCGGTGGGGAATTGAAATCTATAAGACATCAGATGTATCCAAGGGGTGGTCTGGTGAGGGAGCTGTAACCGGCACCTATGTTTGGATTTTAACACCGCAATCGGGTCAAAAAGGTGAAGCCAAAACCGGAAATGTATTGCTAGTTAGATCCAAATAAAGTGCAATAAATCTGCAATCTTCAGACTCAACTTCAGCTTGAATTATGGCTGAAATAAACGCTTTTACAGCCTTGATTTTGCTTATTTTTGTGCTCAACTTATGGCACAGATAGAATTATTACTTCCCAAAATGGGAGAGAGTGTTGCGGAAGCAACCATTATCAAGTGGGTTAAGAATGAGGGTGAGGCTGTTAAAGCTGACGAACCCATCATTGAAATTGCAACAGATAAAGTAGACAGTGAAGTTCCAGCTCCTGAAGATGGAATCTTGATCAAATGCTTGGTGAAGGAAGGAGATGTTGTTCAAGTGGGTCAACCCATTGCCATTATTCAAACGGGTGCTGCTGAATCAGCTGCTGCTCCTGTTCCCGCTGCTGCGACTGTTGCTGCACCTGTTGCCGTTGAAGAAAAAATGCCTGATATTCCTTTGATCCCTTCACCTGCAGCCCCTGCTGCAGCCATCGTTTCCGGTGATCGTTTCTATTCACCTTTGGTAAAAAACATGGCCAAGGCAGAGGGAATTGGTCAAGCCGAATTAGACACTGTCTTAGGAACGGGTCAAGGAGGAAGAGTGACCAAGGATGATTTGAAAAAGCATATTGCCAATAGAGGCAATGATCCTGTAACCGCAGCAACACCCAAAGCTGTAGCGGCGTCCCCTGCGCCTTCAGCTCCTGCTGCAGATGTACCCAAAGAAGCTCCAAAATCTAAAGCCGCCATTTCCATCAATGGCAATGATGAGATTGTTCAAATGGACCGCATGCGCAAGTTGATTGCAGATCACATGGTGATGAGCAAGCATGTGTCTCCTCACGTAACGAGCTACGTAGAAGCGGATATGACCAATGTGGTGATGTGGAGAGAGAAAGTGAAAAAGAGTTTTGAGACGAAAGAGAAAACCAAATTGACTTTTACGCCAATATTCATAGAAGCCGTTGCCAAGGCCATCAAGGATTTCCCTGGCGTTAACGCATCAGTAGATGGAGATAGGATTATTCTTCGTGGTGATATCAATATTGGAATGGCGACGGCGTTGCCTTCAGGGAATTTGATTGTTCCGGTGATCAAGAATGCAGATCAATTGAACTTGGTGGGCATTGCCAAGAAAGTAAATGACCTGGCCGAACGTGCAAGAGCCAACAAATTATCACCAGACGATATTCAAGGTGGAACGTATACGTTGACAAACGTAGGTTCTTTTGGTAATGTAATGGGAACTCCCATCATCAACCAACCACAAGTGGCCATCTTGGCTGTTGGTGCGATTCGCAAGAAACCAGCTGTAATTGAGACACCAGCGGGTGATTTTATTGGTATTCGTCACATGATGTTCCTCTCCCATAGCTATGATCATCGCGTCGTCGATGGAGCCTTGGGTGGAATGTTCGTAAGAAGAGTAGCTGATTATTTGGAAAATTGGGATGTTAATCGCGATATTTGATTGTAAATAATTTAAATTCAGTTCTATGGATTTTTTTAAAAAGTTCCTTGTAGTTGGTTTTCTTTGCTTGAGCATCGTCACTCCTGTATTTGCTCAGCCAGAAACACCTGCCAGTTTTGATGAGGCCAATACCCTTCTTGAGGAAAAACTTTGGGACCAAGCTGTAATCGAGTGGAACAAGTTGTTGGTTAAAAAACCATTGAACGCCAACTACCACTACAAATTGGGGATGTGCTTATTGGAGACCAAAGACAAAAAAGATGCACTAGAGCATTTGGAAACAGCCACGGGCAGCGGGAAATTTTCCAAGAATTATGATCCGTATGATGAGAGTGAAGAATTGGCTCCAATTGAGGCATTGTCCTACTTGGCAAAGGCTCAGCATCTGAACGGTAAGCCAGATGATGCAATAGAATCCTATGAATTGTTAAAGACCAAGATTAAAAATCCGGGTCATCTATTGTTGCAGGACATGCCCAGACAGTTGGAACAATGTGAGGAAGCCAAATTGCAAATGAAGTCCCCCAAGAATCATAAGATAAACAATATAGGAACCGCAATCAATACTGAATACAAGGACTTCAACGGTGTAGCATCAAGGGATTTGAGTGTTTTGTATTTTAGTTCAAACCGAGAACGTGCCGATGGTAGCAATGCCAAGTTGGTGGATCCGGAAACAATGGAGTTTGAAGATGATTTGTACATGAGCTTCCGTGGCGCGTCTGGTAAGTGGGGACCAGCAGAATTGCTCAACATCAATTCAGACAAGGGCGACCGTGTAACCGGCGTTACTGCAGATGGACATACCTTGTTCATTAGCAAAGGCCCAAGAGATGATGCAGAGTTTTACATGTGTAAATTAATCGGAGAAAGATGGACAGATCCGGTGCCTCTTGGTGCTACCGTGAATTCTCAATTCCAAGAAATGGACATGGCCATCTCTCCTGATGGCAAGACAATCTATTTCACGAGCAATCGCCCCAACGGATTGGGAGGTTTTGATATCTACCGCGCCAAGTTGGAAAAGAATGGTGAATGGGGTGAGGCAGAGAATTTGGGAGAGTTAGTCAATACAAAGTACAGTGAAGTATCACCGTCAATCGGAGGAAATGGAAAAATCCTCTATTTTTCTTCAGAAGGGCACAACACCATGGGTGGATTTGATTTGTTCTCATGTAAAATAGATGCCAAAGGAAATATTGGAAATACAGTCAATGTTGGTTATCCGCTATCCACAACTGACGATGATTATTACTTCCAAGCCGTACCTATTTCTCGCAAAGGTTTTATTACTTCTTCAAAGATCGGTGGTTCCGGACTTCAAGATATTTATGAAGTTACCTTGGCGCGTGATCCAAATGAAGCTCCAGTTGTCCTAAAAGGCAATTTGATTTCTTTGTCAAAATCAATTCCAACAGGATTGAAACTGTTGGCCAAAGCCAAGGATGAAGATTTAAAGATTGAAGCTTCTGTCGATGCTACTTCAGGCTTGTATGAGTTAAAATTGCCTCCATGTGCGAATTATAAGGTACAAGTAATGTTGGAGAAAATCATACTCAATGAATACGAGGTAGAGGCAGTTTGTGACGAGTCACTCATGTCCATTGAGCACGAAACTTATGTTCTTCCGATAGTTAAAAGACCTCCACCTCCAAAAGCAGACTTAACTGCTGACAAGTCAAAGAAAGATACCAAGGCAGACAAGAAGGCGGAGAAAGAAAAAGAGAAGGCCGATAAGGAAAAGGCCAAGGCTGATGAACTAGCAGCCAAAGAGAAGGCAGAATTGGCTAATATGAAGTTTAACAAAAAAGCCAAACCAGTTAAGGAAAAACCTGCTGGTGAAACAGAGAAAATTAGTCCTACAAAGTATTATTTCACTTATGGTGTATTCAGAGTGAAATTGGAGGATATGGGATTGTTTGTGGAAGAGGTTGCTGTATTAATTGAGAAGCGTGGAATTACTGAAATTGATGTATATGCGAGCTCATCCAAGGTGCCACGATCCAACAAAAAATCTAATGAAGAATTATCTGAGCAACGCGCTGATGATGCTATGATTGTTATCAAAAAGGAATTACAGCGAATGGGTTATGAGGAAGGTCTACATTATAAGTTCAGGAAGATTGATTCTGGTGTAAATGGAAAGGAATACGAGAATGACGCCAAAGAGAACAAAGATGTTTATGAGCGTTACCAGTATGTTGAACTTTCTGCAGAAGGATAAAAAATAAAAAATCAAGTTAGCGACCCCCGAATTGGGGGTTGTTTTTTTTAATATGAAGTATCAATTTAATTTAAAGAAGCCATTGGCTTTTTTTGACCTCGAAACAACAGGCGTTGATGTAGGGAAGGACAGGATTGTGGAGATTGCTGTTGTGAAGATTATGCCCAATGGACAAATCCATTATCTCCCTGCTGAAGGCAAGGGGAGGCTATTGTTCAATCCTGAAATACCTATCCCACTCGAGTCTTCCATCATTCACGGTATTTATGATGCGGATGTGGCTGAGGTCCCCACTTTTTCCGATTACTCATCCAAGTTGTTTCAATTTCTTATGGATTGTGATTTGGCTGGATTCAATTCCAATAACTTTGATTTGCCATTGTTAGCAGAAGAGTTTTTGCGCGCTGGTGTGGATTTTAGTATTGAGGGAAGAAATTTGGTGGATGTTCAAGTTCTGTTCCATATGATGGAGCCAAGGAACTTGTCCGCAGCTTTGCGTTTTTATTGCAACAGAGAATTGGAAGATGCACACGAAGCCATGCCTGATGTTATTGCCACTGCAGATGTGTTGAATGCCATGATAGGTAAATACCATGATGTTGCTGTGCCAGGAGGAGATCCAAATGTGTTTCCGGTCCAAAACGATATGGAAATGCTGCACAAATTGAGCGAAAGAAGACGCAAGGCGGATCTTGTGGGACATGTGGTCTACAACGAAGATGATATGCCCGTATTTAATTTCGGCAAGCACAAGGGCGTTTTGGTTACGCAGGTTTTTCTTCAAGAACCCGGTTATTACGGATGGTTGATGAATGCGGATTTTCCCCGCTATACAAAGCAAGTATTCAAAAAGATCAAAGAATCGATGTGAAGAAAATAGTGGTCTTGGTCAGTAATGATTTGTGCTACGATCAACGGGTAGCCAAGACTTGCACATGGTGGCATGAGGGTGGATTTGACGTTCCTTTAATTGGCTTTGAAAAAAAAGGTAGCCTTCCAGTTTATTTTCCCTAC
>CANNHA010000100.1 GCA_947504275.1 Flavobacteriales bacterium
ACCAAAGCGAGCAATAAGGCTACGATAACGGTGATGATAATAATTGCGTTTTCCATGCTATTAATTTTTCTTGTTCAAATTTTTTAATTGCGTTGCAAAGTAAATGCTTTTTTCGGGATATAGCTCAATTAGTTTTTTATAAGCTTTTCTCGCCTTGTCCAATTTGCCTTGTTTGACATACAATTTGGCCATGGTTTCAGTGACCAAGTTCAAGTCTTCCTCTAAACTTTCCTTGGCCATGTTGCCTGCCACGTATTCAATCGCTTTGCCTCTATTTATCTGTGGTTCCGTCTGAATGAACCTTTCAATGACGTCTTCCTTTTTCTGCTCTTCTGGCTCCGATGAAGCGTTGTGCGGTATTGCATTGTTCTCTTCAGCAGGCTGACCTATAGAAGCGGCGATAAAATTCAAAAAAGAATCTCCGTAATCCGCTGTTTCAGTTTTGGGCTGTGGTGATTTTACCTCATCCGCGGTAGTTTCTTTCTCAGAAACTTCTAGCTCAATACTTGAACTGATGGCTTTGTTCAATATGTCTTGACCAAGTTCTCCCAACTCAGCAAAATCAATGCTTTCAGGGTAGTCATTGCTTGCTGGTTCTTCTTCAATTTTAATTGAAGTTATTTCAGGCGGAGACTCTTTTTCTTCAATTGGAATAGGTGTCGAAATCTCTTCTTTTGCTTCTGCAACTTGCTCCAAAGTTATGCTCCAGTCGCCCCATTCCTCTTCTTGTGTTGGGGCAGTGGCCATGGGTGTGGTATCTTCCAAAAAGATATCTACCCAATCCGTTAATGTAATGTTGGCAGGTTTGCTTTCTTCAATGTCAACGGTTATAGAACCAGTTGGTATTGGCGCAGAATCCTGAGGTGGGGCAGTGGATGTATTGACCATTTCATACAACCATCCCCTGTCATGTGTGGTGATGGCAGCGCGGTGTAAATGATGCGGATAGTCCGCCATTCCTTGATCCTTGGCATGAACGGCCTTTAGGGTATGCAATGTGCCGAACCACGGGAATTCTGTCAACCATCGGTTGACCATCCCCATATCAGCCTCATCCAGTGTATGCGGGGCAATTAGCCATTTTTCAATGGCTTCCTTGGGGTTGTTATGTTTACCAATTTCCGACACTGGCGTTGTATATTTCTTGGATCAATTGATCATTGATGTTGCTCCACAATTCCTCTTGAACGCTGAATAAATCTTGACCCGCAGGAAAGTCTGCGTATTTGGTGAAGCTTTTTTCAAAGTTCAATTCTTTTTCCATTTGATTGGTGTACTTGATGCGCACGGTGATGGACAACCTGGTCAAAGAAGCTATTTCATTTCCCTGCGCAGCAATGGGTGATAGATTGTAATCGACAATGCTTCCCTCATAAACCAAATCGCCGTTGGTGGTTACCAATTGCAAGGGGCTTTGCGCCAACAAATAATCCTTTAATCCCTCCGTTAACTGTTGGGCGTATACAGGGCTAGCCAACGCGGTTTGCGGTCTTAGGTAGCTGACTTGAAAATTAGATGCACCACTGAATTGCCCTCCGGTGAAAGAATAATTCACTTGACAGCTTTGCACCATCAAAGCAATAAAAGCAATCCATATGAATTGAAAAATCCTCATAGGTTTTGCAAATCAAATTCTTTGATTTTTCGGTACAAGGTTCTTTCTGATATGCCCAATTCTTTGGCTGCGTTTCTTCGGCGGTTCTTATGCTTGAGCAAGGCTTTCTTGATCATTTCCTTTTCAGTATCCAAAAGAGACAGGCTCTCCTCCACAATTTCATGGTGTATGGGATGATTCACAATCATCGGACTATTGCTGCTGCCTCCTGTTTTAACTGTGATAACGGGGCTATTGGAGTCAAATGTGTCAAAGGAATCTCCATCCTCAGGAACAGCTCCCTGAAACAATCGCTGAAATAGCGCGACACTCTCGGGGTTTTCCATCCAATGATTTTCCGATTGGACCATGTTTAATACCAATTTTTTGACATCGGTGATTTCATTTTTCATGTCAAACAAAATCTTGTACAACATTTCCTTTTCTTGGAAATCACCGGATTGTCTGTTGTCTTTTCGTACAATTCCGGCTGCGTTCATACCCGCATCGGGCAAGTATGCATGAAGCGTTTCAGGCGTGACGTATCGGTTGGTTTCAAGCAGGCTGATTTGCTCTGTGATGTTTTTTAATTGGCGAATGTTTCCGGGCCAATAATATTGCAACATCAATAATTCACTTTCTGGTGTAAGCTGAAGCAAAGGGACATTGTATTTCTCTGAGAAATCAGCAGCAAATTTTTTAAACAACAAGATGATGTCGTTGCCTCGATCGCGTAATGCGGGCATGGCAATGGGTACTTGATTCAAACGATAAAAAAGATCTTCCCTGAATTTTCCGCTTTGAATGGCTTTGACAAAATCCACATTGGTTGCAGCCACCACACGGACGTTGGTTTTTTGGACTTTCGAAGAACCTACACGGATGTATTCACCCGTTTCAAGAACTCGCAAGAGACGAACTTGAGTGCTGTGTGGTAGTTCAGCTACTTCATCTAAGAATATTGTACCATTGTTGGCTTCTTCAAAGTATCCTTTTCTGGATTCATGAGCGCCAGTAAACGAACCTTTTTCATGACCAAACAATTCGGAATCAATTGTTCCTTCTGGAATGGCACCGCAGTTCACAGCAATGTATGCGCCGTGTTTTCTGGTACTCAGATGGTGTATGATTTTTGGAATGCTTTCTTTTCCTACACCACTTTCTCCATTGATCAAAACTGAGATGTTGGTTGGCGCTACATGTGTAGCAATTTCCAATGCACGAACGAGCAAAGGAGATTGTCCTATAATACCAAATCTTTGTTTGATGCTGTTCAATTCCATTTTATTTCCTTGGATAATGCGCAACTACTTCACCTGTCAATGTGATGGAGGTGCAATCCTTCATTTCAACATCAACATAATCTCCTATTTGAATTTCATTTTTCGGAAAAATACAAACCACATTTTGGCTATTGCGACCATACAAATGTTCCTCAGATTTTTTGGATATACCCTCAACCAAAACCCGTTGAACTTTACCAATGTGTTTTTTGGTGCAAATTGCACTCTGTTTCATTTGGTTGTCAATGATTTCTGTCAATCGTCTTCCTTTGATCTCTTCTGGAACATCATCCTCATACTTGCGCTCGGCCAATGTTTTTGGGCGCTCGCTGTATTTGAACATGTAAGCCATGTCGTACCCCACCTGACTCATTAAGCTGATGGTCTCTTGGTGTTGTTCTTCTGTTTCACCACAGAAACCTGCAATGACATCCGTTGAAATGGCGCAATCGGGCATGATGTTTTTAATGGAATCAATGCGTGACAAATACCACTCGCGGGTATAACCACGATTCATTTTTTTCAGGACTTCACTGTTTCCGCTTTGCACAGGCAAGTGAATGTATTTGCATATATTCTCATATTGCGCCATGATGTGCAATACATCATCGGTCATGTCTTTGGGGTGGCTGGTGCTGAAACGGACCCTCAAGTCGGGAGAAACCAAGGCAACTTTTTCCAACAATTGGGCAAAATTCACGGTAGGCAATTGTGCATCTAAAATCTCACCCTTATTGTTGATGTTCCATTTGTAACTGTCAACGTTTTGTCCCAATAGTGTGACCTCGCGGTATCCTTTTTCAAACAACTCTTTGGCTTCACCTACGATGCTTTCCGGATCTCTGCTGCGCTCTCTACCACGGGTAAAGGGCACGACACAGAATGAACACATATTGTCACAACCGCGCATAATGGAGATAAATGCAGTAACACCGTTGCTGTTCAAACGAACAGGGGTAATCTCCGCATACGTCTCTTCACGACTGAGCAATACATTGACTGCTTTTTGTCCTCCGTCTATTTTATCCAATAGGTTGGGTAGATCGCGGTATGCATCAGGGCCTACCACCAAATCCACCAATTTCTCTTGTTCCAACAATTGCTCGCGCAGTCGCTCAGCCATGCATCCCAAAACCCCCACTTGAAGGTCAGGATTTTTCTTTTTCAAAGTTTGAAAAAATTGCAGACGACCTCGAACGCGCTGTTCTGCATTATCACGGATAGCACAGGTATTGAGCAAAACCAAATCTGCTTCTTCAGCATCTCGGGTAGTTACATAACCTTGTTGGGTTAAAATGGAAGCAACGATTTCACTGTCAGAAAAATTCATCTGACAACCGTAGCTTTCTAAAAGCAATTTTTTTTGCTTTCTATATTCGGGAAGCGGAGCGCTATCCTCAACCATCAAGAACTCCCCTTGACGGCTTTCATCTATGTTTTTTTCCTCCACAGTGTTTGGCTGTTTTGAATGTTAATATTGTATATGCAAATATATGCCGTTCTGTCATGCGAATAAGCCTTTTTTGGAGAACCCAATTTTTTACCTATACATTTGTCGCCGTCTAAAAAGATTGAAATGAGCAAAAATTTGGTGATCGTGGAGTCCCCTGCAAAGGCAAAAACCATTGAAGGTTATTTGGGGAAAGACTTTATTGTAAAGTCCAGTATGGGGCATGTGCGTGATCTTCCAAAAAAAGACCAGGCCATCGATATGACCAAGGATTTTGAGCCAGTGTATGAGGTGACAGAGGACAAACGAGAAATGGTTCGAGAGCTCAAAAAGTTAGCACACAAGGCCGAGGTGGTTTGGTTGGCAACGGATGAGGACCGCGAGGGGGAGGCCATCTCATGGCACTTGATGGAGGCATTGGAAATTCCAGAGCAAAAGACCAAAAGAATTGTTTTTCACGAGATCACCAAGAAAGCGATATTGAATGCCATTGACCATCCAAGAAGGGTGGACATCGATTTGGTGAATGCCCAACAAGCCAGAAGAATATTGGATCGCTTGGTGGGTTTTGAATTGTCTCCGGTGCTTTGGAAGAAAGTAAAACCATCCTTGAGCGCGGGTCGCGTTCAAAGTGTGGCGGTAAGAATTATTGCTGATCGCGAAAAGGAAATCGATGCTTTTACAGCAACCCAATATTTTAATGTGCGCGGTATATTCGATGCTGATGGTTCAACAGTGAAGGCAGACCTGATGCGGAAATTGAACCAAAGTTCAGATGCAAGGGCATTTATTGATTTGTGCCAAAATGCAACATTCACCGTGGCCAATTTGGAGACGAAGCCATCCAAAAGAACGCCAGCGGCGCCGTTCACAACATCCACATTGCAGCAGGACGCGTCAAGAAAGCTGGGATTCAGCGTAAGTGCCACAATGAGCATTGCCCAGAAGTTGTACGAGGCCGGAAAAATAACCTACATGCGTACCGATAGCGTGAATCTGTCTGAATTTGCTTTAGGAGCAGCCAAGGATGAGATAGTAAAAACCTTTGGAGGGCAGTACTCTAAAACACGTCAATTTCAGTCCAAGTCCAAAGGCGCGCAAGAGGCTCACGAAGCCATTCGTCCTACGGAAATGGGTGTAAGAGAAGCTGGAAATGATGATCGCGAAAGGAAGTTGTATGATTTGATTTGGAAACGCACCATGGCATCCCAGATGGCAGATGCTGAGTTGGAGAACACTACAGCAACCATTGCTATATCCACTACACCAGAGCAATTGGTGGCCAAAGGACAGGTTATCAAGTTTGACGGATTTTTGAAATTGTACATTGAAAGTACGGAGGAGGAGAACGAGGAGGGTGATTCAGCCATGTTGCCACCATTGAAAGTGGGACAAACATTATTAAGAAAAGAGATTATCGCAACACAGCGATATACCCAAAAGCCCAGCAGATACTCAGAGGCTAGTTTGGTGAAGAAATTGGAAGAGTTGGGAATCGGTCGTCCTTCTACCTACGCACCCACCATCAGCACCATTCAACAAAGAGGATATGTTGAGAAGAAAGAATTGGATGGTGTTTTGCGATCATTTGAAGTGATAACATTGAAGGGTTCAGAAATTGTATCAGAAGTCAAATCAGAAAGAACGGGAGCCGACAAAGGCAAATTGTTTCCTACAGACATTGGCGTTGTGGTCAACGATTTCTTGGTGAATTATTTCCCAACCATTTTGGATTATAGTTTTACTGCGAATGTTGAGGAGGAGTTTGATATCATTGCGGAAGGGAAGATGGATTGGAGAGAGATGTTGAGAAAGTTTTATCAGCCATTTCATAAATCTGTTGAAACCACCATTGAATCTGCATCCAGAGCTTCAGGAGAGCGTGAATTGGGCATTGATCCCGCCAGCGGTAAACCGGTAATCGCCAGAATAGGCCGATTTGGCCCCATCATACAGGTGGGTGCGTCAGATGACGAGGAGAAAAAATTTGCTTCCTTGCGTCCTGATCAAAGCATCAGCAGCATCTCTTTGGAGGAAGGGTTGAAATTGTTTTCATTCCCCAAGGTTTTGGGTGAATGGAATGGCAAACCCATTGCGGTTGGTTTGGGAAGGTTTGGTCCCTACATCAAATGGGACAAGACATTTGCTTCTCTCAGAGTGAAAGAGGGAGATGATCCCCATACTGTCCAATTGGAAAGGGCTATTCAGCTTGTTGAAGATAAAATCAATGGCATCAATGCCAATTTGATCAAGAGTTTTGAGGAGCGTCCTGAGATTCAAGTAATCAAAGGAAGATTTGGTCCATACATCAAAGCCGATACAGAGAATTACAAAATTCCCAAAGGTGTGGTTGCTGAAAATTTGACGTTGCCAGAAATCATTGAGATTATGGCCAACAGCAAGCCTTCAGGTAAGTCAAAAGGTCGCAAAGCTCCCGCAAAGAAAGCAGCGGTTAAAAAGGCAGCACCTAAGAAAGCCGCACCTAAAAAAGCAGCAGCGAAGAAAAAGTAGCGCCGGAGTTTGGGTTGAATGGGATTGCACCAATGTTTGTTGATAATCCATTTCACACAGTTAATTGCGTTGAATTTGTCCGATTAATTTCGGACAATGGATATTTCTGTTTTTCTCACCCCTAGCCAATGGCACCATCGATCAATAGACGCTGAGCCCGCTTCTTCATTGGTTCATGATATTGTTTTTTATCATGGAGATGAGGATTGGCGTGAGAAGAGTGTGAAGATTGCGCTGTTTGGTGTTGAAGAAGACCGAAACGCTGCAAACAATCAAGGATGTGCGCAATCCAGTCACGTTTTTCGTGATTATTTCTATGCATTAACCAAATGGGATGATGACGCACGGATCATGGATTTGGGAAATATTCAAGCAGGTGCAACCGTTGAAGATACTCTTTTTGCAGTTAGGAGTATTTGTGAGGCCTTGATTAAAGCGGATATTATCCCGCTTATTATTGGTGGTTCTCAGGATATTACCTACGGCAATTACTTGGCTTATGAGAATTTGGAGCAAACGGTGAACCTGGTATCCGTTGATCGCAGGTTGGATTTCGCAACCACCCATGATGATCAATCCTCAGAAGGTTATTTGAACAAGATTGTATTGCACAAGCCCAATTATCTTTTTAACTACAGTAATTTGGGACATCAGCGTTACCTCACAGACAAAGATCTTACAGTTTTGATGGAGAAAATGTATTTTGAGGCAAGTCGCCTAGGAGAAATTCAGGCTGATATCAAGAATGTTGAGCCG
Organism: Flavobacteriales bacterium; assembly: GCA_947504275.1. Taxonomy (GTDB): domain Bacteria; phylum Bacteroidota; class Bacteroidia; order Flavobacteriales_D; family Sanyastnellaceae; genus CAMCTV01. The sequence goes on from CANNHA010000100.1 coordinate 7,595, forward strand.
GTGATTAGAAATGCAGATATTGTTTCCATTGACATGAGCAGTGTAAGACAATCTGAAAATCCTGGATTTGGTCAGCCCTCCGCAAACGGATTGTTTGGAAATGAAATGGCTCAGATTGCGCGCTACGCCGGGATGAGTGATAAATTGACATCAATAGGGTTCTATGAGTTTAATCCACAACTTGACATCAGGGGATTGTCAGCTGGATTACTGGCCCAATGCGTGTGGTGCTTTGTCGAGGGATTTTTGTACCGCAAAGGCGATTTCCCTAAAGGTGATTATGAAAGGTACACCAGGTATTCAGTTTTGATGGATGAAACAGGCGATGAACTGATTTTTTATAAAAGTACCTTGACAGACCGATGGTGGATGGATGTGCCTTATCCTGCCGGATCTGCTGAGCGATATGAGCGACATCATTTGGTTCCATGTAGTTATGAGGATTACGAAACAGCAATGAACCAAGAAGTTCCCAACCGATGGTGGAAGACATTTCAAAAGCTGGTATAGTCGCTCAAAAACGGTATGTTTTGAACAGTTAATTTTTGATTTTTTTTGTTTTGTTGAAAAAAACCATTATTTTAGCATTTCTACCCAAAAAGAGTAGAGGGCTATTTTGGTAAATATGAAGAAAAAAATATTCATTTCGCTTTTTTCGATTTTGTCATTTGTGACAATATCTAGAGCGCAACAAGATCCACAGTTGACGCAGTGGATGTTTGATAGAATGTCCTTTAATCCAGCTTTTGCTGGTATCGATAAAATGCATTGCTTACAATTGTTTTATCGTACGCAATGGACGGGTTTTGAAAATAGTCCACAAACCACGCTATTTAATTACAACGGTCACGCTCCTTTGGCTGATCAAACCTTGGGTTTTGGTCTGAGTGCTTTTAGTGAAACTTTGGGTTTGGAGTCCAATACCATCATGAGAGGAAGTTTTGCCTACCACCACACCATTGGAGCTCACAAGATTGCTGGTGGTATTCAATTGGGAATGTTGAATAAAGTTTTGGGAACGGATTGGAAATATATCGATGCCAATGACCCATTGATTACAGATTTACAAAAGCAACAAAGTTCTACTGTTTTTGATGCGGCTTTGGGTTTGAGCTTTTACAAGCCAGACAGTTATTATGCTGGAGTTTCTTTGACGCATTTAAACGCTGCTGCTTTGGAGGATTTGAATTATGAGATGGCTCGCCACATGTATGTTTGCGGAGGATACAATTATCCAATCAATGCTGACCTAGTGTTGAGAAGTAACTTATTAATGAAAACCGATATGAAAGCAAGCCCTGCCATTGATGTGAATGCCAATGTTCTTTGGAAGAATATGCTTTGGGGAGGTGTCTCCTACCGCATGACAGATGCTATTTCTCCTATGTTTGGATTCCAGAAAGTGTTTGCTCAAAAAGTTTCAGGAAGAACAACATTTGATCAATTGTTCCGTATTGGATACAGTTACGATTTAACTACATCAGAAATCCGCAACTATAGCACGGGTTCTCATGAAGTGTTTTTATCATATTGTTTCAATGTTTCACAAGAGCCCATCAAGAC
>CANNHA010000101.1 GCA_947504275.1 Flavobacteriales bacterium
GGTGATTGGGCCATCCAAGTGTTGTTCAATCAGAAAACTTGGGTGAGTTATTCAAATCAATTGACTACTTTGCCCAAATTACCGGTTGGTTTTTTTAACCCTTCAGGATCTGATGCGTCGAAATTGGATGTTGATAAGGCAGACATGCTGTACGCCAAAGATTACCACTGGACCAAGGATTTGAAATTGATTTGGATGAATTTGTCGTTTTGACTTATTTGACAAATTTACTTTCGTAAAGCGCTATCCATTCTTTTGGACTCATTTTCTTCATCAATTCACCAATCAAATCGTAGGGAATTTCTTCCATTTTCTTGAATCGAATACAGCTTTTGCCCATGTCTAATTTGCTTTTTACATGTTTAGGGTACTCGTCCTGAAACCATTGAAGCAAAATAGGCTCAGCATAGATTCCCATGTGGTATAGGGCAATGAAATTCTTTTGTGAGGCAATGGATACAAATGGAAGCGTAATCTTGGGGTCGCAGTGATAGCCCTTGGGATAGAGATCATGCGGCACACAGAATCCTATCATGCCATAACTGAAATCCATTGAAAATCCTTTGGGTAGATTTTTCTTCATGATGGCGATGAGTTTGTTCATCACCAACTTGCGATCTTCCGGAAGGGCTGTCAAATAAGCTTCTATTTTCTCAGTGGACATTATGCCTTTTTTATCGTTTTACTTTTCTTGTATTGCAATGCTGCTTTCACAAAAGAAACAAACAAGGGGTGCGGATTCATCACCGTACTCTTGTATTCAGGATGGTATTGCGCAGCAACAAAATAAGGGTGTGAAGGAATTTCAATGACTTCTACCAGACCTGAATCAGGGTTGATACCAGTGCACTTCAGACCTGCTTTTTCAAAATCAGATTTGTATGCGTTGTTGAACTCATAGCGGTGGCGATGACGCTCTTCAATCAAATCTGTCCCGTATGCTTTGAAGGCCTTTGAACGCTTCTCCAATTTGCAATGGTAGGTGCCCAATCGCATGGTTCCTCCTTTGTTCACCACACTCTTTTGTTCATCCATCAATGCAATAACGGGATGAGTGGTGTACTCTTTCATCTCAGTACTGTGCGCATCTTTCCATCCCAAAACATTTCTTGCAAATTCTATGGTTGCCATTTGCATTCCCAAACAAATTCCAAAGAAAGGAATGTTGTTTTCTCTTACAAATTTGATAGCTTCAATTTTTCCGTCAATTCCTCTGGAACCAAAACCTGGAGCTACCAAAATACCATCCAAATGTTTGATGGTGTTGGCGACGTTTTTGGGATACAAATTCTCTGAGTGAATCCAATGCAAATTGACCTTGGTCTCATTGGCTGAACCACTATGGTTAAAAGCTTCTGCTATGGATTTGTAAGCATCCTTCAATTCAACATATTTCCCAATCAATCCAATGTTCACCTCATGCTTGGGCTCTTTGTATCGCTTTAGAAATTTATTCCACTGTGTCAGATTGGGCTTTTGGGTTGACTTTACTTTGAGTTTCTTCAAAACCACCTCATCCAACTTTTCCTTTTGCATCAGCAATGGAACGTCATAGATGGTAGGCGCATCGATGCTCTCAATCACCGCGTCTGTTGTGACATTGCAGAATTTGGCAATCTTGGAGCGAATAGAAGGATGAATAGGATGTTCCGTGCGACAAACCAAAATATCGGGCTGAACACCATTTTCTAATAGGGTCTTGACGCTGTGTTGCGTCGGCTTGGTTTTCAGCTCGCCTGCAGCTGCCAAATATGGAACCAGCGTAAGATGAATAACAATGCAGTCTTCCTCCTTCTCCCACATCAATTGTCTTACGGTTTCAATATATGGCAAACTTTCAATATCACCAACTGTTCCACCAATCTCCGTTATGACAAAGTCAAATTGTTTTTTATTGCCCAAAATTTGGATGCAACGTTTGATCTCATCCGTGATGTGCGGGATAATCTGCACGGTCTTGCCCAAATATTCTCCTCTGCGCTCTTTTTCGATGACACTTTGGTAAATTCTTCCAGTGGTAATGTTGTTGGCTTGGGAAGTAGGAACATTCAAAAATCTTTCATAGTGCCCCAAGTCCAAATCGGTTTCCGCGCCATCATCCGTTACAAAGCATTCACCGTGCTCGTAAGGGTTGAGTGTTCCTGGATCGATGTTGATGTAGGGATCTAATTTTTGAATGGTTACCTTGAAGCCTCTGGCTTGCAATAGCTTAGCCAATGAAGCGGAAATGATTCCTTTGCCCAATGAAGAGGTAACTCCACCGGTAACGAAAATATATTTTGTATTGTTAGACATGCCCGTAAAAGAAAATAGGATTACGGGATTCAAAGATACGGCAGGTTGTCCCTGCGATTCAATTTAATTTTACATGTTCTTGGTCAGGTTCTTTACCCACTTGAATTCTATCAGCCATTCTCGGGCTGCAATTCTTAGAATGGTGTAAACGGGCAAAGCCACAGCCATTGCCGGAATTCCACCTACTGTTGCCGCGGCCATCAATACAATGAAAAGCTCCAAAGGATGTACACGAATGCTGCCGCCCAAAATCAATGGTTGAACAATGAAGGCATCCAAAGCCTGAGCAATCGAGTATACGATGATAATACCCCAGAACAAATCCGCTAACTGACCGCCGATGGTCAACCCTGTGGACATCCCAATGACCATTGCAAAGCCAAATGAAATCAATGGTCCCAAATAAGGTATGACGTTGAACACACCAGAAAATAACGCAATCAACCAAGCGTTGGATACCCCCGCAATGCTCAAGCCAATTCCAACCATTCCTATCATCAACAATATCTGAATGATCAATCCTCCAAAATACCGAGACAATGTTTTTTTGGTATGAATGACAATGTTTTTCATTTTGGTTACGTGCTCATCAGGTGTGATGGAAAGCAAAATTTTGTAGAACAATTCCTCATCTTTCAAAAAGAAAAAAGACATGAAAACCACTGAGATAAAGCCGCCAATGATACTGAACAACCAGCCCAATAGGTTCTCGAAGTACTGCGCATAATAATTGAAACTCAATTTCGCTTGTACTTCTCTCAGCAACTCGGCAAAGGTCTTATGCCCGTATCCCATTTGCTCAAGCCATGACATTTGCGCTGGAAATTGTTCAGTCAAGTTTTTTTCAATGATGAAGGGATCTAAGGATAGAATCATGTCAATTTCTGATCGAACCAAAGGAAGAAACAACAGAACAATTCCGGTTAAAGCAGCAATCATCATTACCAAAGTAATCAGGGCACCTACCCATCTTGGGAATTTGAAATTGCCCCATTTTATTTTTTCCCATTGATCTACAATGGGATCACCAATAAATCCCACAACCGCGGCCAATACAACAAATAACAAAATTTTTCTGAACAGATAGATTAACCCCAATGAGGCTGCAATCAGGATGATCCAAAGCCAAAAATTTCTTTCTTTATTCATTGTTTCAGGGATATTGTAATGCTAAAGTAGTGGCTTTGCCTTTTTCCAAGTTCTGTGCTTCTGCATCATAATGTAAAACAGCAATAGTGCAAGGAGCAAAAGCTTCCCATTGACCGGTGAAGAATTGGTACAATTCACTGATACCTGGGTTGTGCGCAATCACAACCAAATGCTCTTCATCAAAATGACTTTCAATGCAATTGAGTAGGGTGTCCAAATCAGCATTGTATAGTTCAGAAACAAATAAATGCCGCAGTTTAGGTTGTTTTTTAAGCCAATATGCTGCTGTTTCCTTTGTCCGATTGGCAGGGCTGATTAATAACAGCGCATGCTCATTTATAGGCAGGGTATTGCTTTGCTTTTCTGCTTCTTGATGTCCAATTTGATTCAGGGATCTTTCAATGTCCGATTTGTTCAAGCCGGGCTCAGCATGGGCGTGACGGATGAGGGCAAGTGTTTTCACTGAAACGAAAATACAAGGTTTGAACAAAGATTACCATTAAATTGTACATTAGCCCTATGGAAAGTGTTGTGCATTATTTAACAGAGTGTGATCCCGTTTGGGCGGCATTTTTGGCCACTACCTTTACCTGGTTGGTTACTGCTGCTGGTGCAGGATTGGTTTTTCTTTTCAAGAATTTACACCGCAAGTGGTTGGATGGCATGTTGGGATTTACCGGTGGGGTAATGATTGCGGCCAGCTTTTGGTCATTGCTTAATCCAGCCATTGAGATGAGTCCTGGCGAAGGATTTGTCAAGGCCATCCCTGCGGCTGTAGGGTTTGCCATGGGGGCTTTATTCCTATTTGCCTTGGACAAGTGCATGCCGCATTTGCACATCAATTTTCCAGAGGAGAAGAAAGAGGGGGTTAAGACCAATCTGCAAGGAACAATGTTGTTGGTTTTGGCCATAACCCTGCACAATATCCCCGAGGGATTGGCTGTGGGTGTTTTGTTTGGTGGCGCAGCTGCTGGTGTTCCAGAAGCTACCATTGGTGGAGCGGTGGCGCTGGCCTTGGGTATAGGTTTGCAAAATTTTCCAGAGGGCATTGCGGTTTCCTTTCCGTTAAGACGATTGGGCTTATCGCGAAGAAAAAGTTTTTTCTATGGACAATTGTCTGCCATTGTAGAGCCTCTGGCGGGAGTTGTGGGGGCAATGGCTGTGATGCAAATGTTGCCCATTTTACCATACGCCTTGGCCTTTGCTGCGGGCGCTATGATTTACGTGGTGATTGAAGAAGTAATCCCTGAAACGCAACAAGACAAGTACACCGATATCGCTGCTTTGGGTTTCATCGCTGGATTTTTAATGATGATGTTGTTGGATGTTGGATTGGGGTGAGTTATCACAGTAATTTATCTCAATTTCACTATCAACTCGAGGGTTCCACCAAAACCTACTTCAATGATTTTTTGTAAGGTTGACAACCTAGCCTCCTTTAAGTTATTCTCAATCTTCGAAATGTATGATTTTGTTGTCCCTACTTTCTCCGCCAGTTGTCCCTGCGTCATCCCCAACTCAATTCGGGTGTCGTGAATTAGTGCACCTATTTTAAAAGCTTCATAACCGCTTTCAAGGTCATCCCTTTTTGGTGTTCCTCTTTTTCCAAAGTGTTTTTCCTTGAATGTTTCAAGGTCCATTACATTCTTATCTTTTATTTTCTTTTTCATATTCTAATTTTATTTTTTGTGCCAATGTTATTTGATTCATAGGCGTTTTTTCGGTTTTTTTCTGAAATCCATTTCCAAGAATGATACATTTATCTTTATTGAAAAAACAAAATATTCGGAAGATGTCGTTTCCATTTTGAACTCTTATTTCATAAATACCAGATGTATTCTCAATGTGCTTCAAATAAATCTCAGGCACTCTCGGCAGTTCTTCAATGAGATCAAAGGTCCACAAAATCTTCTTTTGAACTTTTATGTTTTGCTCCATGAAAAAATCTTGGAAGTATTGTTTGTAGAAAATAATTAGTCTGTGTTTGTTGGTCATACAAAGGTATTGAAAAGTTTCACTTTAGTGAAACAGGTTGTTAAAAAAAATAGAAGTAAATGGTATTCAATTAAGCATTGCAAAGTTCCATCATGAAATGAATAATTGGCACATATAAGTTATGCTTAATTATATGTTGTATGCTGATAGTAAAAGAGTTAAGTGTGGCTCAAGATTAAGTTCAATCAATAAGTTGTTTTTTAATTCAAATGATATACTTTCGCTTCAGTATAATTAATTATTACCGATGAGTTTAGTCAATGCGTTGATCAATCAGATAGGTAGGGAAATTGGCAGAGACATCTACCAAACAACAAAGCGATCCCTTCTCAGTGATTTTGGATCAAAAAGAGGAAAATCGTTTTCAAACTTACCAGTGAACGAGCAGTTGATTGCGAAAATTGAGGAAGTTGAGCGGTCAAAATCAAAATTGGATTTTCATCAACTCCGTGAATTGATGCACAGTATATTTGAACATGTTGATGTAAAGACGGGTGATTGGGATGATGTTTTTGTGCGAGCGGATCAATTGATAGATGCCTACAAAATCAATGAGCCAAAATCGAGTATTACCATATTGGAAGATATTGATCAGTTGAATTTAACCCATTACAGATTGGCTTTCCAAAGCCATAAGAAATGGATCTTGGATAGAATTGAGGTCATGAGGCGTGAAGAGCTTTACCATTGGAGTCCTCCGAATAGATGGATGCTGTTTTTCTTTTCTTTGTTTGGGAGTGGTTCAAGTTTTCTGAATAGAGGTAAGTTAAATACAATGTCAGAGTTTTTTATCCCGTGGTTGGGTGGTTTAATGGTTTATTCAGCTCTATCTCTGAGCGCAAAAGGAGATAAGTCCCTCAACCTAGTAGCCTTATTATGCCTCTTGTTTTATTGCCTTAGCATCTTGGGAAACTTTCTTAAGAGAGGTGACCTGATTAAAATCAAGAACGGCATTACGGAACGAGTCAATCAATTGAAATTGTATTATGAAGAAGTCGCTGAAGTATCTCTTTGAGAGTGAATTCAATTTAATTTACCAATGGACCTTGATTTTGGTTGTGGGTTTACCGTTTCATTCTTTCGGGAGTATTCAGTTCTCTTGGGAAACGCTCAACATCCAATCCATTGCAGAGTATAAGGGTAATGTTCTCTTGGCGGAGTCAGCTGAATCGGACACATCGTCTTTGCAGGATTTGTCAGGGAGTGTCGATGTTGATAGCAAAGGGCAGATTGCTGGCGATGAGGAGTACAATGAAAAGGAGATTTTTGGTCTAGCTTTATTTGCGCTAACGACAATAACGCTATTTTTCTTGGCTAAGTGGATTGTTCGAAATAAAGTAAAAGGTCATAATAGTCTTGAACATGCGTACCACAGCGCATGGCTGGTTAGGATGGAGGAAATAGAGAGACATACTCTGACATCGAAACTAGGAAATATTGAAAAATGGAAGTCGGATGTACAGGCACATTTGGATTCGCTATTGACTGACGAAAAAATTACAAAATCAGAACAAAATCAGGTTTTGGAAGTCATGAATGGGGTGAATGTAAATGCAATGAAGGATAGTTATTCGAGTATTGTCGGTATTGCAAACAAGAGAACAAGTTGGAACGAAATGTTTTCAAGCGAGGAGGTTGAGAAAATGATTGCCGGAAGCTATTGGCCGGGAATGACAGAGGAGCAATTACTCTTGATGCGCGGCGAACCTGACCAAATTGAATCAGAAATGCTGAAGACAAAGGTCAACAAGTTCTATATATACGGCACCAAAAGCACAGGCGATGTATTTGTTTTTAATGAAGGAAAATTAGAAAGGTTCAAGGATAGATAAATTGTCATCTCTGATATAATGGATGTGATTGCAATGCGCAGATTGTTCGTTTAGTAATACCCCATCACCTCATCACGAATCGCTTCGTAGCGAAGTATCGCTATCACTACTTCACCACTTCTTTCCCTATCTTTGTCCTTCAAAATTTTCTTATGCATCGTACACATACCTGCGGAGAGCTCCGCGCTGAACATATTGGTCAAACCGTCATCCTCAGCGGTTGGGTGCAACGCAGCCGCGACCTAGGCGGAATGACCTTCGTCGATCTACGCGATAGATACGGCATTACCCAACTCGCATTTAACATGGAAACCCATGAAGCCCTCTGCCTAGAAGCCAGAAAATGGGGCCGTGAATTTGTCATAAAAGCCACCGGAACGGTCATCGAAAGACATTCCAAAAATGCGCAAATGCCTACTGGGGATATCGAAATTCAAGTCACTGATTTTACTTTGCTCAACGCTTCAAAAACACCTCCTTTCACCATCGAAGATGAAAGCGATGGCGGTGATGATTTGCGCATGCAATGGCGTTTTTTAGACTTGCGCCGAAATCCATTGAAGAACAATTTGATGCTTCGCCACCGCATGGGCATTGTCGCTAGAAACTTCTTGGATCAACAGGGTTTCTTGGAAATAGAAACTCCTTATTTGATCAAATCAACGCCTGAAGGAGCCCGTGATTTTGTGGTACCTAGCCGCATGAATCCTGGTCAATTCTACGCCCTTCCCCAATCTCCACAAACTTTCAAACAGCTTTTGATGGTGAGTGGTTACGATCGTTACTACCAAATTGTGCGTTGCTTCCGTGATGAAGATTTGCGTGCTGACCGTCAACCCGAGTTTACCCAAATCGATTGCGAGATGGCTTTTGTCGAACAACAAGACATCTTGAACATGTTCGAAGGTTTGGTGAAAACATTGTTCCGCGATGTCAAAGGTGTGGAGCTGGAAAATGTACCGCACATGACCTACGCCGATGCCATGCAATACTATGGCTCAGACAAACCAGATGTGCGTTTTGACATGAAGTTCAACGACCTTTCTCCATTGATGCAGAACAAAGGCTTTCAAGTCTTTGACGCCGCGCAATGCGTATTGGGCATTGTGGCCAAAGGAGCAGGAAATTATACCAGAAAACAATTGGACGAATTGACCGACTGGGTTAAACGCCCTCAAATTGGCGCCAAAGGTTTGGTCTATTGTCTTTGCCAACCAGAAGGGGCCTTTAAGTCCTCTGTAGATAAGTTTTACAACCAAGAGCAATGGAAAGAAATCGCGGCGCAAATGGGCGCTGCAGAAGGTGATTTGATTTTAATACTATCCGGTGATCTGCACGCCACCCGCAAACAATTGGGTGAGCTGCGCTTGCACATGGGCAATTTATTGGGATTGAGAAACCCCAACGTATTCAAGCCTTTGTGGGTGGTGGACTTCCCATTGGTGGAATGGAATGAAGAGGCACAACGTTGGTTTGCCATGCACCATCCATTCACCTCACCCAAGCCAGAGCATATTGACTTATTGGACAACGATCCAGGCGCGGTGAACGCCAACGCCTATGACTTTGTCATCAACGGTGTTGAAGTGGGTGGAGGCTCTATTCGTATTCATGATAGAAACGTGCAAGCCAGAATGTTTGATCTCTTGGGATTCACTCCAGAGGAGGCACAAGCTCAGTTTGGGTTCTTGTTGAACGCCTTTGAATACGGAGCGCCGCCACACGGTGGAATCGCTTTCGGTTTTGACCGCTTGTGTTCTTTGTTTGGTGGTTCCGACAGTATCCGTGATTTCATTGCCTTCCCCAAAAACAACAGCGGAAGAGATGTGATGATTGATGCGCCATCGGTCATTGATCAAAA
>CANNHA010000102.1 GCA_947504275.1 Flavobacteriales bacterium
GGCACTTTCTCAATTCAACAAAATCATCTCACATAACCTCAGAGCTCCAGTTGCCAATATTATAGGCATCCTCAGTCTCTTGGAACACATTTCTCCAGAGGAGGATGACCACAAAGAACTCCAGAATGAACTGGCCCATTTAGCAGCAGGTGTCGACGGAATTATCAAAGATCTAAATGGAGCACTTAGCCACAACATTGAAATCAACGAAGCCAAATCCAAAATACTTTTTGAAGATATTATTCAGTCCAATATTGATCTTTTATCTGCAGCAATAAAAGAAGTTAATCCCACCATCAGATTGAATTGCAAAGCAGAATACGCATTTGGCTTTCCAGCCTATCTCAACTCCATTTTTTACAACCTCTTAGCCAATGCGCTGAAGTATCGACAGCCCGATAGACCCCTAGTCATCGATATTTCCACACATACGGATATGACCGATGTTCATATTGTTTTCAAAGACAACGGAAGAGGTTTAAATACATCAAAATCTGATGATAAAATTTTTGGTCTCTATTCAAGATTTCACAAAGAAATAGAAGGCAAAGGACTCGGGTTGTTTATTACCAAACAGCAAATAGAATTCATGGGGGGGAGCATATTTGCCGAGGGTAAAGAAAATGAAGGATTAAGCATTCACATTCAACTTCCTAAAATGTAAGCATCATGATCATCATCATAGACGACGATCCCATCAGCAGCAAAATTGCGGCTCTTTCCATCAAAAAAGGAATACCTGAAAGAGAATGCGTCATTTTTAACAATCCTGAAGTTGCATTAAAAGACATCAATGAACTCAAAGAGTCTCAACCTGAGCTAAACCCTCTTTTACTCATTGACATCAACATGCCTGAAATGAATGGCTGGGAATTCATTGAAGCGCTCAACAAACTAATACCAGAGTCAGAAAATCGTTATTTGGGAATGATTCTTTCATCCTCTGTCGACCCCGCCGACATTGATAAAGCCAAGAGCTATCAGCGTATTGTCCAATTCCTAACCAAGCCGTTTACACTGGAAACAACGCAAATTCTCAAACAATTTCTTGCCTAACCTTTACGTCTCGGTAAACCAAGTATGAAATGGCTACCCAAAAGGGAACGGCTATTTTATCTGAATCCAAAAAGTTATTTAAAAAACCATGGGCAAAGTAAGTTACTATTCCCAAAAACAACCCCATAACAATCAGCTTCTCCTCATATTCATTGGTGTTTCCGTAAACCCTAAACCCCATGAACATGACCAATAAAACAAAGGATATGTAAATCAACATTCCCACCAAACCTTGCTCAGATAAAGGACCCAAAAACTCAGAATGCCCATTACCCCCATCACCTCGATTGGTACTAATGATGGTCTTATCCTGCGCGCGCTGAAAAGGAGCATACACAAACTGATACATACCAGGCCCCCAACCCACTAAGGGGCGCTCACTGTACATGGCAATGGCGCAATTCCACCGGTTCAATCGCTCTAAGTTGGAAGCGTCAGATGATACATTGGATATTGATTTGATGTGCTCGTCCATTTTATCTGAACTCTCTTTCTTATTTCGATTCAAAGAAATTTGAATGTCATCCCAATACACCGTGGTCATTGTTCCCAAAACCAAACCGGAAAACAAAACCCACTTAAATGGTACTTTCATCACCATGAGTATTCCTATTCCAGCCGCAAATACAACGGAAAGCCATGCTGCGCGTGTATAGGATAAAATCAACCCAATGGTCAAAATCAAACTACCCGTAACATAAAAAAAACGCAACAAGGGATTGTGTTGCTTTGAAAACAACTGCAAAATCACAAACGGGAAAACCAATGCCAATGCCGCGCCATATACCGTATGGTCTTTAAACAAGGGCTCCATAACCCAATGTGCTGAATCTTTATCAAATCCATGCATAGAATGTCTGATAATCGTGTATCCTATGGCCAAAATCAATGTCATAAAATACAACCGATACATCTTTTCGGGCAGTATATGCTTCTCAAAAAGCGGGACCAACAATAAGAAACAAGGGACAATGTACCACGCTCTTGCAATGATGTACTTCAATGAAACCAAAGGATCTTCGCTCGTCATTGTGGTAATCAACATCCAAGAAAAATAAACGGCCACCCACCAAAGCAAAGGGTGCTTAAAATACAACTTTCTTCCCAATGCAAATTGCCACAAACCCAATAAAAAGAGACCCATCAACAACAATTCTGTTGGAATAATCAAACCCACTCCATCTATATCTAATTCAGACAAATCAACACTCAATGGTGTAACCAAAGCAATCATGTAGAACGTCCAATGCATTCTAAAAATGGTCATGATGACCACCATGCCCACCAAGGGAATGAGGGACAAATAAAAATATTCAAAATAGAAGGAAAAAAACAAGCAAAGGGCATACAACAAGCCCACCATCAATACCTTTCTTTGCATTGCGGATTCCAGCATGTACTATATCTTTCCTTGCGCCTTAATGCTCCGCCAATAGTTCATAACCAAAATGACAAAAACACCAAAAATCAAGGCTGATACCGTGGAAACCGCAACAATCAACCATCTGATGGGGTAAGACTTTTTATCTGCCTCTGCCGCGCTATCCAAAATAAACTTAGCAGGCAAATCCGATTCAATATCAATCTTCATCAACTCATGGCGCTTGCGCAAAATATCCAATTTCTCATGAGCCGCCTCAATGTCTAAATCCAGTTTATTGAAGGCTGTGCCATACTTGGACAATCGATCCATCTCTGCCTTAATCTCCTTTGCTCTATCTGGATGACCCTTTGAAATGGAAGAACTGTAATCTTTCATCAAAGCCTCAATCTGATCCTTGTAGTCATAAACACCAAATTTTCTCAATGCGGTCATGCTGTCCTCCATTGACTTAAGCTCACTCTCCTGAAAACGCAATGTGGCCTCTGCGTAATTAAAGGCATCCCTTGCTCGATCACTGCGCATTCTATTGCTCACTGAATCCGTATACTCCGCTATGGCATTGGCCATTTTCATTGCGCGCTTGGGGTCTGCATCGTAAACTTCAATTTCAATACCGCCAAACTTGGTCAAACTAGCACTAACATTCTTGTTGTATTCTTTGCCAATAAGCGTATTGGCACCAGGATCTGATTTGGGTATTTCATAGACTGTCCAAAGGTCAAATCGATCAATAACCTTTGTTTTGATTTGATCTGAGTTAATCACCTGCATCAAGCGCTCAGCATCCTCCTCTTCTCCATAAGCCAATACATCCTCCTTTTTTTGCTCCTCCAACATCTGCTCCCCAAAGGAGTGCTGCTGTGTCGCAAACAAAACAACAGTGCTCTTGTATTTCTCTTGAATCATAAAAGAAACAATGGCAGACAAAACAGCTGTAACCAAGCCAATAATCATCAAGGGCTTTCTGTTTTGTAAAATCAATAAAATCAAATTCTCTGAAGACTCTGGTTGTTGGCTATTTTCCATCTTTTTCATTTAACAAGGCACGACAAAACGAAAAAATAAACAATTTATTTCGCGGTGCAATTTTAGACCAATTACCTGAATTTTGAAGCTTCTTAACTAGCAAAAGGTAGTTTTAAGCAAATAAATCTTGAAAATTCTGATTTTTATCTTTCTTTAAACAAGGGCGATGCTTACATTTGCAACCAAATTTTTTACGCCTAATTATGTCGCAAAACAACGGTAAAGTAGCGCAGGTAATTGGTCCAGTAGTGGATGTTACCTTTCCTGCAGGTCAAAAACTTCCAAATATTCTAGACGCCATGGTGGCCAAGCGCCCTGATGGTTCTGATTTGATTTTAGAGTGCCAGCGCCACATTGGTGAAGACACTGTCCGTGCTATCGCAATGGATGCCACTGAAGGTATTCAACGTGGAGCTGAGGTTATTGCGATGGGTCAAGCCATCACCATGCCAACTGGAGACCAAATCAAGGGTCGCCTTTTCAACGTTGTTGGTACTGCCATTGACGGTATCGGTGAGGTAAACAAAGAAGGTGGTTATCCTATCCACCGCAGCGCTCCTCGTTATGAGGATTTGACAACATCTGCTGAAATCCTTTTCACAGGTATTAAAGTAATCGATTTGATTGAGCCTTATTCAAAAGGAGGAAAAATTGGATTGTTTGGTGGTGCTGGAGTAGGAAAGACAGTATTGATCATGGAGTTGATCAACAACATCGCAAAGGCATACGAAGGTTTGTCAGTATTTGCTGGAGTTGGTGAAAGAACCCGTGAAGGAAATGACTTGTTGCGTGAGATGATTGAATCTGGCGTTATCAAATATGGTAAAGAGTTTGTTCATGGAATGGAGCAAGGTGACTGGGATGTAACTAAAGTAGATAAGGTTGAATTGGCAAAAAGCCAAGCAACTTTGGTATTTGGTCAGATGAATGAGCCTCCCGGAGCACGTGCTCGTGTAGCCTTGTCCGGTTTGACTGTAGCTGAATATTTCCGTGATGGGGATGAGCAATCTGGTGGTCGCGATATCCTTTTCTTCATCGATAACATCTTCCGTTTTACACAAGCAGGTTCTGAGGTTTCTGCATTGTTGGGACGTATGCCATCAGCGGTAGGTTACCAACCCACTTTGGCTACTGAGATGGGAGCTATGCAAGAGCGTATCTCTTCTACCAAGCGCGGTTCAATTACTTCTGTTCAAGCGGTATACGTTCCTGCGGATGACTTGACGGATCCAGCTCCTGCAACAACCTTTGCTCACTTGGATGCAACTACGGTATTGAGCAGAAAGATTGCTGAGTTAGGTATCTACCCCGCGGTTGATCCTTTGGATTCCACTTCTCGCATCTTAACTCCTCAAATCGTAGGTGATGAGCATTACACTTGCGCGCAACGCGTGAAAAACATTCTTCAACGTTACAAAGAATTACAAGACATCATCGCCATCTTGGGTATGGATGAATTGTCCGAAGAAGATAAATTGTCAGTATACCGCGCTCGTAAAGTGCAGCGTTTCTTGTCTCAACCTTTCCACGTTGCAGAACAATTCACAGGTATCCCCGGTGTATTGGTTCCAATTGAGGAAACCATCAAAGGATTTAACATGATCCTTGAAGGTGCTTGTGATGAGTATCCAGAGGCCGCTTTCAACCTGAAAGGTACTATTGAAGAGGCCATCGAAGCGGGTAAGAAAATGTTGGCTGAATCAAGCAAAGCTTAATCGTCATGCATATAGAAATCATCACCCCCGATACCACACTCTTTCAAGGCGAAGCTACCTACGTGTTCTTGCCAGGAAGTGATGGAAGTTTGGGCGTAATGAACAACCACGCTCCGCTTATTTCTAGCCTTAAAAAAGGCACATTGCGTGTTCAAGACGCCAATGGTAAGGAAATGAAGTTCGAGGTGAATGGCGGAACTGTAGAGGTTCTGAATAACAAAGTCGTTGTTCTTGCTGAGTAATCTTGTTAATCCCATTTGAAATAGCGCCATTAGGCGCTATTTTTTTTGTCCTTTATCCAAGAACCTTTTTCCTTTTTATCGAACCAATTGGGTTTTACACCCCAACAAAAAAAGGCCACCACACGGTGACCTTTTCAATATTTAAAATTCCAGATTACTCTTTAGGTGCCTCTTGTGGAGCAACCTCTTCTTTCTTCTTTGCAATCAAAGAAGGCAATACCGCGCACACTGTGGCATCCGCTGCCTGCATCTCTTTCTCCGCCAACATCTCATTGGCGCGCTTGTGCGCTCCATCCAATGTTAGAACAATACTCCAAGCCGCTTTAGCGCAACCGTCATCATTGTTTCTAGCGTAATAAACCCCTAAGTAATCATAAGCTTCAGCAAGACCTTTCTTGCTCTTCTCTATGGTTCCCGGGATATTCACCTCCGCTTCTGCAATACGAGTGATGTATCGTTCAAAGTGTGGCTTACCCAAACCTTTGAAATCTTCAGCAACTTCCATACGGTTGTTGGCTTTTGCACGCATCAAAGTAGCTTCAAAATACTGCTCTTCTACTGTTGCAAATACTGAATCCGCTCTCATGTAGTTTTTAGACAAATATAAATTTTGAGCCCAGTTGAAATAATCCAATGGCTTTCCACCCAAACGCTTAATCTTCTTCTCTGACCACTGAGCAACCTTATCAAACTTCTTTGCCTTCTTATACAACTCAATGATCTCATCATAACCTGACTTATAAGTGGTATCCACTTCCATTCCTTTGGCGATCATGGCAATTCCCAAACTGTCTTGTCCCAATGCATTCAGCAACTTTCCTTTTACAGCGTAATCCGCTCCGGTAATGTACTTGGTATCCTGAACTTTTGTAAAGAAAGCATCAATATTCTGCAAACCTTTGGCATAGTCACCTGTCTCCAAACATGTATAAGCCAATACACGATACATAACGGCATTGTTTGGATTACATGGTAACGTGCGCTCCAACTCCATCATAGCCTTAGCATAATCTTTGGCCAAGAACAAAAATGTAGAGTAACGTTGAGAAGCACTGCAACTATTATTCAATTTCAAATAAGAATCATAAGCCTCAACTGCTTGAGAAAAACGTTGAGCAGACTTTAGCAACTCAGCCTTCTCTCTGTAAGCTGGAGCAAAATTAGGCTCGATCTTGATGGCCTCATTGTAAAACTCTAGGGCCTTATCCCAGTTCTCTACTTGCTTGTACAATACCCCTTTCTTCAACACTGCAATAACATTCAAAGGATCGATTGTCATGGCCTTGTTGTACTGCTCAATGGCTTTACTCAAATTACTGGCCTCTATACCTGACGCATACTTGCGTGCAGCATCCTCATAATCTCCCCAAACAACAAACAAATCACGGTTCTTTGGATTGCGCTTCAGCACTTCGTTCAACGCCAAATTGGCCTTAGCCAAATCTTCCTTTCTTCCATATGAACTATAAGTAGACGCAACTCCTAAAAGAGCCTCTTGAGTCAACTCTTTTGTCAATTTCAATTTTTTGTCCAAAGCTTGTGTGTTGGCATAAGTCAATTTGGTGTCCATAGCAACGACATCCTTTTTCCAGCCCAAAACTCCAGCAGCACCAATATGGTTCATGGGATTTCCGTCCATTATGCGAGCTCCCTTCTCAAACATCATCATGGCGCTATCCATTTTCTCCAACACCAATGAGGCGTTCTCAGATTCTGACAAAGCCCATTTCATGTAGTTATCCCCTGTTTGATAATAAATGGTAGACAACTTCATGGCAGCATCTGGCTCCTGTCTGCCCATGGCAGCATTGCCAAATCCAATCAATTTTCCGTACTCACCTGAAGCTTTTTCAAATTGCTCATTACGCTTCAGTAAAGCGGCTGACTCAACGGTTTGCGCATTTACCTTCACAACCATGGCGAACAACACCGCCATCATCGTACCCAACTTAATCCTGTAATTCATAACACTTATTGTTTGATTTTAATTGTTCTAACTGGAGCCTTGGCTGCAACCATTCCCATCTTGTGAATGATCAATTGTCCTTTCTCTCCTGCAAGGTGAGAAACAAAGCCTGTGCCAAGGGTTTCTTTTAATCCTGTTCTTATCGCATACACATCTCTGCGGTAAGGATAGGACTGATCAAAAATATACGCTTGATAAGGTTTACGCGCATATTTAGCTTGCTTTTGATTGTTGTCATTTATTACACCAACTACTTTAATTTTTTCCATAAATGACAAGGATGTAGAATCATCTCGATCACTAATCCATGATACGCTAATTACTCCTATCGCTTCAGGATGTGACGCCACATACTCAATAACCTCTTGATTGCTTTCCGTAGCAAAAAAATTATCTGGGATTGGCGCATTGCGCAAAAACTCTTCTCTAATAAATCTTGCATTACATGATGCTTTGTTATCCAATACTACATTAATAGGAGCATTTTTTCCCTTCAAATCACTCCAGTTTTTGACTTGTCCATTCATAATGGATTTCACTTGGTCTGTCGTCAAAACTGTATCCTTGTTGGATGGATGGATGATAAAAGCAACTCCATCTACTGCAATGCGCACCATTTCAGGAAAACGCTTCTTGGATTCAAACATTTTTAATTCCTCTTCAGTCAATCGACGATTAATAATCGCCGCCTGAATGCTATCCTTCAACAATAAATTAATGACTTCAGTTTCTGGCAAATATTGCGCTTGAACATCTGCATTGGCATAGAACTCTTCAAATACGTCTATTTGCGATTCCATCATCAATTGGTAAGATACATCCACGCCCAATTTCAGTTTACCAGCTGAAATGGATTCTTTGGTGCGATCATAATTACCGCAACCCAATACCATTATGGCCATTAGAATTACTACAAAGTTTTTCATTCGTTTATTTTTAGCATGAGCCTTCTAGCCCTGATGATGGTATAAGTCAATACAACAACTACAAACGCATATCGGTACCAACCTGACACTACATCATCCATAAGCGGTGTGGCCAATACCAACACCAACATAAACATCATCATTACAATGGTTATGATTGCCAAAATGGTAGAGAAGTTTAGCTTTCCTTTTAACATGCGGTGCAAAGATACATTGAGTGCGCAATACAAATGAAAAAAGGGGCTTGCGCCCCTTTA
>CANNHA010000103.1 GCA_947504275.1 Flavobacteriales bacterium
CACCCATTTGTCTCAAGAACTGATTGTGTTGCATGAACGTTTCCCAGAGAACAACATCAGGAAACAATGGCAATCCAATTTCTGTTTTGAATACCAACACACCAAATTTAAGTTTCAATACCTCCATCATTGGAACTGGAGCAACAGCAACCTATCCGCTGACCTATCACCCCATCACTCCTTCAAAGTTGTGCTGAATTCCTCCGCAAAGCACGAACTGCAATTGGTTCTCTGGCAATTTACATCTCTTCCATCGCAATTTCTCTTGCAACATCGCCTTATAATCAGCAGACAATGGGAAATAGCATGGGGAATACAATGGCCGAATACAAAATGCTGGATTGTACTAAATAACAAACGAACAAAACTTCAATCCAACATCTGCCTGATCACCCAACCTTACTTCTTACCTTCCTTATCCCAGTTATATGAAATCGATATGGATTAATGGCATTTTCCTTTTAATGGTCAGATCTGGATTCTCGCAACTGCAAGACACGACGATGATTGAAGATCAATACAACGCAGCATTGTCCGAGGAAAATGGATTAGAACTTTGGAATGGCCCAACCATCAACGTCAACAGTCCCCTTCAAATCAAACAACTGCCCATTGACCTCCAAATCGCCATATCAAACTATAGAAATGAATATGGATGTATTGCCAACTTACAAGAGTTGTATCGAATAGAGGGGGTTGAAATGTCAAAATGGGATAGTATAATGCCTTCTCTCTTGTGTGGTCCGTGCTGGCAGAAACCCAAGTACGTTGATCAGAGCATTACTTTAACTGGAAAAGATTTTACACATCCAATTGACACATCGAACATTGTACCTCAATACAATATTCGTTATAAAGGAAAAAGTGAAAATGGTTTTCGCTGGGGATTTCAGCATTTTGTATCGAATAACAACAATGAAAAAGAAATTCTCACCTCTGGATTTGTGCAGCTGAAACGGAAAAATTCTCACATCATCTTCGGTGATTATTTGCCGCAAACACCATTACACTTGCTCTTTAGCAATAATCTCATGAATTCAACTGCTTGGAATGTAGCTCCGTTAATGGCCAAAGAGCAACATTTTGTTCCATATACTTCAAGCATTCCTAATCGGCATTGGCGAGGCGCAGCCTTTTCAACAACATTCAAATCCATCACCCTGAAAATAGCCACTGATTTGAACACAAAGCTGACTCAAAAAAAAACTGAACAACATTGGTTAGCCGCTGACTGGGTGAGGAAAAAGTTCAACATTCAATACCATTATTACGCTAACAATACAATGGATAAAAGTAAGATCTGCCAGGCTCTAAATGCATCCTGGTCATTGGATAAAAGCATTTTACAAGCAGAGGCGAGTTGGCAAAATAATCAGTTAAAAATCCTTGCCCATTGGATACAACCGGTATTAAAAAATCAGTGGATGCGCCTATCTTACCAAGTGGACCAATCACCAATTTTGATTGAGGAAAAAATAACCTATGTGCATCAAATCTTCTTTCATAAAAAATGGAAAGGCCTTATTTCTGTTGACCAAGAAAACGGCAAAGGGATCTGGGAAAGTGTTCATGAAAAGGAACAAACACTGCGCACACAAGTGGATTATACACCAACAAGGTACCACGTCTTTTACCTGCGGTATCAAGTGCGAAAAAATTCAGAAATGTCTCACCAGTTGAGATGCGATGGGCAATGGAAAATAGATGAAAACAGCAAAGCCCATTGTCGTATAGAACAACACATTCTTCATCATTCAGTAGGTTGGCTCAGTGCCATTGAATACGACTGGAAACCGATGAACAAACCCTGGCAAATTGTAATTAGGCAAATCTTCTTTGCCATCCCCGATTGGGATTTGAGAATCTACATGATGGACAGGGAATTAAAAGGTGGAATGAGCATACCAGCCTATAGCGGAAAGGGTAAGCGAACCTTTCTCATTGCTCAATACCAATATCAATCCTGGAGATGGGCGATAAAAATAGAAAGGCAATTGGATCAACCACTTGAGAGAACAGCCCCGATCACGCGTGCAGATATGCAACTAGAGTTTACTTTTTAGCCGTAGCAGTAAATAACTTAACAAACCAATTGTATTCAAATACAAAACGCTTTGCTCTTTGAAAAAAGACTTGTACTCTGAAAAAGCAAGCAGTACAACTATCCTTGGAACCAAAGATTGATGAAGGTGATAATCACCTGGAGTACCGTTTTCATAAAAATAATCGTACTGCATGCGCAAATAACGCTTCAATACTTTTGGCTCTATTTCATCCACAAAGCGCTCAATGAACAACATCTCTGATTGGGCGTCTCGGGTAACCTTTCTATTCTCCTCCCAATGCACCAACACAGAACAAACGGGCAATTGGAACCATGTGTACTTGGCGGCATAACGAGCAAAAAAATCAAAATCCTGATGGCGTTTCAATTGTTCATCGAATTGAACATGGAGAAATGATTTTCTATCGACAACAAAACTAGATGTCTGTGCAAAACCACCGTCCAATAAAAAGTTCACGGCGCTCATTCCATCCTTCCACTCCTTGGACTTTTTTGGATTGGCTTCACCCAACCTAACAATCTTAGCCTGCGAAAAATAAGCTCCCTCAATTGGTTTCAGATGCAACTTGCATTGCTCGATATAGTTCTCTTCCCATTCATCATCGCTATCAAGGAAAGCAATAAAATCAGATTGTGACATTTGGGCGCCTTTGTTTCTGGCCACATTGGCATTGAACTTTGATTCCAGTCTGCAGTAATGCAAAGCGCTCCAATCCTTGAATTGTTCCAACGGAAAAAGCTCCACATCAGAAGCATCATCCATCACCCAAACTTCATCCACGGGTACTGACTGGTGATAAACAGAACGCAATGCACGAATGAGCTCATCCTTTCGATTATGAACTGGAACTACAACAGCTATAGAGCTCAACGTGGTCATCTTAAAAACGAATTGATTTCCTGAAGGTGAATATCAGATGTATGGTTGGATAATATGTATTGTTTGGCGCTCTTGGTCATTTCTAATGAAACATCCAAATGATTGATAGATTCCAACATTGCATTTGCCATGCCTTCAATGTCATGTTCATCCACCAAATACCCACAGTTTTCTTGAACGATGTCAGCAATACCAGCGTGTTGAGTTGATACAACAACCAATCCAGCCAACATAGCTTCCATAACCGCTACTGGAGTTCCTTCTTCATCACCGTTCTCTGCAACCACTGAATGTTGTACAAAACAACAACTTTCGGAAAAAACTTGCTTTATTGCTTCGCGATTCAAAACACCATGAAAATGAACAGCATCAGACAAATCATGCTGGGTAACATAATCCTGACAAATAGCGAGCAAAGGTCCTGTACCAATCACTGACAACTTTACCAGAGGATCTTGAAGAAATACCTGATGAAAAGCTTTGATGGTGGACAATGGTGATTTTTTCTCAACCATGCGGCCCAGCATAACAAATTGTTTTCCTTCAGATTTGGGAGAAACATGTTGGTACTCAAAATTGGCACCGCATGGGGAATACAAAATGGCTTCAGGCCTAGCGCCCATTTGAATAATGCGATTTTGCATCTTTCTTGAAACCACTACATAACGAGTGGTTGTATTCTGAAACAACTCCTCATATTTCTGCTGATGTCTCTTCAAGATTTCATAGACTGAAAGATCAAAACCATGGAAGTTGATGACCATAGGAATTTTTAACAATTCAATCACATCGGCATTGGCTACCGCAGTAGTACCGTATTCTATATAAACCAAATTAGGATTATTCCTTTGCAAGGATCGGAACAAACTCCACTGCTCCCATCCCCATTTCTTACCGTATCTCCAATTGTACAATCGAATCGACCATTTGGATAGTTTTGGAAAAGAGACATCATTGCACTTTGTAGGTTGCTCCCCATCATGATAAACCCACATCACACTGTCTAATCCTTCAATGTGCAACTGTATAAAGGTCTCTGAATACGAATGCTTGGAAGGAGTGAAAAGTGCAATTTTCTTCATGGACCAAATTTATCAAATCAAAGGTTCAATAGTTCAGTATTGATATTACTGGTCGAATGAACAGCTGTATCCATCTCATCGACAATAAGGTAGGGCAACTTCAACAATGGAAAAATCAAATTAAATTCATCGGCATCTTGACGGGAAAGAAATACAACAGCCTTTATTTGAGGCCAATGCTTTCTGTATTGCCAGCGCAGTTGAATGGCATTGAACCATTTTATTGACGTCAATTTAAAGCTGCTGAAAAACCCATTGTATATTCCATTCTTGAGGTGAAAGGGAAGAATTTCAGCTTCAATATTCATCTTTAGTATTTGGGATTCAAAATCCTCTTTTGTATCAAAGAACAAAATCTTTTTCATCTCCTTTGCCTTTAATGAGCCCATTTGGGAAAGATGGTATTGAATAAGATCATTCAATTTATCATTAAAAGGTTGTACGATTTTTCCGTTCATCATCTGATAGAGCATCAATCGCTTTTGATGAAAATATTCATTGTGGTCTTTCCCAGCTGTCATTCCTGAATCGTGGATGCGGTATAGGCTCCAAGTTTCATTGAATCCTTTGAAATAACCAAACTGCGCATGCCACATGTACATGGCCAAATCCACACTATGAATTTCTTTGAACCAAGTGGGTCTACAAAAATGTTTAGCTCTGAAAACAAATGATGTAGTATGAAAAGGAGAATACTTGGATATCACATCATCCAATTGCATCAAATCTGGAAGTCTTTTAAACATTGATTTCCGAGCCCCGTTTTTATAAAGAAAGTCCGTATTGTGATATGAGCCAGCGCAATCATCATGCTGCTCCAGATATTCAATTTGTCGTTGTAATTTATCGTTGGAAATCCAATAATCATCCCCTTCCAACAGCGCGATATACTTAGCACCCGAAGCTATGCAAGCTTCGAAAACACGACCAGCATTTCTATATATACCAATATTTGTATCTGAAGAAATAACATGAACAATTTCAGGGAATTCTTTTTCATACTTTCTACAGATGGTTATTGAAGAGTCAGTAGACTTATCCTCTCCTATAAAAAGTTTAAATTTAAAGTCCGCCCTTTGATTTATTACCGATTGAATGGCTTGATCCAAATATTTTTCATGGTTGTAAGTAACCATAAAAACAGCAACCAAAGGTTTACATTGGTCATTCAAATCACTCAATAATTACTTTTTTACAATATAAGCCGTAGGCATCCAGGTAAAAGGCAATGTTCTGACTTCTGCGTTAGGTAAAATCTCCCTTACAGCAATAGTTTCCCCAGGAGATGTTTCATGATTGTATTGATCAAGAATTAAAATTCCGCCAGGTGTCAATCTTTCCCAGAATAAAGGAAGCACCGTTTTCACAACTTCGTAAATACCTGCATCCAAGAAAACAATCTTAAACTGGAGATGTTGGTGCTTTTTCAAAAAACCCTCTAGATCCTTGGTAACATCCATTTTGTGGAGAAAAGCCAAATTATTTAGATGCTGCACATCAATTAATTTTCTAATAGTGGCCTCATCTGCCTTGTAGGTGCCTGAATCAACTTTCTGAACCACTTCATGGTCTGTATTCATTCCTTGAAACCAATCAAATCCATGCACTTGAGTAAGAGATTCTGGTTCGAAAATCTTTAATAGTTTGGCAAAAAGAAAGAAGGATGCCCCCTTGAATGTCCCAACTTCAGCAATGTGACCAGCCACGCCAAGAGTCTGCTTATACAATTCATAAAGCGCTAAATACCTAGACAAACTCATATGACCAGTAAAACAAGTAAAATTCTCTACCAAATCCTGAAATGGAATTTCCATTTCTTTCATGGTTTGAAGGGTTTCATAGTATTTGTCTCTTCTTTCATCAAACTTGATGTACTCAAATTCTCCTAAGTGCTGTCTCTTATTCATATATTCTAACTTTCTAAAATTGCATATCCAAAACCTTCTTTACCAAAATTATTTCCATTATAAAGCATAATCCACTGGCCATTTAATTCAAAAATATGTGGGTAACAAATCATTTCTGAATCCCAGCCATCAGCACTTACATCAATACCTGCGCAACTGTCCTCTCTGGTCCAATGAACCAAATCCTCTGAGTAGGCATACCCAATCCTATAACTACGATCTATATTGTCTCGAAAATCCAAAGCGCGACGATAACTAAAAAACATGTGATATACGCCATCCTTGTAAAATACGTTGGGTGTTGTTTGGCACTCATCTTCTGTTAAAGGTTCAATAACAAATCTATCCATCGGTGTCCAATTGATGGCATCTCCAGATATGGAATAAGTGATTTGATATTGAGGCTCAATTTTTCCGGTCATATCATCCTTTATCCATTTTATTCCGGCCATATGCCACATATAGAACTGATCGTTAAATCTTCTTACGATAGGACAAGCATGCTCCCGCATTGGAGAGTTTAAACTTGACGTAATAATTGGTCCTCCTTTGCCAATTCTTTCAAAGTCTGCACCTTGATTAAAACTTCTAAGCATTCCGATACTTGTAGCATAAGGAACTGAGCGCATTCTTGACCATCCTATGTAATATGCGTAAACAACATCTTGCCAACTTATCACCGATGTCATTACTATACCAAACTCATCAAAAGATCCTAACTCACCTAACTCGGCAATGGGTTTATCTGATATCCCTATAATATTCAATAAATTATCAGGGTTCAAGTCAATATATGAAGAATACGAAACTTGCTCTTGATTTTGATCTCTTTGAGAACGGCAACTAAAAAATACTCGAACACGGTCCTCTAAAATCAATGTACTTGGAGCCAAAGCAAACTCAACCCCCCAAAGAGGCCTTTCCATCGAAAGTGGATTGAAAATCCGGCCCATTTTTTTCCAATTAAACTTCTTCATCGATTTTATAAACTGATAACATCCAATATTCTTGTTTCAAATTAAACCCACATTTTTTAGCCAATGCCACCGAGCCAAAGTTATCCAAAAAACAATCCCAATTGGCACATCTTCCATGAAGTCTCAATTCTGAAATAAATGCATTCACTACTAGTTCTGCAAAACCCTTTTCACGGTGCTGACTTTCAGTATACACATCAATCTCCGCTATTGCATTGCCCCAGGCAGCAGCATAACAAATAGCGCAAAATTCAAAATCTTGATTGAATAAAATCTTTGCCCATGAATGTTCTTTAAATGACTTAATATCTGGATAAAATTTCTGATATAAGGCTTGAGGAATCTTGTTAAAATCCGCTTCTGTAATATCTCTGGCATCGATCATCACATATTGCTCCGGCAAAGACCGTGGTATAATTTCACAGTCATGAATACCCTTCAATCGTTTACGAAGAAGTAAATTCCAATTGGGACTGGAATGAAGTATACTATCAATTAAACCTGGCTGAAAATCATACAAATGAAAATACTGAGGCAAGACATTCTGTCCTAAAAACGCAACCCAATCTATTTGGTCCATTTCACATGTCAAGAATAGCTCTGCAAAGCCTGACGAATGAAAAATCAAAGTGTCCTGCGGACTTAGATTAATTACTTTTCCCAAAGTTTTCCCTTCCAGCACTGATTGGATAATGGGAAAAGTACTTTTCATAACTACTGATTACAAGTTAGAAAATGAAGAGAACTTTAAAAACTGAGTACTATTCAATTTTATCGGCTTAGAAGATTCTGAAATCACTACTTGCGTATCAAGTAAATCTTTAGTTACAAGAGTATTTGCACCTAAGAAACAAGACTTTCCAATTTTGACACCATGACTGACTGTTGCATTCAAAGCCAAGAAAGTGTTTGCACCAATGCTTGATGCACCGCCTATCTGCGCAGAACTGGTGATCCAACAATTGTCTCCTATTTCACAATGGTGGGCTATCATTGCTCCCCCCCAAACAAATACATTTTCACCCAATTTTACACAAGGATGAATTTCACAAGGCGGCATTATAAAACAATTGACTCCATGAATCAAGTCTTTGGGAGTGTTTGCAGAAGGAGAAACAATTGATATCAATTGATATCCAAGATTCCTAATTTCAATACACTTTTGAGCACGCAACTGATTCAGTTGATGATATCCAATGGCTACAAAAGCATCAAATTTCTCAGGAGGATATTTTGATTTCAGTTGATCTAGCGGAATCACGGGGCGTCCTTTACACTCTCCATTTCCCACAAAAGGTGGATCCACGACAAAAGCCTCCACATCCAATCCACATTCTTCTGTAGCATAGTAAAAAATTACGTCAGCAATTTTCCCGGTACCAAAAATGATCAATGGTTTTTTCATAAGAGCTGTTTCAATTGGTTTCTATCAATTTTCCCGTTCTGGTTTTTAGGCAAAACATGCAGTATTCGTTGTATCCTTGGAACCATGTACTGTGGCAAAATTTCCTTGATTTTTCCTAATAAAAAATCCTCGTTCACCTTGGCATCACTTAACTTAATAAATGCCACAATCTGACCCAGCTCAGCCGTCAATTTTTGATATACTACACCCACTTCATCTA
>CANNHA010000104.1 GCA_947504275.1 Flavobacteriales bacterium
ATGCGCGCTGATCGTTGGATATGTGGAGCTGTGAAATACCAATGGCGTTTTCAACAGTATTTAAATGGCCAGCCGTATTTGGTTAACGGAAACCCTGTGATTATTGAGCAATATGGACCCAATGGTTCACGAGACATTTACACATTGGCCGCATATGGATTTTTACCTGGCTCAGAGTGGCGAGTGAAGGTTCGTCCGGTGTTCCCAAATGATGTTCATGGTGATTATGGAACGGATGAGCAATGTTTGAAGTTCAAGGGAAGTTTTGCAGCAGCTCCAATATGGGAAGGTTCCGAATTGGATGAGTGGAACATGGATGCCAAATACTTGGTATATCCCAATCCGAGTGTGGATGGACAAGTGAGTGTTATCAGCAATGCAGAAGACGCTACACTTCAAGTGATTACAGTGCGAGATGCATTAGGAAGATTGGTGGAGCAATGGGAATCCAACGGAGAGGAGCAGACGATGGTTTCATTGAACTTGGCAAATTTGAAGTCAGGGCTTTATTGGATTTCGATAGCCGGATCTGGTTCTGAGCAACATCAGCGTTGGATTAAACAATAACGCAAACATTTTAAACCATCTTAACCAAACGACAAACAATCAGCTCAGGACAATGGGGAGGTCCGTTGAACGTGAAAGTTATGGTGTCTGCGGTCGTCATCCGGTCCACTCTTGGACTTTGCTTTGCCGATGGTTAATGTATTAAAGAGATCCTGAATGGAGAATTGAAAACCATTCGTTGTGGCAAGTATGATTGTACAATAAGACAATAAATTAAAGAAAGCCCTTACTCAGGGCTTTTTCCTTAATGAAGGATAATTACTTTATGATTGTGTATATTTTTGTTGGTTGCAATTTCAACAACATACATTCCCATAGTCCATGAAGAACAATCAATTGCTTCTTGGCTATTTTGTTGGTGAATCATAGCCCCTGTTTGATTGTATATTTTAATCCACTTTAATTGATCATCAGAGGAAAAATACAATTTGTTATTGGCTGGATTGGGGAATAAAGTGAAAGGAGCGTTTTCTATAGTGTTCATATCAACTGTTCCAATCACAACCTGCTGTTGTCCATAGACGGTGCATCCTGCACTATCCGTTACCTGAACATAGATTTGCCCAACCGTATTGCTTCCCCACTGAACTTGAATATTTTGGCTTTGTTGTCCGGAAATAATTACACCACCGTTAACAGACCAAGTAATTGTACCGTTTGATGAAATATTGTAAGATGCAGATGTGAAATTATCCACTTCGTCTTCCCCTGTAATGGCGGGATAAGTGCCGTTGGGTTGTTCAATGGTGAATGTGGCAGATGAATTACAACCATCGGTATCGGTAATGCTAGCTGTGTAGTTTCCTGCAGCTAACCCATCGATGGAAGCTGTGGTGAATATGGGAAAGGTATTCCATTGCAAATAAAATAAACCACTTCCTCCTTGCACATCAATGTGTACACTTCCATCAGCATAACCAAAACATTGGTTGTGTTGTAAGTCAATCAAGTTGATAAGAATAGGATTGGCATTGGAGGCTACAATTTCAAAATCAAAAGTGGAGACGCAACCCGAACTGTCGGTGATAGATAAACCATACCAGCCTGGACCCACATTCTCAAGATTTTCATCAGTTGATCCATCACTCCATTGGAATTGAAGTGGTATATATGGACTAAAGGCATCAATAGAAACCCCGCCCAATGTGTCATTGGCACAATTGAGACTACTTACTTCTGATAAAATGGCCAAACCAGGACACACCGTTACCTCTTCTCCAACACAGACACAGTCAAAAGTAACGATATCATTCACCGTATTTGGATTATTGTCAGAGCATCCGCTATTGATAATGAAACATGTACCGTCATCGATATTGGCATTGGGAACAAAATTGCAAGCCAAGGGATTGGTGCAGCCTTCAACAATAAATTCGCCAGTACACAAGCATGAATTGCCAACAATGTCGTTGATGGTATTGTTGTTTAGATCATTACAATCATTTCCAATAATCAAACAGCTTCCATCTTCTATATTGGCATCAGATACAAAATTACACGCCAACGGATTGGTGCATCCTGTAATGTACAGGGTCCCCAAACAAGAACAGTCCGCTTGAATGATATCGTTTACCGTTGTGGATTCATTATCATCACAGGGCGCATTCAAGAATAGGCAGGAACCATTATTGAGATTGGCCTCAGCATTGTAGTTGCAGGCGCTTGGGCTCGTGCAACCCGGAATGGGTTCAATATTACACAAACAATCATGCTCACCCAATTGGATAAATGTATTGTTCGGCAAGGAGTCGTATTCAGTTAAGATATCAAATGCAGAGGGGTTGGCCGTGACACCGTTAACCACGTTGTATTTTCTTTTTAAGGTATGATTTTCTGAGATGAAGAGCGTCTGTCCAATGATGCTCGTTCCATAAGCATTCCATCCTCCAAATCCTGATCCTTCACCAATCTTCCCAAAGAGATCAACTTGCGTCGCACCTCCATCTTTTACCAAAGCGATAGCGTCGTTCCCAGAGAAGTACATGGGCCATGAACCACCAGTGCTTAAGGGATTAATAAATGTATCTGCTAAGACTTCAAGCTCAGGAAAGATAGGCGCTTCGAGCCCTGCTCCGTTGGGATCTCTTTTATCAATAACAACCACAAACGTTTCATGTCCTTCTATGCTGGCTCCATTTAAAAAACTGATGTCTCCGGGCGTGCTATTTCCATTGCTATACCTAACCAGTCCATAGTTGGATAGATCTATTGTTTCATTGGTTGGGTTGTATATTTCAATGGCTTTATTGTTTCCCAATCCTTCAACATATTCACTAATCATCAACTCTGAACACTGACCACCAGCAAGTGATCCACTGCACCAACATTCAGTGTTGATGATGTCGTTCTCCGTAATGCTATTGTTGTCGTTACAACTTTGACCTGAATAAAGACAGGTTTGGTCGTCGGTATTTGCACTGGGATTGAAGTTGCAGGCAGCGGGATCAAGACAGCCGTATATGGAAACAACTATCGGAATGCACGCAGAACATTCTCCAAAGCAAACCGGGCTGACATTGTTGTCTATGGCATTGATTGTGTATGATCTGACTTCATTGTTGTTGTATAAACTAGCGCAAGAAGAAGGCAATGTTTCTGCTAAAGCGTTAATGGGTCCGTTTACAAATCGATAGTAAATAACATCGCCAATGTTAGCTGTTAAATCAACTTGAAAAATGTTTCCACCAATAAAATTGGCTGGAGAAAGACTCCAGTTATTGAGGTTACTCTGAAAAAAAACACCAGCGGGGTTGATTATTTGTTGGCTCATGTCAACAGACAAAGTGACCGTTTGCATGAAGGGGGTTAAACCTGTGATAGAAAAATCATCCATGCGGTATGTGCCATTGGTTCCATTGAGGATTTGTACTTCCCATTTAAACCGTAAATAGCTGCTGTTTGCGGCGTCTGCAGGAAGCAATATTGGAACGCCAAGATTTACCCAATCCCAAAGAGAATTGTTTTCATTTTCAATATAGTCCAATGGAATCCAATCTGAACCGTTTGTTGTATAAGACAATATGGGAGATTGACTTCCTGTACTGAAAAAATTATTCGAAACCCGAGATGCCCATAAAATGGAAATGTTGTTCAGTCCTTGGGTATTTAAAATGGGAGAATACAAAGTGTAACTTCCACTCCAATCAGAATTGCGAATCATGATGTTGTTCAAACCGCTTGCCCCGTTGTATCCCGTTGAGCTGTTGGTTGAATCACAACGAAATCCAAAGTTTCCATTGAATGTGGTTTCCCACCCTGAAGGAAGGGATTCAAAGGGTGTTGATTCAATATTTTCATCAAGAATGATAGACTGAGCAATGGACATATTCATTTGGACCAAAGCCAACAAAATAAGAGCGACGATTTTTTGCATGGTGGCAACAAAATAACCAAGTTGATGCAAAATCAACTTTAACCCATTGTTAAAATTGAAGAGAATTATCGCTGTAAATTTGCCATATTTAACTTAGATGTAACATTAAAATATTGGGATATTTACAATTGAGAAGATGTGACTGAATTTCTTTTTTGAAGTTTAAAGTTGGGCTAACGCAATGTTGATTCAGAACAGTTTAAATTTGAACATGAGGATAATGTTTTGCTTAGTCGCAGGTTTGACAATTTTTTTTGGTTGTAAGCCTGATAGGGAGTTTGAAACGCCCGATACCACTGCGCCGATAGGAGATGCGAGTAATATTTTGCCAGGTACGATTCGCGTCAATGAATTTGTTACCGTGGGTTCAACCTTTGGTAACGAGTTGGATTCAATAGGTTCAACAAGTGATTGGTTGGAGCTATACAATACAACCAATGACACCATATTTTTCAAAAACGGAGAATGGACATTGACCGATTCTGTGGGTTGGTATGACAAGTGGGTTATGCCTGATACATTTATTTCTCCAAAAGGATTTTTGGTAATTTGGTGCGACGACATGGATACTACTATTACACAATTGCATGCATCGTTCAAATTGTCATCTGGAGGTGAGGACATTGGTTTGTATTATAGCAAAGCTGGAGCAGCACGTATAGCAGTAGACGAATTTACATACACCCAACAATCAGCAAGTACATCGCAAGCACGCTATCCAGATGGGTCTACCAATTGGATTGTATCGGGTAATCCTTCATTGGAACTTCCCAATCTTCCATAATGAAGAGGGCTTTATTTTTTTCGATTCTTTTGATTCTGCTTTTGTTTCAGGGAGATTTTCTCTTTGCGCAGGAATTAAAGGTTGTACAAAAAATTAATCCTATTGGCCTCAATGAGCCTTCTGACTTGTTGTATTTTAATGATACATGGTATGCTTGCGGTAATAAGGCCTTTGTATATGAATCTAAGGACCTTGTTCATTGGGAAGCATTACCATCGGTCAGTGATTTTGACCTAGAAGCCATAACCACTGATGGTGAGTTTTTGTATATCAGCGAAGAAACGTATCAAAGAATATTGGTTTATGATACAAAGACAAAAAATGTGGTGAGAACAATCCCCTTTAAACACGGCGGAGGTCGAAATGAAGGGATAGAAGCCATGACTTTTCTGTCAAAGACCAAAACATTTTTATTGGTAACAGAAAAGGATCCTTGTATTTTTTATGAAGTCAATAGAGACTTTCAGATCATTAACCAATTTCAAATAGACGGTATTGATGAAGTGAGTTCTATTGGTTGGTACAATAATAATGTATTTGTTTTATCTGACGAGGATGCTGCCATATATGAGTTAGACTGGACAACCAAGGCAATCAAAAACCAGATTAAAATTCCACTTATAAATCCAGAAGGTTTTGTTTGGTTGCATAACGAGTGGATTGTATGCAGTGATGATATGAAAAGGATCGTAAAACTGAAGTAAGATGAAAAAACAATTGTATTTTTTGATGTTTACTTTTTGTTTTCAGTCTTTGGGTTTTTCTCAATTTACAACTGCGGCTGGTGACAAGGTTCTGCAAACTTCAGGGATGATTTTGCCCTTTTTTAATCATCGTTTTTATCCTGAAAACTCAGATACATTCAAGAAGAACCGATTCAACATGGATTTTGCTGTGATTCGATTTGATGGGATGTCCAAGAAACATATTCATTATGAAATCCAGTTGAATTTTCCCGCAATTTATGATGCAGAAGTGTCGGATGAATTGCTGATGCAAAGTACCATTGAATGGCGCACAAGGCAAGATCATTTTAATGTCAAAGTCGGTTATGATAAAGTGCCTTTTTCAAGATCTTCATTAAACCCCATGTCCAAATCGCCATTCATGCAACGTCCTGAAATGGTCCGCGGAAAGACTTTTAATAGACGTGATGCAGGTTTCACTGTGGAGAAGAACTTTTTTAATAAAAGATTGAATTTCTTTGGAGGCGTTTATACAGGGTTGGGCATGGCTTCAATTGTAGGAGACAATGATGATAGCGGTAAGTATTTGTACGCCGGAAGAATGGAGGCCAGCTATCCAGCAAAACCTAAGGATTCAGAAATGGATACGGATCATTTGCCATTGCCTTCTG
The DNA here is from genome assembly GCA_947504275.1 of Flavobacteriales bacterium. Classification (GTDB taxonomy): domain Bacteria; phylum Bacteroidota; class Bacteroidia; order Flavobacteriales_D; family Sanyastnellaceae; genus CAMCTV01. Next base: position 6,082 of record CANNHA010000104.1, read on the forward strand.
TAAGTTGGGGATGCAGTATGATGTATTCTGAGAAGAGTGAAACCACAGGTACAGATTATCCGCTTTTGACAGTTGACGGAAGAAAAAGATCCTATGAGACGGATTTTACTTTTATGTACAAAGGTTTTACCTTGATTGGGGAGTATGTGCGTTATAATATTACCCCAAATGATAGATCAATTTTGTACGGAAAACCAACAGATTATTACAATGCCAATGGCTATTACTTGATGTCCAACTATTATTTCAAAAAGATGAAAACGCTTTTGGCCATAAGGTATGATCATTTTGATCCTTCCGATTTGCTCAGTGGTAATGCGAGAAACAATGTATCTGGTGGAGTAGATTTTTGTTTAGATGGATTTAATTCGGTAATAAAAATGCATTATTTCAAGCGGCTGTCGGATGTCTCAGTTTCCGGAGCGGAGCCGTGGACAGATGATCAGTTGCGTATTGGGTGGCAATTTAAATTTTAATGTATGCGTAATGCTTTCATTTCTTTTTGTGCATTGATTAACATGAATGTGGTGGCCCAAAGTCCCTTTTGGTCAGAAAATTTTGACCAAGTTACTGCCCCTTCATTGCCTGCAGGTTGGACGATAGCAATGGATGCAGGGAGTACAGGTTGGCGTGTGGATAGCACCAATTCTTCGGGATATGCGGGAGCAAGCGCAGGCAACAATGTGGTTATTAGAAACGATGAGAATGTAAGTGGGGATTACACATTATTGAGCCCAAACATTAATGCCAGTGGCTATGGTGAGTTATCTGTAAAATTTGGCTCACGGGTTTCCAATAATTTTTTGGTTTCAGGAAGTACTCCGCCCTTGTTTAGTTTTTCTATTGACGGAGGATTATCTTGGAATGAACTCCCCTTTGAAGACAATGATGCCAATTCATTATGGGGTTGGGTAAACTTGGATCAATCAATTCTTTTGCCTTCAATGGCAACTAATCAGCCATTGTTGCGTTTCAAATGGGTCATACATATCGAGGGTGATGGGGCTACTACATCTGGTACATATCGCATAGATGATTTTGTGGTTTATGCCAACGACGGAATAGGATTGGAGGAGCAAGGTAGCAATATAACACCTTTTCCCAATCCTTTCAACGATGAATTAACGGTCTCGGTGGCAAGTGGATTTTCGAACATTGTGATCTATGACCAATTGGGGAAAACAAAAGATGTTCATTGGAGAAAAAATGCTAATGTTTGGACCGTTGACTCACATGATTGGATCTCAGGAGTTTATTTTCTTGAAGTGGAACAAAATGGAAGTCGAAAGAGGATGAAGGTCATTCATCTTTAACCTGTTAACATTGAATTAACAAAAGGATTGAGAGCAAGTTAAAATCTTTACAATTCATTTACGGAAAATCATCTCTGTGCATAGTGAAAAATTTTAATTTTGTTCTCGTTATTCTCCTATAATCAACAAAATCAATATGAAGAAGTTAATGTTTATTTTTTCGTTGTTTCTTATAACAACGGTTGCGTTATCACAGACAGTTATTTACAGCACCAATTTTGGTTCTGCCGCTGTTACTACTGCGAGTATTCAAGCAGGATGGCTTGTCGGTGGAGCTAATCCGGTGAATCTGTCCTTGTCAACAGGGTCAACCTCTAGTACATATACTTCTCCAATTTCCTTTTCGGCAGGAGCTAATTTATGTGATGGTGCGGCACCCCCAACTCCAGTAGCAGGATCTGCAACAGCCACCGTGTCAGGTGTAATCAATACAACAGGTTATTCCAATGTTCAAGTATTGTTTGCTCATCGCAAAACATCTTCATATACTGGAACCGTCGCATTTGAGTATTCAACTGATAATGGAACCACATGGAGTCCTATCACTTACTCCGCATCTGCGGCAACAACAACTTGGAGTGTGATCAATAGTGGAACATGGTTGAATGTCGCCAATGCTGGAGATATCGCGGATTTGCGTTTCAGATTTACTTTTACCCGCACCAACACCTCAGGAAATTATCGAATCGATGATTTTACTGTTCGCGGTATTCCAAGTTTCCCATCAGTATCAGCTTCTGGAACATTAGGTGGTTTTTTGACTCAGACGGGAACACCTTCCACCGCGCAAACTTTTTCGGTTTCAGGCGTTAATTTGACAAACGACGTTGTATTGACTGCTCACACTGGTTATGAGTTGAGCTTGGATGGAAATACTTGGAGTGGTATTTTAAATATTGCACCAACTTCTGGAATAGTTACGGCTACCAATGTTCAAATTAGAATGACAGGTTCAGCCACGGGCCAATTCATTGGCAACGTTTCAATAGCGTCAACGGGTGCAACGCCAGCAACGATAAATGCCCAAGGTATTTCTTACGCTACCCCAACCATTTTTGGAGCGGAGAATGTTGTTGTGTTGCAGGCAGGAAGTGGCACCTTACAGGCCAATGG
>CANNHA010000105.1 GCA_947504275.1 Flavobacteriales bacterium
TCCATTTAATGGAGTTCATAGTATGGGATTGCATTTGACTTTGTAATTAAAAAAAAACATATCTTTGTAACAGAAACCTCTCGGGGTTTCTTTTGTTTCTAAAACAATCGAGCCATGGCCATAGCGTACTACACAGCAGAGGGATTGAAGAAACTCAAAGATGAGTTGCACAATTTGAAAACAGTTGAGCGACCAAAGATCAGTCAGCAAATAGCAGAGGCTCGGGATAAAGGTGATCTGTCTGAGAATGCTGAGTATGATGCAGCCAAAGAAGCCCAAGGTTTATTGGAGGCGCGCATAGCAAAGATGGAAGATCTGGCAGCCAACGCAAGATTAATAGACGAGACGCAAGTAGATAATTCAAAAGTTTACATTCTTTCACGCGTCAAGATTAAGAATCTAAAGAACAATGCAGTTGTTGAGTATACCCTAGTGGCTGAAAATGAAGCAAACTTGGCTGAGAAGAAAATTAGCGTGGATTCACCAATAGGAAAAGGATTGTTGGGTAAAAAGGTAGGGGACATTGCTAAAGTTCAAATCCCTGCTGGTCTGATTGATTTTGAAGTTTTGGATATTAATCGATAATGGCTACTATATTTTCCAAGATTGTATCGGGGGAAATTCCCTGTTATAAAGTTGCTGAAGACTCTTCTCATTTGGCCTTTTTTGACATACAGCCAATTGCTGAAGGGCATGTATTGGTGATTCCAAAGGTTGAAGAAGATTATTTGTGGGATATGGATGATGAGGCTTTGGCTGAATTAGTCAAATTTGCTAAGCATGTTGCGGTCAAATTGAAGAAACATTTTCCTTGTAAAAAAGTTGGTATGGCGGTGATTGGGCTCGAAGTTCCGCATGCACACATACATTTGGTGCCGATGAATAGTTTAGGGGATTTAGATTTTACCAAGGAAAGACTTAAAATATCCAACAATCAATATCTAAGTTGGATAGAAAAGTTCTAACAATCATTATTTTTTAAGATCGATCTGACCTAGCGATTGTAACGATACAAATAACGCAATCAATCCTGAAGCATTAGAAAGGCTTAAAAACATCGAGACAACTTTAACAATCAGGTTGAATTGAATTAGTACCAGTCCGTGTGCATCCAGTTCATAGCTGTGTAATGCTTTCAGCCTGGGGAACTGTTCAATGGGTTTTGTTTCAAGGATAGGGCATTGTTGTTCAAGAAGACAATACGAATCAAAAAAAGGCTGTATCTGTGATACGGCTTTTTTTGTGTTTAAAAACAATATTTATTTTAATCCCCGCTCAATACCATCTATCAAAGCGTGGATGACTTTGATGTGAATCTCTTGGATTCTATCTGCATATTCAAACCAAGGAACAATGATACTGATGTCAGCATGCTGAACAATGTGACCGCCATCTTTTCCAGTGAGTGCAATTACTTTTATTCCTAATTCTTTGGCTTTTTTGGCAGCTTCCAATACATTTTTGGAATTACCACTCGTGCTAATGGCCAATAAAACATCACCTGCTCTGCCGATTCCTTCTAAATACCTGCTGAAAATAAAATCAAAACCATAATCGTTCCCAACGCAAGAAATGTGAGAAGGATCGGAAATACTAATGGCCCGATAAGCGGGACGATCATTGCGGTAACGACCTGAAAGTTCCTCCGCAAAATGCATGGCATCGCACATGCTACCGCCATTTCCACATGAAAAAATAGTTCCTTCCTCTTTTAAGGCTCCTACCATCAGTTGGGTTGCTGACTCAACATCACTTAAAAATTTTTCATCTGATAAAACTTTCACCAACAATTCATGTGCTTGTTGTAAATGCAGTTGAATGGTTTTCATGCTGCGAATATCCAAAACTTAACCCAAATTACTCATTATATTTGTTTCTTTTGTTCAATATGGAAAAGTTCACAGTTTCTAAGTTATCCATCGTAATTCCTGCCTATAATGAGGGAAAGACCATTCATCTTATTTTGGATAAGGTGAAAGAAGTGCAGTTGTTGGGGGAAATCCAAAAGGAGATAATCATAGTCAACGATTGCTCAAAAGATGATACTGAGGAAGCTGTAAAACGCTACCATGCTGACAACCCTAGTCTAAATATTCAGTACTTTAAACACGAAGTGAATAAGGGAAAAGGAGCAGCATTGCACACGGGAATAAAGTTGGCCTCAGGGGATATTGTCATGATTCAAGATGCTGATTTGGAATATGATCCCCAGGAATACAATATATTGATTAAACCCATAGCTGACGGATTTGCAGATGTTGTTTATGGCAGCCGTTTCATGGGGGGAAAACCCCACCGAATTTTGTTTTTCTGGCATACCATCGGGAATAAGTTTTTGACTTTTCTTTCTAATTCCATGACCAATCTGAATTTAACAGACATGGAAACATGTTACAAAGTTTTTAAGAGAGATATTGTACAATCATTGGATTTAAAGGAGAATCGTTTTGGTTTTGAACCTGAAGTGACCGCAAAAATTTCTAGAATTCCTAAAATTAGAATTTATGAGGTCGGAATTTCCTACTATGGTCGTACCTACGAAGAGGGAAAGAAAATCGGTTGGAAGGATGGTTTTAGGGCCATTTATTGTATTTTAAAATACAATTTGTTCAGTAAAAAGTGATAATCCACTAGGCCATGTCAAAGTTTGTCGTTAGTCCAAGAGACTACACGCACTTGGTTGAAAAAAGGCAGACTGTTGCGTTGAATAAGGAGCTTTCGATCAAGATTCCTTTTGGATCTTTTGATGTTTTACTTTTCGCGAAGAAGAATTCGAGCTTTCAGTTCTTTGAACAGTTTCAGGATGGATTTATTGGATGTATTGGTACACCTATTTTTTTTTCAGATTTGTCGCTGGCAGATATTTACAGAGGTTTTCAGGAAACTGAATTGGGCCATGTCTGTGATGTCATTGGAGGTCATTTTGTATTGCTGATTCACAAGGAAAATTATTTGTATGTGATTTCTGATGGTATTGGTAGCATTGATGTTTTTTATGGTTCAGATCAAAAGCCCATTGTTAGCAATGATTTGTCATGTGTGGCTTTGAGTAGTTCCTTGGAGTACGACTCAGAAATGTGTGAAATAGAATCGGTGTGTTTGAGTCCTGGTAAACGAACAGTTTTCAATCATGTTCAGAAACTAATAGGTGGTGTTGAGTATCTCAAAATAAAGGCGTCCGGCGAAGTGCAAGTTTATCGCCATGGCAACAGCATCAGAAAGCGATTGGAATGTTTTTCAAGTTGGAAAGATTCAGATTATTTTGATCGAGTAAAAACTGTCTTTGATGCTTTTTCAAAATCAAATCAGACAGTAGGATTGAATTTTACGGGCGGTTTGGATGGAAGAACAATTCTTGCATCGTTGCTAGACACAGAAACCCAAGTTGAATTTTATTATGGCCAAGGAAACAGTCAGATCACCAATACACAGGATAAGGATTTGCAGATTGCCAGGGAAGTAGCCAATGATTTGAAGATTCCAATTCACATCATGGATTGGAAAACGGAATCAAGTGATGCAGAAGAAACTGATGTAGTAAAAGATTATTTGCTATTGGGTTCCTTTGCCAAGTTGCATGGCGGAAGTGAGGCTTTTGTGCAATCATTGACATTGCGAAATCAACAGCGTAGGGACATTGTTTTTATGGGGGGATTTAGCCCCGGGTTTTCAAACAAAGATTTTCACGAGAGACATTACCAATCATTTCAGGAAATTGTGAGTGACTGTTTAAAAGGCCCCTTGCAGAGTGTTGCATTTAAATACTACAATAAGGTATCCAAGAAGTTCTATCACGAATGTCGGTTGTATTGCTTGGCACATGAATTGATTGATGAGCAAGATCAGCTATTGGTAGATGGACATATCATTAGGGCACTATTGTACCTTCGTCCTGAAAGCGAACATCTTCAACTGTTTAATCTATTTGATAAATATGTTGCGCCATACAATACCAACGAGCTTCTGATTCCTATGTTGTCTTTAAATACATCTTTTCGAAGAGGTAGGAAATTACAGTTGAATTTAATCCACCAGTTGCGGCCTGATCTTTTGAATTATCATCTTTTCAGTGGAATTGCAGATAGAACAATCACAAAGAACTTGGAGATTGACACCAAAAAAGTTGAGAAGAAGTCTTTTAAAATCCCCAATAAATATTTGGCGTATAGGTATTATATTTTTAAAAGACCGATTCCTAAAAAGCACCAAGGACAGGATTTGGAAATGTATACCCGAGTAATGGAACAATTGAGTAATCAATTCAAAAACCGTTGGTTTGGTTTTGTTATTTTCAATTTGAGGTATTGTTTGCGACTAAGATTTAGTTACCGAATCATCCATTATCAGCGCGTTTTGATGGATGAATTGGGAGAATGAGGCTTGTCTCAGGCAATAAGTTTTTTGAAGAACTCAGCGTAGTTGTTATCAGAATTAAATCCCGCTAGGTATTTCTCTCTTGCCTTCTCACTGAAGAGATTCCATTGTGCCGGATGATTGCTCAGGTCCAGTATTTTTTGGGCCACATCAGAGGGCAAGAAGTCTGTTGCAATGAGATAACCATTCTGATTGTCTTCAACAAGTTCAGAAGTCCCACCAACATGGGTAGCGATACAAGGAATTCCATGCATCAAACTTTCCATTATAGAAACAGGAACCCCTTCCATATAACTCAAATTGATAAAGCACAAAACATCATTTTCTTGATAGTACTGGTGAATTTGATTGGAATCAAGATGGCCGAGAAATTTGAAATCTATTCCGCTGTTTTTTGCTCCTTCCTTCAATGGCTCAGAATACTTTGGAACACCATCGCCGATGTGCACCCATTCAAATTGTTGATTGGGTAGGCATTTCATGATGTCTATCATCAAATGAAGTCTCTTGATCTCCGCGATATTTGAGACCGTTAAAATGGTAAATTTCCCAGAGGGAAATTGTGTATGACCTTTGAACATATCAGGTACGCCCAAGTAGGCCAATTCAAACTTGGGAGATTGAAGTGGGAATTTTCTGCGGAGGTAATTCAACCCCAGTTGAGATATGGCAAATATGTTATTCAGGTATTTTAACTTGAGCTTTTCAAATGCCACAAAACCCTTGGGCCAATCATTGTGAAATAAGTCAATGGAATGTGCTCTGGCTATGGATTTTTTGGGTCGAAATTGAAATCGTGATTGCATCAATTTCTCAATGATAACTCCGTCGTGGTTCCAATAGTGGTAGCAGTAAAATTGCGCCTGTTTTGAAATGCTGTTGTCTTTTGAAACAAATAAAGACAACTTCTTGGCTATGGCATGATAGTGTTTTATTCTGAAAAAAAGTGTCTTTAGCTTTTGAAACGTTGCTGCCTTTTGATTGGTCAATACCATCTCCAAGGCTAGTATTCTGAGGGTATCAAAAAAGCGTTCTACCCTTTGCACGGGGGAGTAGCGGGGCAGCGCATTGGGCTTGAGCACAAAAAGATTTTCATACGGCAGATGAGCTACTCGATTACTTGTTTCATCAAAAGAGAATTCATGATATGGAACGATGTAAACGGAATCAAATGTTTTGCTCAAATAGGGCAATTCATTGCTGATATACGATTCCATCGTTCCATAAGGGAATTTTTTAGTGAAAAGCAAGCAAATTTTGTCGTTCACCTAATCAAATATTGTATGCCTCCATTGGTGGGCAAGTACACACCAAATTTCTATCACCATAAGCATTGTCTACTCGACCAACAGAAGTCCAGAACTTGTTGTCTTTTAAGCCGTCAATGGGATAAGCTGCTTTGGAACGAGAATAAGCATGTGTCCACTCGTCAGCACACACTTCAACAGCAGTGTGTGGAGCCATTTTGAGCACGTTATCTGTCTTATCAGCCGTTCCATTCTCTACTTCAGCAATCTCTTGACGGATGGCGATAAGCGCTTCGCAGAAACGGTTTAACTCACTGAATGGTTCACTTTCAGTAGGTTCAATCATCACTGTTCCTGCAACAGGAAAAGAAACGGTTGGGGCGTGAAATCCATAATCCATTAATCGCTTGGCGATGTCTTCTACTTCAATACCTGCGGCTTTGAAAGAACGACAATCCAAAATCATCTCATGCGCTACGCGACCATTGGAACCCGTATACAAAACAGGATAATGATTTTCCAATAATGCTTTCATGTAATTGGCATTCAAGATAGCTATTTTGGTTGAGTCTGTCACGCCATTGGAACCTAGCATTTTGATGTAACCATAAGAGATCAATAGAATCAATGCACTACCGAATGGTGCGCCTGAGACGGATTCAATGGCTTGATCACCACCTGTTTTAACCAAAGGATTACCTGGTAGGAATGGTACCAAGTGTTCTGCAACACCAATGGGCCCCATGCCAGGACCGCCACCGCCGTGAGGAATAGCGAAAGTTTTGTGTAGGTTTAAATGACAAACATCTGCACCAATATTTCCTGGATTGGTCAAACCAACTTGCGCATTCATGTTGGCACCATCCATATAAACTTGTCCACCGTTGTCATGAACTATACCAGTGATCTCTTTGATACTTTCCTCAAATACCCCGTGTGTAGAAGGATAAGTAACCATCAAAGCAGCCAATGTTTCTTTGTATTGCTCAGCCTTTGATCTTAAATCGGCAACATCCACGTTTCCGTCTTCATCACATTTCACCACAACCACCTTAAGACCCGCCATTACGGCTGATGCAGGGTTGGTTCCATGTGCTGAGGAAGGAATCAAGCAGATGTTTCTTTGATAATCGCCTCTGCTTTGGTGATAAGCCATGATCACCAAAAGTCCAGTCAACTCTCCCTGCGCACCGCTGTTGGGCTGTAATGAAACTCCCGCAAATCCGGTACACTCGCACAAATCATCGTGCAATCCATTGATCATTTCCTGATAGCCTTTGGTTTGTTCAACTGGAGCATATGGATGCATATTCGCAAATGCGGGCATCGTTACCGGAATCATCTCACTGGTGGCATTGAGCTTCATGGTGCATGATCCTAATGCGATCATGGCGTGGGCTAAACTCAAATCTTTGTTTTCCAATTTCTTCATGTAACGCAACATCTCTGTTTCGCTATGGTATTGGTTAAAAACCGGATGAGACATGAATTCTGAACTTCTGCTGAAATAGGTCAAAGAAGATGCTCCGTCTTGCAAAGTGGCATCCTTGCCTGAAAGAACGTAAACCAAGTTTTTGACATCCTCCAATGAAGTATTTTCTCCAATCGAAACAGATACATGACCATTGTTCCAGAAGCGAACATTTATTTTCTTTTCGTCGCATCGCTGTGCGACTTCTTTTTCATTTACTGCAAAAAGTACGGTGTCAAAATAAGATTGACTGACCAACTCAACACCGTTGTTCTTTGCACTATATGCCAACAATGTAGCCTTGTGGTGAATATCTTGAGCAATGGCTTTTACTCCGCTTGGCCCGTGGTATACACCGTACATAGAGGCCATAACAGCCAAAAGCGCCTGAGCGGTGCAAATATTAGAAGTTGCCTTTTCTCTTCTGATGTGTTGCTCTCTGGTTTGCAAACTCATTCTTAAACCCAAGTTGCCATGACGGTCTTTTGAAACTCCGATAATTCTACCAGGCATGTTTCTTTTGAATTCTTCCGTTGCACAGAAGAAAGCAGCGTGTGGACCACCAAATCCCATAGGTACACCAAAACGCTGAGAATTGCCAAAACATACATCAGCTCCCCATTCGCCAGGAGGGGTAATCAATGTCAAAGCCATCAAATCAGAAGCTGCGGCAATGTGCCCACCCAATTGATGAATTTGATCTGCAAACGCTTTGTAATCGTGCAACTCTCCTTTGTTGTTTGGGTATTGCACCAAAGCGCCAAAGTATTGTCCATCAAGCTTGGCTTCGTTGTAATTTCCTACAACCAATTCAATGCCCAAATGCACAGCTCTTCCTTTGAGAACAGACAATGTTTGTGGATAAACTTCTTGATCAACAAAAAACAAGTTGGCTCCATTGTTTTCCTTCTCTTTGCTTCGGGAATGGAAAAACATGATCATTGCCTCTGCTGCTGATGTGGATTCATCCAACAAACTGGCATTGGCAATGGGCAATCCTGTTAAATCAGTAACCATGGTTTGGAAATTCAATAGAGCCTCCAAACGGCCTTGTGCAATTTCTGCTTGATAAGGAGTATAGGCAGTGTACCATCCTGGATTTTCAAGAATATTGCGCAATATCACTGTGGGCGTATGGGTTTCAAAATAACCCAAGCCAATGTAGTTTTTGCGAACATCATTCATGGCGCCAAGCTGGCTTACGTGTTGCAAATAATCTGCCTCACTCATGGGCTCCGTAATGTTCAAAGGTTGCTGCAATCGAATCGATGCAGGAACAGTTTGGTCAATGAGTTGATCTACGGAATCAACACCAATTTTTTTAAGCATTTGAGCAACTTCATGCTCGCGGGGACCGATGTGACGAGA
>CANNHA010000106.1 GCA_947504275.1 Flavobacteriales bacterium
GTGGTTGAGGAAATATCGGGTATAGTCCCTGCACAATTGATCGGTTTATCCAGCCAACCTAAAGATTATGCATCTGAAGTTTTAATTGCGTTGGAATGGCTTGAGCAAAAATGCCGATTAAATAACTCAGAGAGTGGAAGATTGGAAGTAGTCTCCATTGCGTTGAACGGCGACAACAAATTAAGTAAGCGATATCGTTGCGAAAAATCCCAATAGTCTTGATTTGTTAGCATGATTTTCTTTTAGTTCAGCTTAAAAGAAATCAGATTTCTAGTTGAGTTCTTTTAGGATTTTAAAAAGGCAAGTATCCAAGTATTGGAATGCTATTTTTTTATGAAATTTAACGTGCTAATGGAGCCACTCCGTCTATCTGTAATAACAGCTATGTACAAACCATTGCTTAAATCTGAGATATTCAAAGTAGTTATGTTACCCAAAAAATTCTTCGTTATTATCTCTTGACCATAAGTGTTAAAGATTTGAGCATTGTTACTTGCAGATTTTGAGACGATATGAATAACATCACTCGATGGATTAGGATACAATTGAACGGAAGCAAAATCAATATTTGATACTGGATTTACTAAGGTTGTGTCCTCTTCAAAATACGCAGTAAAAACCAAATTATCCTCACTGACAAGACCGTTCCAAAATGCACTAAGCGTATCCTCAATTACATTGTTTAGTCCCCAATGACTAAAGTGATAACCAGGCTTAGCATTGGCCATAATATCGATGTCCACATCTTCATAGTAATATCCATTCCAAGTGCTATCAGAAATGTTTAATGTATTCAAATGGATTTCTCCAGCACCGGAAGGCTCAATGTTGAGGGTTATCTCTCGCGGAGAACCCAATCCCATGACGCTTTGTATTTGTCCTCTTATGTTCTGAGACTTGCACTGTAGTTCTTCACGCATTTGTAAATGACGATTGTAATAGTCTTGCATCCATCCACCGACGTTCCAAGGATCTCCCCAGCGTTGATATTCATTGGGCATCTCAGGAGTCCAAATGTTGAAGAAGTTATTTTCCACGTCCAATAATCTTTCAATACGATAACTTGAGTTTAATACATCCGCATAACGATTGATAAAGTATCTTCTGTATTGAGGATTGGCTAAACTTTGCCACCAGGGTCTGATGAATGGATTGTCTTGACCATTGCCCATTGCATGCTCTAACCCATTGGAGTTGCAATCACTCCATCCATTGGGTTGCAAACTCAATTCCATGTCAATGGTAGCAAATCTCCATTTATAAAGTGTTGAATCACTGCGGTGAATTTTAATGTTGTTGTATGGCCAATCATAGTTAGTCACATAGGATTCTCCAATGATATAATCTGTGAGGTAGGTCATATCAAAAATGGAATCCATGGTTGTTAAATAATTTGGAGCATTGGGATCTAATCCCCAAACGTAACCAACGTCATTCCAATAGTTTTCAACGTCCCCTGCAGTTGCGCGCAATACACCGCCATTCCAATAACTCAAGGATAAAACATCCATGCTGCTTTTGGACCCATTGTCTTGATGTTTAAAATACTCTTCATCCAATTTCTCACGCATTTCATACAAACCAAAGTATTGTCCGTTAAGGTAAACGCTTACAGGACGCATGGTGGAGTAGTAGCCATGATTGGCTCTTGTGGTCATCTCTGTAAGCGCGGCATCCTTGTATGGTAGCTGCAACCATTGATTGCTTCCGTTTCGGAAATATAGTCTGTCATAGTCCGCTCGTTCGGGTTGGTGCGGAATGAGTGGAAGTAGCACTGGTGTTTCACTGAAGATTGATTTTGCAAATTCCAAACGGAAACTATGCTGTGCATGAGATCGGCTGCCGCCAGCTCCGCCATCAATCTGCATGGCCGCTTGTCTTGAAAATACCCATTGGTGCTGTGCTGTGGAATCAAAATAGTCCATTTGAGCATACTTCTCCCAATCTTGCCACCAATTGTCAAAAATCCCGTCTGCACCATAAAGGTTGCTTGCATCAGTAGTTACACTGACTATAGGCGTGGAGTGGTTGACGTTGATCAAATAACTAGCGCTGGTCATTTCACTAGGCAACATTCCTGATATAAACGATTTAGCTCTTAATACAGTAGACTGAAAAATGGGAATGGAATTTCCATTGTATAAATTGTCATTAACGGTGGGTTCGTTTCCATTGGTTGTATAATAGATGCTTGCCCCCGTCGGGTTGGTGTCATAAATGTCAATGTTCATCAGGCCATTAAATACGCCAGAACTCTCTGAGAAAAGTGGAGGACTTGCCATGCCGTTAACAATGACATCGTTGTTGTTTAACTCACCTGGATTGGGTATCGAGAATGTGAGTTCATTGCCAATGCCATTGGGTATCCTTCCTTGGCTGACATTGTATGTAGGGCAGTTCACGTAGAAATCATTTACCAATTGCCCTTGCGGATTAAACAAATACAAGGAATCTCCAGATGAACTCAAACCAAAATTGGTGTGAAAATGAGCGCCCTCATTGTTGATGAATTGATTGGTCATTTCTGTTTGACCTACTTGCTTCATTTGAACGTTGAAGTACGTATAGACTGTTGGGTCAGTATAGTTGACATCAAAAGAAATCTGTTGTATTTCTCCAGGGACAATTCCTGCTGCGCTCAATTCATCCGCTCTAAGCATGAACTGATTTCTAGCGGCCCAATACCAATTTCCGTAAGGTGCAGGATAGTCCGTAGTTCCATTGACATAATCATAGTTGCCAATAACTACACCATTGATTTTCATGACAGGCCTTATGCTATGTAAATCACCCGTTTGTGCTCCGCAAGCACCATCGCCTCCATCCTGAAACGCAACAATAGTGCTGGGAAACGCCGTGTAGGATTGATTGAAAATACTGTTTACGGTATATCCGGTATTGCTGTATGAACAGGTGTTGATGATCAAATTGCTTATCCCGTCCCATAGATAGGGCGTGCTAAAATTGTGGTCATTCCAACCATTCTGCGGAATGAATCCATCGGTCCCATGAACAAAAGTAAAGGCCTCTGAATATTGCCTATCCTTTCCACTGCAGAATACGATGAGGTATTCATTGGGTTGCAATAAATATTGCCCAAATACAAATCCCGATAGTGGGCTGTTACTCTTACTCAATTGATAACCATTGAGATTGATGGCTTCGGTGCCGTTGTTATATAGTTCAACCCAATCCTGCGCTTCTGCATCCTCATCTAAAAGTTGGTCAAAGTTTCTATTGGAAGCTTCATTGATGACTATCTGAGCCTGAGTTAGAAGTGAAAAACCAATAAGAATCACCATCAATGTGAAGGCTTTCCAAATTTCTTGTTTAGTTGTCATGCAATGCAAATGATTGGTTATTTTTCAAATTTAAGTGATAATTCTTCGAGATGGTAAGCTATTCACCATCTTATTGTGTAAAACTATCTGAGTAGCAGGGCAATTTTACGCCTTTTTTTTCTTTGTTTTGAAAAGTAGGAAAGATTGTTTATTTTTAAAACTTGTTTGGGATATGAAAAAGTGGATTGCAGCTCTTGGTTATTTTTTGGCAATGATGGTATTGTTCGTTGGGAATACATCTATGGTTTCTAATGTTTCAATTCCAAATAACCATGCCCCAATAGATTCACTTTTGGATACAACAGCGTTGGTCTGGGGAATTGATTTGTCTCATCACCAAAAACAAGTTGACTGGGATCAAATAGAATGCGAAAAGCCCTATTTTATCTTTTTCAAAGCTACTGAAGGTACTACGCACGTTGATCGATTGTATCACAAATACAAGTTCGAAGCTGCGGAGCGTGATATCAAAGTGGGATCTTATCATTTCTTCTCCTACACGACATCAGGTAAAGACCAAGCCGTACATTTTCTAAAAACGGCACACATTCAAAAAGGTGATTTGCCTCCAGTTTTGGATGTTGAGTTTAAAAAGGAGATGCCCAACTCAGCTTGGATTTCAAAAAACGTCAAGCAATGGGTTGATTTGATTGAGGATTCTTTGGGTGTTAAGCCCATTATTTATTGCCCCTGCAGAATGTACAATGATCATTTGGAGACAGTGCTGAGCGACGAGTACCACCTTTGGATAGCGGATTACAGGAAAAATCCTCCAGGATGCAATTGGACGTTTTGGCAAAAAACAGATCGTCACCGTTTAACAGGTATTGCAGGTAATGTAGATTACAATGAATTCAGAGGCAATATTCTTGAACTGAATGAAATTCTGATTGATTAAGAATCAATGAAAAGAACATCAAACGACCGAAAGGTCGTTTTTTTATTTCCAAAACAATGAATAGCAAAAGAATCGTTTTCATGGGGACACCGGAGTTTGCTGTTTCTTCTTTGCAGGCTTTGGTTGATGCCAAATTCAATGTTGTTGGCATTGTTACGGTTCCTGATAAACCAGCTGGTCGTGGTCAAAAAATACAACAAAGTGCCGTGAAAATTTTTGCGGATAGTCATCATTTACCAACGCTTCAGCCCATTAAATTAAAAGATCCAGATTTCCTATCTTCATTAGCCAATTGGCATGCAGATCTTTTTGTTGTAGTTGCCTTTCGCATGCTACCTGAAGTGGTCTGGAAAATGCCACCATTGGGAACCATCAATCTGCATGGTTCGTTATTGCCCAAGTACAGAGGAGCAGCACCCATTCATTGGGCAGTGGTTAATGGAGAGCATGAGACAGGGGTTACGACTTTTTTTATCAATGAACAAATTGACACCGGCGATGTCATCGAAAGAACAACAATATCCATTGGTAACAATGAAACGACAGGAGAGCTGCACGATCGCATGATGGTCATCGGCGCTCAAACCCTTTGTCATACGGTGCAAATGATTTTAGATGGTACCGCACAATCACAAGAACAATTGGATAGTGAGGCTTGTCACGCACCTAAATTGTCGCGTGAAATTGCTCAAATCAACTGGAACAATTCTGGTTTGACCATTCACAATTTTATCAGAGGGATGTCACCTTATCCTTGTGCTTGGACCTTATTCAAGGATAAAACCTTAAAGGTGTTTCAGGGCTATCATGAAATGTCAGGTGATGTCGACCTTTCGCAGGAAATAGGAGAATTGAAAGATGGCAAGTTGCGCTTTAGAACCACAGATGGTTGGTATTATCCAACGGAAGTGCAATGGGAAGGGAAGAAACGCATGTCTATCGATGAATTCATGAGGGGTTTGCGCTAACTGCAGTCGCTATATTTCGTACTTTCGCTGAATGGATGAAGAGAAGAAAAATCTATTAAGAGAAAGGCTGAATGCTATTCACCATTGGCCAAGTACTTACATGTACAAATTTATCTTTGAGACGAATCCGGAAAAGGTAATTTCCTTAAAAATGATTTTTGGTGAAAGTGCCCAATTCATAACCAGAGAGAGCAGTGGTGGCAAATACACTAGTTTAACCATAAAGGAAATCATGATGGATGCCGACAGTATTTTCGCTCGATATGAAGCGGTTGGTAAAATTGAAGGAATAATCAGTTTGTAATATGAGTCAATTCGAATTATTGCGCGATGCCCTTTTGGTTTCCTTGGTAGCCATTTTGGTTTTTATCTTGTATAAGCGTTTATTGCACATGATGGGTCGTCAGAATGTTCAGGCCAAATATCCCGCTTTGGATGCTGAAACCACAATTCAAGATGGACAGGTTTCTATTCGTCTTCAATTACTGCAGTCCATGCAGTTGAAGGTTTCAGTGCTGGATGAAAACAGAAATGTTTTGGAAGTCATTCAAGATACTCATTCTGAGAAAGGTGATCATTCCTTTGTATTTAAAACCAACGGAAGGTATGCCGGGAAGTACGCTTTTGAAATCGTCACTCCCCATGAAAAGTCACTGAGGTATTTTCAAATTGCATGATACCATTAGCGGAACGTTTGCGCCCTCAAAGTTTGTCTGATTACATCGGGCAAAAAGCTTTATTGGGTGAAAATGCGCCGCTCAGACGCGCCATTGAAGCCGGACGCATTCCCAGTATGATTCTTTGGGGACCGCCTGGTGTAGGAAAGACAACATTGGCCTCAGTTATCGCAGCTTCTGTTGACAGACCTTTTAAGGCAATATCCGCAATCAACTCAGGAGTCAAAGAAATCAGAGAAGTCATCGATGAAGCCAAGCGCACAGGGTTGTTTCAAAAGTCAACGATCCTTTTCATTGATGAAATTCACCGTTTCTCCAAATCACAGCAGGATGCGCTTTTGGGTGCAGTAGAGAAGGGTTGGATTACATTGATTGGTGCCACAACAGAAAACCCTTCTTTTGAAGTCAATCACGCCTTGCTTTCTCGTTGTCAGGTTTATGTTTTGGAAAATCATACACGTGAAGATTTGGAGAGTCTTATTCATCGTGCCGTTCAATCCGATGAAATCATCAAAGCCAAATCTGTTCTTGTTCAAGAAACTGAGGCATTGATTCGATATAGCGGTGGGGATGCTAGAAAGTTGCTCAATATATTGGAGTTGGTGGTGGATCATTTGCCGCAACCTCCGGTGTTAACCAACGCGGATGTTGAGAAGTGGGCCAATGCCAATGCCGCTCATTATGATAAGAATGGTGAACAGCACTACGATATCATCTCCGCTTTTATCAAGTCAATCAGAGGAAGTGACCCAGATGCTGCTGTGTATTACATGGCAAGAATGATTGTTGGTGGAGAGGATCCCATGTTTATCGCAAGACGCATGATGATTTTAGCTGCAGAGGATGTTGGCTTGGCCAACCCCAACGCCCTGTTGATTGCGCAAGCTACAGCCTATATTGTCCATCAAATCGGAATGCCTGAGGCTAGAATTCCTTTGAGCGAATGCGCCATTTATTTGGCGACTTCACCCAAAAGCAATTCGGCATACTTGGCCATTGATGCGGCCATTGCCAAAGTACATGAAACAGGGGATTTGCCAGTGCCCATTCACCTGCGCAATGCTCCCACCAAATTGATGAAAGAGTTGGGATATGGTCAACAGTATCAATATGTCCATTCTTTTCCCAATCATTTTATCTTACAAGATTATCTTCCAAAAGAAGTCAGAACAGAAAAATTTTATCAAGCCGCTCACAACAGCAAAGAACAAGCTATTGATCAATGGATGCAACAACTTTGGGGTGACTTTAAAAACAAATAAATATGAGTATATCAATTCCTACTATACAATTAAAACCAGGTAAAGAAGCATCCCTGCGCAGAAAACATCCTTGGGTTTTTTCAGGGGCAGTGGCTAGCGTCAATCAAATTCCTGAAGATGGTCAATGGGTTAGAGTAGTGGATGCCAAAGGTCAATTTTTGGGCCAAGGTCATTTTCATGAGGGATCAATTTGTGTTAGAATCATTGACTTTAAAGACAATGTAGTTGATGCTGACTTTTGGGTGAACCGACTTCAAAAGGCATGGAATTCACGGATGAATATGGGTTTGATTGACAATACGTCAACCAATATTTTTAGATGGGTACACGGTGAAGGAGATGGCTTGCCAGGATTGATTATTGATGTTTATGACAATGTGGCTGTTTTACAACCGCACAGTCATGGAATGTTGCGCAATGCCAATGATATAGCAGATGCAATGCAGAAGGTGGGTCGAGATTGGAAGGCCATTTACGTCAAACCAGCTGAAAAAAATGGAAGCCAAGAACCTTATTACGCCCTTGGAAGCATGGTGGAGATTCAAGCTCAAGAATGGGATTTGAAATATTCCATTGATTGGGAAACGGGGCAAAAGACCGGTTTTTTCATCGACCAAAGAGAAAACAGAAAACTCTTAGGCAAGTACTCAAAAGGAAAAAAAGTATTGAACACGTTCTGCTACAGTGGCGGATTTTCTTTGACTGCTTTACAAGCGGGAGCCATTCATGTGGACAGTTTGGACAGTTCTCAATCGGCTTTGGATTTGACATTGATCAATGTGGCTCTCAATGGATACGGAGAAGATAAACACGCTGTTATCAAGGCAGACGCTGTGGAATATATCAAAACCGTTGGCAGTGATTATGACGTGATCGTGTTGGATCCTCCCGCTTTTGCCAAGCATTTGAGTGCCAAGCATAAAGCGGTGCAAGGTTATCGGAAAATCAATGAGGCAGCTATTCGTAAGATAAAATCGGGTGGAATTCTCTTTACCTTTTCTTGCTCACAAGCAGTCGATAAAGACACCTTCAAAGGTGCCATCCTTGCTGCTGCAATTGATTCAGGACGAGAAGTGAAGATTTTACACCAACTGCACCAACCAGAGGATCATCCCATAAGTTTGTTTCATCCTGAAGGTGAATATTTAAAAGGTTTAGTTCTAGAAATCAATTGATATGAGAAAAAAAATTGCAGCAGGAAATTGGAAAA
>CANNHA010000107.1 GCA_947504275.1 Flavobacteriales bacterium
GCAACCGCCAATGAATTGGGTGGTGTTGCTGCAAGAACCCATGAGGCCATATTGCTTTGTGAGGCCGCAGGATATGATCGTATCATCGTGGAAACAGTGGGTGTTGGACAAAGTGAGACAGCCGTATCACACAGGACCGATTGTTTTTTACTGCTGATGTTGGCAGGTGCTGGTGATCAATTGCAAGGCATCAAGCGCGGTATCATGGAGATGTGTGACATCATGGCCATAACCAAAGCTGAGGGAGAAAATACAGCCGCAGCCAATAGAGCCAAAGCTGAGTATCAAAATGCACTTCATTTGTTTCCCGAAAGAGAGGACCATTGGTTTCCTCCAGTGGTGACCGTTTCAGCCATTCAAAAGACAGGAATAGAAGACTTGATTTCTGAATTGTCCAAGTATGAAGACTGGATGAAGATGAGAAATGGGCAGCAGAAAAGGAAGAAGCAATTGCTTTATCAAATGGAGCAAGAGTGGATAAGGCAATGGAAGCAAAGCAAAATGCATGACCCGCAATTTCAACAATTGTTTCAGCAATTGCAGGATGCTGTAGCCAACCAACACATCAGCCTGGCTAGCGCAGTGCAACGATTGGTGAGGGATTGAAGCGGTATCCCGGAGTGCAGGCTGTAAAGCCTGCGCGAGGAATACAAGCGTAAAGCCCGACCCCGCAACGCAGTGCGGGGGCACCACAAAAAAACATTAGTGATTGATGAGCAGCTTCACAAAAAACACGCGACCTTCTTGTTGGATCTGAACGCTGTAAAAGCCATTGGGAAGTTCTTTAAAAGTAATGATTCCCGAGTTATTTTGCTTGTTCAACACCACCTGCCCCAAGGCATTCAACACCCAAATTTGAGCAGCCGATTGGTTGTCATTGAGAACAACCAAAGGATCTATTCCGTTGTTGTATAAGTCAAATGGAAATTTTGGAACTTCACGAACAAAAACGGTACTAGTGTCCGAAGTATCGGTGGTATCAACGATTTCCGTGGTGTCGATGGGTATATAAGTCAAATCATGAAAATCAATCAAATTCACCCAATAAGGATGATCAATGAATGGATTTCTGTTCTGTTGAATGGATTGAATATAGTCGTTTCGAGCGCGCTCATATCCGTCTGGCAAATCATTGAAGTGCCATTCCAAAAGGGTTTCAACTGATTGGGGAGCTTCACTTAAACTAGGCAATACGACGTTGTTCAATTGATCAAAAGTCCAATTGAAGTTATCCAAGCCATCATAACGAAGTGACATATACAACAACGCGCGGGCGGCATCCCCTTTTTGAATTTCGCGTGGTTCATAGACCACTTGATTCAGGTCATTGAAACCCAACTTACCAAGAAAAAAAGAGGAATTAACGGTTTCGACCTCACCGAGAGGATGATTGCTTCTAACGCCATTGGCATTGTTTTGCTGAGTAGGGAATAAATGGTGTTGGTCTGCATATTCGTCAGTACCCGTACCAGAAAAGCTGGGCATCCAACTGTGGCAATAGGTGTGTTCTCGGCTGATGGGTAACCAGTCAAAAGGAGGAGTGTAAATGTGATGAAATTGAGAGTAAACGCACGTAACAACCTTTTGCCCATCAGCGGTATCCTCAGCTGCAAAATCTGCGATCATGGTTTCGTCATAGCTGTTATAGCTAATTTTGATATATGGCTCTCTTATGCGGGTTTGGAGATCACTGATAAAAGTAGCTTGCGTGGAATCAATGCCTGCATAATAATCGGCCATCATGTTAAAAGGCGTGTTGATGACAAAAGGCTCATCATAGGCGACATAAACAGGGCTACCTCCCCCATTCTCTTTGGTGTACAATTGATAGAAATAAGACCTACTTGCACGCAGAGACTTTTGCAGAAAACTGGGAACTGTGCCGGCGTAGGCCACTTGATCATCTCCGAGGTAATCCCCTTGCTGATAGTCGATACCGTCCTCAGGAACGCTCAATGTAGGGCTGTTTCCACGAACCAGTAAATAGCCCAAGACGTTGGGTGCAGCTGGCCAATTCAGTTGCGCCTTGTAAGAAGTGACCCCTGAAACCTGCACTTGTGCAAAAGACCAAAAGCCAATGCCAAAAAAAACAACAAAAAATATATTTCTTTTCATAATTATTAACTCTGATTTATTCTCCCTGTTTAAAATACAACCAACCTAGATTCAACCAACCGACGATCATCAACACCCCTCCAATGGGCGTTATTGGCCCTATAAAAGCGTTGATAGGCAACTGGAAAATTGCATTAAAGACCAGCAAATAAATGGAACCACTAAACAGACACATCCCCACAAACACCCAGCGAATCGCAGCTATTTTGGATGATGAAAAATCGGCTGAAAACCGCACCACCATTAGAGCCAAGCTCATTATTAGATGATACAAAACGCCTGTTTTAAAAGATTCTATTTTGTCTAAGCTCACTAAATTCTTTAGTCCATGAGCGCCAAAGGCTCCTAGAATAATGGCTAGCGTGAGCATGAATAGCAAAGTTGATTTCTTAGACATGGCAACAAAAGTAGGTTAAAATAAATTGGTCAGTTTTGAAAGATGCCTTATATTTCGTGATTAAACAAACCGAATCAGTGAAAGTGAAACTAAAGATTTATATAGGCTTAATCTTTTTGTTGCTCAGTGTGTCGATGTCTGCGCAGACCAAAAAAGACGAAGCCAAACTGGCCAAAGAGGCCTTGACTTTTTTTGATGCCCGCCAATATGTGGATGCTTTTCCTATGTACTCTCAGTTGGTTGCTCTCAACCCATCAAATGCCGATTATGCCTATTTCTTCGGTGTTTGTGCTACCTATTGCGATGTTGACAAGACCAATGCCGTCAAGTATTTGAAGCAAGCCATAAAGGGAAACTACTCCGCACCAGAGGTTTATTATTTCTTGGGAAGGGCTTTGCACCTGAGCTATCAATTTGGCGAAGCCTGCGCTTCCTATGAAACATTTTTAGATTTAGCCCCAATTGAAATCATCAAGAAATATGATGCTTTGCGCCAAATTCAGATGTGTATTTACGGAACGCGTCTTTTGGCCAACCCCAAGGAGTTGATGGTGAAGAAAAGAACGGAGGCTGAGCGCATTAATTTCTTCCGTTACATGCAACTGGAGGCCGTTGGTGGTAAGATTATCACTACACCCAATGAGCTTTTGCAAAGCAGAGATAAAAAGTCGGCCAATCCGCATTTGATTTACTTGAATGGAACGCCAAAAAATATCTATTTCTCGATGCTCACAGACACGGCGGGTTTGGACATTTTTCAAGCTGAGTTAAAATCAGACGGGACATATGGCACACCTACTCCTTTGAGCGGAAAGGTGAATACCGGCTATGATGAAGATTATGCTTTTCTGCATCCCAATGGCAGAAGTTTATACTTTGCTTCAAAGGGACACAATAGCATGGGAGGATATGACATTTTCCGTTCAGATGTTGACTCATTAACCAAGAAATGGAAGAAGCCGGTAAATCTTGGATTTGCATTCAATACGCCCGATGACGATTTATTTTTCATTTCAGATGCCGACAACAAGACCGCCATTTTTGCATCTGGTCGAACCAGTGATTTGAACCACTACTCTTTGTATCAAACAGCATTTGAAGGCACTCCAATTGACATCATCTATGCCAAGGCAAAGTTTGCCAATTTGAATAACCCAGAGAACAATGTAGCCCAATTGGTGGTCAAGGATTTAGAGACAGGAGAGATCGTGGGAGACGTTACCTCTGATGTAAAAACCGGTGCTTTTGATGTTTACTTTCCCAAGCCGGGGCGCTATTCCTACACTGTCACATTACCGGATGGGACGGAGCAATTGGTGGCAGAGTTTGATGTGCAACCAGGAAGATCCGGCTCCGTTTATTTTCCTCAGCAGGTGAATGTGTCCAAAAATGATGAAGGCAAAGATGTTGTTACGGTGAAAAATGGACAAGACTTGGCTTTGGACAGCGGAATGGAAAAAGCGGTTGCGGCATTGTTGCGCAGCAAGTCTCAGCTTCCCATATCCAAGCAAGCTGAGGACATGGCCAATATGGAGCGCAGCATGACCAATGCTCCAGCATTGGCAGGATTTTCCAAAGGCAAAACAGCAGAGGATATATTGAATGACATGAAGGCCGAGGCAAAGGCGTTGAGTGCAGCCCAGCCCGTTGTTCAGCAACAAAAACAGGCGGCTTATCAGTTGGCCAACCAGCAAGTCAAGTTGTCTCAAATTACAATGAATCAATCTGACTCATTGATTAATGTGGTGAGTGCCAAAGTAGATGCGGCCAAGGCGAAAGGAAATCCGTACATTTTTACAGATGCGGACCGTGAAATTTTGAACCAAGCCCAACAGCTTCGTGAGGAGTCTGAGGCGCATCGTTTGAAAGCCAAAGGAGCAATGGAATTGGCGGAACAATTGAGTACCTACCAAGCCACGTTGGAGCCCACTTCAAAAGAATTGCTATCACGTTCAACCAAACTTCAGAGTTTCTTAAAAGACAACAATGTGGAGGGAGCTGTTGAAGTTTTGACCGAGGAGCGCAAGCGACTTTTAGCAGAACAGTCTCGTCCCAAAAAGCCCAGCAATGCTTTGCCGCAACGCGCCAAGTCAACCGCTCGCGGACATCAAAGCAACGAGGAGTTGTATGCCAAGACATTGCAGGAGTTGAATGCTGCTGAGGCCAAGGCAATCTTGGATCAAAAGTCCAATGCTCCTTCATTGGCCCAATCACAAGCTGCAGCCAAAAACAAAAAAACAGAACTTTTGCAATTGGATCCCAAGGTGAAGAAGACCTACGATGAGGCCGCATCTTCTAAACTTTCCAATGGCATCTATACCCAAATGACCAACAATGAATCTTTGGGATTGAGTGAATCTGAAAAAATAAACTTTGATCCAGCTGCAGCAGCGCAATTGCAGAACCAATTGAAAGGACTGGAAAGCAAATCCAACAGTCCATTTGCGGCCCAATCGGTTTATGACTTGGCCAAAGTATCACCCTACCGCAATTACAGTATCAATGACGTCAAAGATCCCGGTACCCAAAAATCCACCACCGCTGGTGTTGATCAGGGATTGGCTGTTAATGGCGCAGACAATGGCACCGTAAAAAGTGCAGTTTCCGTTAATTCGGATGGCCAAACCAAGGTTGAAGTAACGGTTTCTGGTGACAGCGCCGCAACAAAAACACAAACTGAAATCAAAACTGACGCTGCAAATACAAATGCTGAAGTCAAAACGGATTCAGGTGTCTCAACAACAGTGAAAACAGAAAAAGACAATACCCAAACCACGAAAACCAACGTTGAAACAACAGCGAATACAGAAGAGAACAAAGATCTTGAGTTGGCATTGAAGTCTTCCAAAATAATGAAGCAAATCATTGATAGTGCCCAGTTCAAGGAGTATGATGCGATGTATGCTTATGAGGAATTAAAAGCTTTTGAACGTTTAAAGAAATATCCTGATCTCACCAGTCTTTTCAAAGAAAGAGCCAAATTGGATTCCTTGAATCAAGCCATTGCTAAAATGGAAGTGAGCATCAAAAATGAAAATGAAGCTGCTAAAAAACAAAGTTTAATCAATGCGCAAGGTCAGTTGATGGCACAGCGCTCGACGATTGAATTGGCGAACAAAGAAATCTTCAGAGGATTGTCCCGTAATGAAACGGAGGCTAGTAAAGGACCTGCCATGAAGCGCTACGAAGAGTCGCTCGCGGCATTGAAGGGCGAACCCATCCTTTCTGCATTCATCAATCAATTGAGAAATGACATTGACTCGGTCAGTGACTTGGCTTTGATTGATAGAAAAAAGGCGGATGTCGCGACCACAGATGCTGAAAAAGCCAAAGCACTTCGCGGTGCCTTTGCCAAAGAACTCATGGTGGCTGACATGTATGCGCACATGAAAAAAGCATTGGATGCCATGGCCATCTTTGCCTTATACAACACTGCGGATGAGGCGTTTTTATTGTCCAATGATGAAGCAGCAATTCGAGCAAAGTACACAAAACTATCCGTTAAAATTGAAATCCCAGCTGAGACAACCACACAAGTTAAAGAAATTGATAATTCTGACAACACAGACAACACAGAAACGGTTAATACTGAAATCATGCGTGATTTGCAATCACTCACCTTCAGTGACGAACAGCTGAAAAAGAATGGCATAGTTCTGACCAAGGATAGCTACACCAAAGACAACGTTAGTGATTTGTTCATGCCCAAAGCAGAGCGGGTTGATAAGCCTTTCTTTGTCAAAATGAATAAGTCTGCTTACGGTGCACAAAATCCAATACCTGTAGATGAGCAAATGCCAATGGGTATTGTTTACACCGTTCAGGTTGGCGCATTCCGCAATCCGATACCTAACAATACCTTCAATGAATTTGCTCCTGTTATGGGACAAAAGTTGAACAATGGATTTACCCGCTACATGGCCGGATTGTTCCCAGATAAAAAGTCAGCTACCCAAGCGCGCAATGAAATTCGCATGATGGGATACAGCGATGCATTTGTAGTAGTATACAAAGATGGAAAACGAGTGGGCATGAATACCGTACCTGCAAATCCCGTTACAGAAAACAAAACCACCACTGCCCCAAATACAAAAACCACCAGCACTCAACCCTCAAGCACAAAATCCATTGCAGCTAAAAACGTGGCTGACGAAGATGGATTCTTTACGATTCAAGTTGGAGTATTTGGCAGACCTGCATTGGATGGCGAAATCAGCATTGGTAACTTAAATATGGAATACGATGCTGGTAAAAATCTTTACCGTTACTCCACCGGTATCTATTACAAGAAATCAGAAGCGCAAGCGGCTTTGCCTGGAGTTAAAGCCAAAGGATTTGAAGATGCATTCATTACGGCTTACAAAAAAGGAAAGAAAGTCTCGGTGACTCAGCTAGGAGACCTTGATTTTCAACCAAAGGCACAACCCAAAGTTATTGAATCACCAAAGGAAAATGTAGAGCGTCCAGAACCTAAAACAAAGGAAACTACTCTAGTTAATCAGCCAACCGTTAAGGAAGAAAAGGCGGTGGCCAAAGGAGCGGACGATTTGAACAAAGATTGGGACGAAAGTGATCCCAATAAAATTTTCTATTTCAGATTGGAAGATGTTTACGGAACCTACAAATGTTGTGAGTCAAGTGATTCCATCTGCAATAATCCCGACAACAGAAATGCTATCAAACGTTTGACACTCATTTCAAATGGAAGTGGAGTTGCTATAGATGGCAACAACAAAACCACCAATTTCAAATGGAAATATGTGAAAAATGACCCCATGCCGATTCAGGAAATGGAATCGATATTGGGCCAAAATTACTCTTTCTATTACAGAAATGGAAATATCCATTTGGGCGACTTCTGCAAACCCAAAGACGAGTAAGACATGTTAAAGAAATACTTGGTTATTGGACTATGCTCAATGGTCTCTGTTGCTGTGAGTGGACAAGAAGGATGTGAGCATGTTTCATCTCCCAAAGCGCTTAAAGCATTGGAGCAATCTAAAGATCGCGATAAAAGCGCCGCTGAGAAAAAAGCAGCAGCCCAAAAAGCCATTGAACTCGATCCAGAATGTTTGCCCTGCATTCATCAATTGGGAGAGATGGCGTTCTTCAGAGCCAAAAGTGGTGGAATGGATTTTGCCGAAGCCAAAGAGCTATTTAAATCATTGGTCGAAAAATGTGATGTTTACCATCCTGAGCCATTTTATTATCTAGGAGCTATGGCCTATGCCGATCGTGAATACGATGACGCCATCAAATACTTTGAATTGTTTTTGCGATTTCCATCAGATGATCCAACAAAATTGGGAAAGCAATATGAGAAGAAATATGCAGAAGTAGAGGAAGCTTTGCCGCACGTTAAAGCATATCGCGAGATATACCAAAACAAAACTCCCTTTGATCCGGAAAAGGTGATGGGTGTTTGCTCTGACAAAGAAGAATACCTTCCACTACTCTCACCCGATGGTGAATTGATGTTCTACACCAGACAATTTCAAAAGCAAGCCAAAGGGGATGTTGAACCCAAGATGGTTGAGGAATTGACGTGGTCGAAACGAAAAAACATCAATGAAACATTTGACCAAGGCGCAGCACTACCCTCCCCTTTCAATCTTGGACAGAATTATGGAGGGATTACCATTTCCATTGACAACAAGGAAATGATTGTAGCCAAGAAAAATCCAAAGCCCAAGAATCCTGGAAACTTTGATTTGTTCAGTACACAGTACATCAAAAAAGTGGACAAAGACGGCAATAAATTTTACGAATGGGAGGAGATGAAGGATCTTGGTCCTAACGTTAACACCGATAACGGTTGGGAGGGACAACCA
>CANNHA010000108.1 GCA_947504275.1 Flavobacteriales bacterium
AGCAACAGTTTTCAGTATCGTTACCAATGGAAACGTGTTGATTCTTTGGTTAACGCTGGCTTGATGGAAGGAGCCTTTCCGGGTTGCCGATTATTGGTTGCTCAAGGTGGTGAAATCGTTTATGACCATGCCTACGGCTATTTGGATCATCAGCATGGAAGTCCTGTGCAGTTGAACAGCGTCTATGATTTGGCTTCTATCACAAAAATGTCTGCGTCGGCCTTGGCCATGATGTGGATGTATGATCAAGGTTACTGGAACATGGAATCAACACTTGGGGAAAGTCTGGCTTTTCCAAGGAAATCACCATATGCAAAAATCAAATGGAAAGATTTACTCTCTCATCAGGCAGGTTTGAAAAACTTTATTCCTTTTGCTGGGGTTTTTAATTCAGCTGCATGGCACAAGGAGAGAAGAGAGAGTAGCGACAGAGTTGTGGCCGATAGTTTGTACGCTGATAATTGTATCGTTGGTGCGATCAGAGGGAAGATTCTGGAAACGCCATTGAAATTGCCTGCGCAATATGAGTATAGTGATTTGGGTTATTTCTTTGTTAAGGAGTTTGTGGAGTTGAAAACTGGGAAGACTTGGGCCAATTTCCTGAATGAGAACTTTTATCATCCAATGGGCTTGAACACGCTTGGCTACCTTCCATTGGAACGATTGGATCTTAACCGAATTGCCCCAACAGAGAATGACACTGTTTTTAGGCATCAAATGATTCGTGGCTATGTTCATGATGAGACGGCAGCCCTTATGGGTGGGGTGGCAGGACATGCTGGTTTGTTTTCGGATGCCTATGATCTGGCAGCAATTCTTCAAATGTTGAATGGAAAGGGAAACTTTCGGGGTAAACAGTTCATTCGTTCAGAGACGGTGGATTTGTTTAATCAACGGCACTTGGCAGGTAATAGACGTGGATTGGTATTGGATAAACCACCATTAAAAGGAACCACTGGTGGCAGCGCATCTGAATTGGTTTCAGATGGTAGTTTTGGGCATACAGGATTTACAGGGACCATGGGATGGGTGGATCCTGAACATGATTTGGTTTTTGTCTTTTTAAGCAACAGAATACATCCAAGCGCGGATAACAAAAAGTTGATTCAAGGGAATTACAGAACCAAGATTCAGACGGAAGTGTACAATCAGTTGTTCCGCTGATGGCTGACGTGTTGTAACTTTGTTTCCATGAAAGTTGAAGAGCCTTTGCGTATTGGTATGGTGGGATATCCCACTTATGGCGGCAGTGGAGTAGTAGCAACAGAGTTGGGCATTGCACTAGCCAATAGAGGGCATCAAGTACATTTCATTACCTATTCTCAACCGGTGAGATTGACAGGTGTGAATAAGAACATTCGTTTTCATGAGGTGAATGTGAGTGAATATCCATTATTTGTTTATCCTCCTTATGAATTGGTATTGGCCAGTAAAATGGTTGATGTGGTCAAGTATGAACATTTGGATGTGCTGCACGTGCATTATGCCATTCCTCATGCATCAGCGGCTTATATGGCCAAAAAGATTTTAATGGATGAAGGTATTCATATTCCTGTAGTGACGACATTGCATGGTACTGATATTACGTTGTTGGGAAAGGATGATTCTTTTAAACCCGTCATTACGTTTGCCATTAATCATTCCGATGCAATAACAGCGGTCAGTGAAAGTTTAAGAACGGATACCTTTCGATTTTTTAATATTAAAAAGGAGATTGCGGTTATTCCTAATTTTATTCAAGTTGTGCCAGAATGTGACAAGTGGCGAGAGGTTGTTCGCAGAGAATTTGTATCTGGTTCCGAAAAACTCTGTGTACATACTTCCAACTTTAGACCGGTGAAAAGGGTGATTGATGTCCTAGAGGTGTTTAAAAGAATACAGGAGAAGACAGCTGCCCGTTTGGTGATGGTAGGTGACGGACCAGATCGACACAAGGCAGAACAGTGGAGTAGAGAAAATGGTCTGGACGAGCGAATCTATTTTGTGGGAAGTGTAAAGGAGCCTCAGGAAATTTTAGCAGGTGCGGACTTGTTTATTTTGCCCTCTGAATCAGAAAGTTTTGGATTGAGTGCATTGGAAGCCATGGCCTTGGGTGTGCCAGTTGTATCTTCTGATACTGGTGGTCTTCCTGAGGTGAATATTCAGGGCGTATCGGGCTACTTGTGTCCTGTTGGAGATGTCAATCAAATGGCCGAATGTGCTTTGAAAATTTTTGAAGAACAAAAGAAATTTTCAGATGGCGCTAGGAGCATCGCAGCCCATTTTGATGTTCAGAAAATAACTGATCAATATCTTTCCATTTATCAAATTGCATTGAACCGATTATGAAGAAACAGACGCAACAGATCGCCCCTAGAATTGTGGTGACTAAATCATCAGATCAAGAAATCCAGATTGAAATCGATCAAAAAGTAGAGCGATGGAAATTGAGTATGTTGCTGAGTTGGTTGTTGGCTTGGGCATACTGTGGTGGTGTGTTTATTTACTACGCCGTTGTCGCTCAGGCGTTGTCTGATAGGATCTTTTTCATCGTATCTACATCCTTGTGGTTGTACTTTTTTGTGAGAATTGGTAAAGCATTTTTGTGGAGAAGAATGGGCAAAGAGAAGATTTGGATTCGTCCAGGTGAAATGGAGATTCAGAATGCCTTTGGTAGCAGAGGTAAAAAAGAGAAGTTGAAATTGACATCTATTCAAAAGTTAGGATTAATCAAATCAGACCCAGGGAATTTCTTGGCCTTTTTGGATGATAGTTTTTGGGTAATTGGTGGAGAGCGCGTTGGCTTTGTGCACGGCTCATCTCACTTTCGCGTGGGCAAGCAGTTGGATATTCGATCCGCTGAAAATTTAGTCCGCGTAATGGATAGTGCTATCAAAGCCTATTCAAAGGCTTAATTGAAGAATGGCGCGCACCGCCAAGTGATATCCATCTTGTTTGAGACCTGCAATTACCCCATCGCACGATGCAGCAGTTAAACTGTGCTGACGGTAGGATTCTCTATTATAGATATTGGAAAGATGGACTTCTATTTTGGGCAGCTGAACAAGTTCTAAAGCATCTTTGATGGCTACACTTGTATGAGAATACCCCCCTGGATTGATGATGATTGCTGATTGTTCTTTAATACAATTCTGAATTTTATCAATAAGCTCTCCTTCAATGTTGGATTGGAAGAAATGAAATGTGATTTCAGGGAAAGTATTCGCCAATGAAGATTCTATTTCTTTTAATCCGGTTTCGCCGTATAGTTCCTTATCTCTGAGGTGTAAGAGATTTAAATTGGGACCGTTGATGACCGTAATCTTAATCGACATTTATTTTGTCATCAAATCTGTGGTTTCATCTTTCCAAGTTTGCTCGGTAATGCTCAAGCCATTCTTGAAATAATATACGCCAGCTGTAGATACAATTTTGCGGTAAACAAAGGTTTGCCCCTCTGTCTTTACAGTTCTTTCTAGCACTTTTTTATTCCCCACATCAAAAGATCTTTCAGTGATGGCATCCTCTTCCTCTTGCACATTGGCAATGATTTCAGACCTGGTTTGGTGTTTGGGCAATATTGCAGATTTGAAAAGATCATCTCGCTTGGTAAACCCGTCTTCTTCAGCACTGGATTTTTTTGCTCTTAAATTCAGCTGAGTATTGTATTTCACATCATCAATGACCATAAGATTTTCGTCTCTTAGGTCTTTTTTGTCTTGACTGTTGGCAATCAAACTTTCTTTTTGACTGGACACATTGGTCATGTTCATGTCCCTTTTGGATTCCGCAGCGGATAACAAATACTCGTTGTTGGAATTTAGAATGGCATTGGCTTCTACAAAGTCAGCTGTCCTTGCTTTTTGGGATTCTTGTCCAAAGGTTAATGTTTTATCAGCCTCCTTTCTTTGCAATTCTAAATCTCGAACGGCCATTTTGGTGCGGTCTGTTGAACGTTGCTGGTAGGTAGCTTGCTCATTGGTCAGCTCTTGTTTTTGAACACTGATTCTGCTGCTTTTCTCACGCATACTTTCTGACTTGGTGCTAACGTTCAAAATCATTTTTTTGAAATTCTCTGTATCCTCAATGCGCTCATCTCTTTGTTTGACAGATGATTGGAGTAATTTTTTGTTGGTCTCTGCAAACGCAGCATTTTGTTCTTGCGTGGATTGCACATTCACTTCATGAATTTTGCCTCCGCGAATGTGAATGCGAGAAGAGTTTTCTGAGATGTCACTGAGGTCTTTAATGGTCTCCTCCAATCTCATTTCATTTTTCTTATTGAAATAGCGATCGTAATTGTGGAATTTTCGTTTTTCCTGTTCAATCGAGTCTGCGCGCAATTGAGCTCTTTGTTTGCGAGCTTCTCTGTAAAATGCATCCAAAGCATCTTCTGCAGCGCTTCCGCTCATATTTCCACCTCCGCCACCTTTTACGGCGCTATTTAATGCTTCGTCTAACTTTCTTTTCTTTTCAGCTTCTTCCTCTTCCCTTCTTCTGCGTTCTGCCAATGCGCGTTCTTCTTGATCAATCAAAGCTTGCTTCATTTCAGCCTCTTTTTTCAGACGCTCTGCTTCCTTCATTTGTTTCTCTAACTCTGCCGCATTCATTTCACTTTTTAACTTGGTAATGAGCGCGTCCACTTCCGCAATTTGAGATTTGGGATAGGCTTCTGCAGGTAGTATTGCCAAGGCTTGGTTGTAAAATTCTTTCGATTGCGAAAGCTTTGCTAAATCTTTTGATGCGGAGGATTTGAACATCTCGTCTGCATTCTTCAAAACAGCTTCATACTCTCTTCTTTTTTGTGCAGCCTCAAAATCCTCTTTTTCTTTCACTTTTTTTGCTTGCACAGCATCCTCTTGTTCCTTTAATAGACGGTTGATCTCATCAATTTTATCTTTGGGCAATTGCTCATCTGGTTTCAAACTTGCAGCTTCCTGATAGTTGACAATGGCCACTGAGTAATCTTTTTTATCTATTCCTTTTTGCCCCAATGCAAGCAATTCTGCATACCTCTTATTTTTTCTATTTTGTGCTTCCGCATCCAGTTTGGATTTCTCTAACATTTCTTTTGCTCGGGCAAATCGTTCTTTTGGATAGGTTTCTTGGGGCATCATGTTGCTGGCCTCTTTGTATTTGGCCATGCACTCCTCCCATTTTTCAGCATCAAACAAACGGTTGGCATCTTTGATCACAGCATCATATTGAGCATACTTGGCTGCGTTTTTCATGCGCTTGTCCAACTCTGCCAATTTTTCATTGGGCTCCTTCTCCTTTGGCTTCATTTTTTTAGCCTCGTTGAATTTGGCTTGAGCAACCTCCCACTGACTATTTTTCATGGCTTCTTCGCCGTCAATGAGCAACATGCGGTAACGGGCCTCTTCTTTTTTAGCTTCATCGGCTTGGCCCATCAATTCTTGAACTTTGGCAATTTTTTGCTTTGGCAATGCATCACTTGGGAAAAGTCTTTGAGCTGCTTCGTATTTGGAAATGGCTGTCTCATAGCGTTTCACAATAACCTCATCATCTCCCTCTGCTATTAGTTTATCAAATTCCTTATACTTGGCTTCATCTGCTTTCCGCGCATCCTTTATGCGTTTCATTTCCGCATCAATTTTCTCCTTTTGTTTCCGGATGTATTCCTCATCCCAATCTACTTTGTCAATGTCACTCATGTAGATGGCTTTGGCAGCAGGTTCTTTTAAAATGTCCGTATTGAAACCGGATGGTGGCTTGAACAAGAATACTTCCATCGTAAACTCATAACCTCCGGGTTGCTCTTCTTTAGGTACATTGCGGGTATCAATTCTTGCAATTTTCTGAGCATAGCCATCTTTGGCAAATTTTAAGTCGTAGGTATGTCCAAGTTGCAATTCCTTTTTAATCTTACCACTTTCAGGAACGGTAAGGGCCTCAAACTGTCCGCCATTTTTGTAAATGGTCATGGATGCTCCTCCCAATTTGGTTTCGTTTTCCTCGTCCTTGACGGTGATCAATAATGTAATAACGCTGTTGCTTTGCGACAAGCTTTTCAATGCATTCACAGTTATGAAGGCAATGACCAAAAAGGAATATTTGATAACGCTTGTGTAATTCATGAATGACCTGCTTTTATCTTAGCATGATTTCTATACGTAAAAATATGAATTTTAGTTATTGGGAACACGAAATTTGGTTAAAAAATATTGATTTTGCTGTCATTGGCGGTGGAATTGTTGGTTTGAGTGCCGCCTACCACATTCAATTGGAGCATCCTGATGCGCGTGTAGTTGTTTTTGAAAGAGATTTTGTTTCCTATGGGGCATCAACCCGAAATGCAGGATTTGCCTGCTTTGGCAGTCCTTCTGAGATATTGGCTGATCTTAAAAACCAATCATCTGAGCAAGTTTTTTCTACGATGGCCATGCGCTGGAAAGGCCTTGATTTACTTAGATCCTATATCCCAGACACAGAAATGGATTTTCATCAGAATGATGGTTTTGAAATTTTCCTGAATGAGAACATCCATTTGTACAAGGAAGTTGAGGGTGCGCTGGATGAACTCAATGCACAGGCTGAACAATATTTAAGCTTTAAACCTTACGCTTTCAATAATAATGAATGGGGATTTCAGGGTGTGCAATCAGTAGTGAGAATTAAAGGTGAAGGTATTCTGCATCCCGGGAAAATGATTCAAGCTTGGCAAAAGAAATGCAGAGCCATTGGAGTAGAGTTTAGGTTTGGATTAAATATCGATGCATTGGATATCACCGGACCTGCTTTGAAAATCAAAGAGGAGAATGTTCAGGTTAAGAATATTGTTATTTGTACCAATGGATTTGCTCGTCAATTGTTGCCAGATTTGGATGTTATTCCAGCCAGGAATCAAGTGTTGGTTACCAATGAAATTTTAGAAAAGCCTTGGGACCAAAGTTTCCATTTTAGGCAAGGATATGTCTATCTCAGAAGTGTGGGTAAGAGGGTATTAATTGGCGGAGGACGTGACTTGTTTGAAAAGGAGGAGTCAACGGATGTAATTGCTCATAATGATGAGAATCAAGATTATCTTAAAAATTTCTTAGGTGAACTTTTGAATAAGAATGACATCGAGATTGACTGCAGTTGGTCAGGTATTATGGGCATGGGCAAAAGCAAAGGGCCCATCATTCAAAAAATTCACGATGGTGTGTTTGTGGGCGTGAGAATGGGTGGAATGGGCGTAGCAATTGGAACTTGGGTTGGAAAGGAATTGAGTGAATTGACCAAATAAAAAAAGGTTGTTCTACTGAACAACCTTTTTAAATCTTCGAAAAGACTTAATTATGCTTGTGCATTCATTTTGTCCAATACTTCCATTACTTCTTTCACTGCCTTCGCTGATGAATCCAAAAGGGCTTTCTCTTCAGTGTTCAATTGCAATTCGATGATTTTCTCGATACCATTTTTGCCGAGAACAACCGGGACGCCTAAATAAATGTCCTTCAATCCATATTCACCTTGTAACCAAACACAACATGGGAAAATACGTTTTTGGTCGCGAACAATGGCTTCTACCATTTGAGCCGCAGCTGCTCCAGGCGCATACCATGCTGAAGTTCCCAAAAGATTCACAATCTCACCTCCTCCCACTTTGGTGCGCTCAACGATGGCATCCAATTTATCTTTTTCAATCAACTCAGTAACCGGGATACCACCAACCGTTGTATAACGCGGAAGCGGAACCATTGTATCTCCGTGGCCACCCATCAATACTGCTTGTATATCTTTTGGTGAGCAGTTCAACGCTTCAGCCAAAAATGCACGATAACGCGCTGTATCTAAAATTCCAGCCATACCAAACACACGATTGCTAGGAACTTTTGCAGACAAGTATGCGCAGTAGGTCATCACATCCAACGGGTTAGAAACCACGACAATGATGGCATTGGGGCTATGCTGAATGATATTTTCTGTTACAGTTTTTACAATACCTGCATTGGTAGCGATCAAATCGTCACGACTCATGCCCGGTTTGCGTGGTAATCCACTGGTGATGACAACAACGTCAGAACCGGCTGTCTTGGCGTAGTCACCTGTAGAGCCTACAGTGCGGCTGTCGTAAAGGTTAATGGGAGAAGTTTGCCAAATATCCAAAGCTTTGCCTTCAGCAAATCCAGGTTTGATATCTACCAAAACAATCTCATTGGCAATCTCGCGGTGAGCGAGCACATCAGCGCATGTTGCTCCAACATTTCCAGCGCCTACAACGGTAACTTTCATGGTTTTTATTTTTTCTTGAGAAATTTTCGATGGCAATATTACGTTAAGGA
>CANNHA010000109.1 GCA_947504275.1 Flavobacteriales bacterium
CCAGCATCAATAAAAGGATTCCACATTTTGAGAATAAATATTTTTTCTGCATAATAATATTTTTGCTAGTTACGAAAGTAGGATGATTTATCATACCCAATGCAATCGTAAAATGAAACTATCAACAAATCAATATTAAATAAAAAAAGGAGGGACAAACCCTCCTTTCTATGAATGATTAAGTAAATTAATCTTTCTGAATAATCCTTGTGTCTGAGCCTTTAGAACCTTTTATTACCAAAACATAGCTTCCTTTAGCCAAAGCGTCTAAACTCAATTCGATTGCGTTGCTTCCCACATATGCAAACCAATTTTGCTCGATGATTTTTCTTCCTGTCAAGTCAAACAACGCCACACTCACCTCTCCTTCCTCATCACTATTCAAAGAAACATTTAATTTTCCTTGTGTTGGGTTGGGATAGGCATTGGCAATGGCCAAACCATTGCTCTCTGTAAATACTGCATCAGTAGTTTCTTCCTGCTGCATTTCACGGAAAGCAACAGATGAAGTGCTTGCTCTCAAGGAATAACACAAGCTAGCATTGAATGCGCTATTGTATCCGTATACATATACGCGATAAGTTCCTGTTGCGCCATTGTTATAGATGATTGACTCAGAAGTAGTACCTCCATTTGCTGAAGTGCTCACCAAAGTATTGTTGCGGTACAATTTCACATCATAATCTGCAGGCAAATTGAACAAGTCAATGCGGATATTCTTATCCGCTGTAGTAGTAGTAAATTTGAAATAATCCTTGTCAGTGCTGGTTGCAATTCTTGCGGTGATATCCGTGTTCTTTGGTATTGTTTTAGAAGCACTCAAAGAGTTGTTACTCTCGTAGTTATCTGAACAAGTACTCACTACTGCTGTGGTTGTAAATGAACCTGTGGCACTCAAATTTCCTGTTCCTGCAGGACAAGTAGCAGATACTGCAAAATTATAAGCAGAGCCGGCTGTTAAACCAGTTAATGCCAAACTCAATCCAGATGTCGTAGCGGTTGTCCAAATTGAAGCAGTGCTCAATTTATATTGTACATTGTATATCGTTGCTCCTGATACTGCTGACCAGTTGAGGGTAGCTGCTGTTTGGGTAATACCCGATGTTGTTCCAAGTGTTGGCACACCACAAAGCACAGGCGTTGGTGTTCCACAACCATTTGAGGCCAACAAAGAGGCTCTTGCACCGCCTGAAGCAAACAATGCTTGCATGCGTGTAGATTGACCTGCAGAAAACATATACATGCATGCATCGTCCGTATAATCCATATAGTTCATGGTCATTTCAACTGGAGTTCCAGTGCAAGTGCTTAGGTGAGGATAAGTAGGACAACCGTAATTTGAAGTGTTGTGGGTTGGAGTATCATTTACCAAATCACTTCCACAATTGGCATCTCCCCAAATGTGGCGCAAGTTTAACCAGTGGCCAACTTCATGCGTTGCCGTTCTTCCTTTGTTGAACGGTGCAGTGGCAGTTCCTGTCGTTCCCAAATAACGGTAGTCAATGACGACGCCATCCGATACAGCTGCTCCCCCTGGAAACTGTGCATATCCCAAGATTCCACCACTCATGGTGCAAACCCAAATGTTCAAATATTTGGTTGCGTCCCATGCATCTTTTCCACCACGAATACTGTACTTCATATAATCATTCGTAGTCCAAGATGCAGTGGTTGTCGAAGTTCTGGTGATTCCTGTTGTGGCGTTACCGCTTGGATCAACAGTGGCCAAGCAGAATTCAATATTTGGATCTGCTGCTGAAAATATAGACGGAGTAAGGCTCGCATCTTGGTTCAATCTTCTAAAATCCTGATTCAAAACCTGCAATTGAGACAAAATTTGAGCATCTGAGATATTGTTTGTCGATCCATTGTAGATGACGTGAAAAACCACTGGAATTGTAACTAAAGCACGATCAGAATTCTCATCGTAGTGAGCAACAAAATCTTGCGTCTGTTCTTCAATCTCCTGCTGACGCTGAATGTAATTGGGGTCCGCACCCATCATATAAACATGATGGTCATTTGAACCACAATTGCGCTGAGCCCAAATCATTGTTGGCAACAACGCCAAAAGGAGTAATAGTTTTTTCATTTTTAAGGAATTGAAGCATAAATATAAGCCATTTTTCAAAAAACAAAATCAAATAGAAAAATCATTACATTGACTTCAAATTGCTGAATTTTACACCGTGAACGAAAAACCGCTCAATAAAGAACGATGGATCACTTTAACAGAGTGGTTGGCTGTAGCACTCAATTTGGGATTTACTTACCTCTATATCCAACAAAACAGCTGGGCATTTCTTCTAGGGATTCTTGGCCCTTTGTCTATCGCTGTCTTAAGTTGGAAAAAACGTCTCATTGCGGATACTGCCCTTCAATTTATTTATATTATGCTATGCATTTGGGGTGCGCTTCAATTGTGTACAGATTGGAAGGCTAGCAACATCTCCATTTTTGCTCACTGCATAGGAAGCTCGTTGGCCATCTTCTTAGCCTTGCTGGTTGGTTGGGTATTGAAAAAAAAAACTCATGCTGCACTTCCCTATTGGGATAGTTTAATAACAACATTCTCCATTTGGGCCACCATTCTCATGATGATGGGCATAAAGGAGAATTGGTTATATTTCATATTCATTGACTTGTTCTGCATCTTTCTATTCTTGTACCGAGGACTACCTGTAATCAGCTTTCTTTACTTTGTCTACTTCTTAATGGCTTTGGAAGGTTATTTTCAATGGGGATGGATCACGAATTAGAAAATAAAATTTGGGTCATTGCCGGAGCAGAAAGTTCTGGCAAAACAACCCTATTTGAATTGCTCAAACAAGAACTACCTGAATATCAATTTGTATCAGAATACAACAGAGATTGGCTCACCAAAAGAGAGCTGAAAGCTCCTTTCTCTTTTGAAATCCTCGATCAGCTTTTTCGCGATAGTTTATCTCATTACCAAAATCTTCCATTACACCAACCCACTATTCTAGATACCGATCTTCTGAATCTTTTACTTTGGGCTCGGCATACTCAACACCCCATGGCTTCAGAACTTGAAAAAAACTGGGATAAAACCCAATTCTCTTATCTGCTCTGTCCTCCCAACATCCCATTTGAACAAGACCCACTGCGCAGCGGAGAAGCGGTGAGACAATGGGCTTGGGAAGCTCACCTTCAAGAATTAAAAAAGCGCCACTGCGTTGTAATTGAACACAATGACGCTTCTATGCGCATTCAGCAAGCGATGCAGACTATCCTTTCGATTGAATAGCGGCAATGCCAGGAAGAACTATTCCTTCTAAACTCTCTAACATTGCTCCACCACCGGTGCTGACATAACTGACTTGATTGGCCATGTTCATCTGATTGATGGCTGCCACTGAATCTCCACCACCCACCAAAGTGAAACAACCTTTCTTGGTAGCTTCAGCCAAAGCCATTGCGATGGCCTTGGTTCCATTGGCAAATTTCTCCATTTCAAATACGCCCATTGGTCCATTCCACAGCACAATCTTGGCATTCACAATGGTCTTATGAAAAACATCTATGCTCTCCTGAGCAATGTCCAAACCCATCCATCCATCCGGTATGGTATCAATGGCAACAGTTTGAACATTTGCATCATTGGAAAATTGATCCGCAATCACGGCGTCGGTCGGCAATAAAAATTGAACTCCTTTTTCTTTGGCCTTGTTCATCAATGACAGCGCTTGATCCAATCGATCTTCCTCTACCAATGAATTTCCAACCTTTCCTCCCATGGCTTTGATAAAAGTAAATGCCATTCCACCGCCAATGATGATGGCATCCGAGGTGTTGATGAGGTTTTCAATTATTCCAATCTTTGAGGAAACCTTTGAACCACCAACAATGGCCACAACGGGTTTGTCTGTGCTATTCAATACGCGGTCAATGCTCTTCACCTCATTTTCCATTAAATATCCAAAGTACTTATCCGTTGGGAAAAAATTAGCGATGATAGCCGTGCTGGCGTGCGCTCGATGGGCTGTTCCAAAGGCATCGTTTACATACACATCACCGTTCTCTGCAAGTTGTCCTGCAAAGAACTCATCACCTTTTTCTTCCTCTTTGTAAAATCTTAAATTCTCAAGCACCAAAATTGACCCTGCAGACATTTCATCCACTGCTTGAGTTACCTTCTCTCCTATGCAATCTTCCACAAACGAAACCGAATAGGTTGTCAAAGAAGACAAACAAGACACAATATGCTTCAATGAAAACTTTTCCTCTGGACCTGACTTAGGACGACCCAAATGCGACATCACAATGACCTTGGCGCCGTCTTTGGCCAATCTCTCCAAGGTTGGGATTGCGGCTCTAATTCGGGTATCATCCGTTACTTCAAACTGCTCATTCAAGGGGACGTTAAAATCAACCCTCACTAGGACGCGCTTACCATTGAAATTTTGCTGATCTATTTGATACATAAAGATTAGAATAAAAAAAGGGGGCATTGCCCCCCTTGTATTTTAAAACAAATTATTTTCTGATTTGTAAGGCTTTGCTGTAAAGCTTTTTACCTCCAACAACTAATGAAACTTGGTATTGACCATTGGTCAAATTGGCTACTGGAATATCAATGCTATACTGACCAGCAGACTTCACTCCCATGTTGTCATAGGAAATCAATTTTCCTTGTACATCACGAATCTCATAAGCAATGGCAGCAGAAGATGTCATTGTATACTGAATTTGAGCATGCGATACAGCTGGGTTTGGGAATAATTTAAATGTACCCAATTTACCATCGTTGATTTCATCAACTGACACACGCTCACCTACGATCAATCGAATAGCTGGAGAATATGAACGAGCCGTAAACCATGCATATGAATTGCTGCCTGTACGCAATAATTCAGCGGTTGAATTGTCTGTATCTGAATCTTCTTGCGCCAATACCGCCATCTGCATATCAGTTGTGGTGGTTGGACTAGTAGTAGCATCTGCATTGGTAACCAAGCAATGGAAATAAACTTCATTGGCCAATACCTCACCAGGTTCAGTAAAAGGAACGTAGTAAAAAGCATCTGCTCCAGATGAAATCATCTCTTGAGTTAATTCAACTTCATTGGATGCAACAACCTCAGGAGCTG
Organism: Flavobacteriales bacterium; assembly: GCA_947504275.1. GTDB lineage: Bacteria > Bacteroidota > Bacteroidia > Flavobacteriales_D > Sanyastnellaceae > CAMCTV01. Next base: position 5,112 of record CANNHA010000109.1, read on the forward strand.
GTGAAGTGCTGTTCATGCCACTTGATGCAAAGTAAAGAATTGTATTAAAGAATGCTCCTACATCAGATTGATTTCCCAAAAGGAATGAACTTCCATAAACACTGGAACCGTCATAAGGGAAATGGTAAAAATTACCGTAACCATGGGGGGCAAATAAAGTTGGATCAGAGGGAGCTTCGTTTGCGGTCAATTGAACATCCAAGTTGGCATCATCATGACCATATTCATCGGTAGAATATTCGATGGTGCGTGTCATTGAATTGTTAGCTGGAGACTCATCGGTTGAATCTGCGCTGATGGTCACTGTTATATTGTATACACCAACCGCAGTTGGTTCCCATCCCGTGCTGACATAGAGCGTATCATTCAAGATTGCAGGGCATTCAGGAGAGTTAACCAACGAACTTACCGTCCCTAGGTTCTCCGTTTGTGAATGAACAACTGTTCCAATGGCATCTGTGATTTCAATGTTCAAAGAAGCATTGGTTTGATCATCAGACCCTGTATTGCGGTATATGGTTCCCACTAGGAGACCTCCATCAGCTGATAATGTCTTTTGTTCCATTGGAGTCAAGCGGTATTCCCATAAGTTCCATATATCACCATTTACAACCTGACGAATCTCCAAATCATTGGTCACAGGATTTCCTGACACCACAACATCATCAATTCCCCAGAAGTAATGAGAATATCCTGTCTCACCTGCTGTATTGTATCCAAAACGAATCATTACATTAGATTGACCAGCAGCAACACAAGAAATGTCAACGCCGGTTGGCAGCGGATTAGCTGACAATGCATTGGCAGCTGGAGAAAAATCACCATGACCTGCAAAAGCCACCCAAGTTGCTCCGCCATCGATTGAAGCTTCAACTGTCAATGGGCTTAAAGAAAAGCAGCAATAGATAAAATATTGGTTGTAATTAACCACAACTGATGTCAATTGACTGCAATCAAATGCAGGAGATTGCAACCATGCAGAAACATCATCACCGCCAGAAACTGTTGAAGTGTTGTACAAATCCGCATCCAAAATAATCCATCCATTGGAAGCTGTTGTTCCGTTATTGGACAAAGCCGGAAGACCACCTGCGTATTGTCCGTTCGGACTTGTAGCATTGGCCAACATCCAAATAGAGGTGTCCGCACTTGTATCCCAAGGCAGCCATGCACCTATACCATTGTTACCCGCAAATCCATTGTCAAAATCATCCTGAAAAACAATCTGTCCACCTCTGGAATGTACCGCAGAAACTTGCTCCGTTCTTCTTACGTCATCTTGATTAAAATAACGACGAGCAGACAAAACATCATTTTGTTTTTTTTGTGCCATTGCACCACCACTAAGGGCTACCAAGGCCATTGCTATTGCAACTTTTCTCATTGAATTAATTATTTTGACAAATATAATCGAAACAAAAAAAAAGCCTCCCTAAGGAGGCTCTTTATTTTATGCTAAACAGACTATTATTTCACCATCATCTCTTTGGTCATTACTGAAGAACCAGCAACAACTGTGTAGGTGTAAATACCAGCACCCAAATTCTCAACATTCAAACGAACGCTGTGGTTACCAGTAGGCTTAACACCTTCATTGATGTTCATCACAACACGACCAGTGATATCGCGTACAATTACGCTAACTGATTCGTTGTTGGCAATGCTATAATTAACTGTTGTGAAATCTACAGCAGGGTTTGGAACGTTTTGAGCCAAGCTCAAGCCATTGTTCATGTTCTCTGCAACATTGATATCTACAACCAACGACTCGTCAGAGTTCAAACGGATCATTGGAATACCACCTGTAGCACCCCAAGTACCATCGTTCAACCAAGACACAACCCAATCATTATTTCCAGAAACTGGAGTACGGATTGCTCCGTCAGAAATCATGGTAGCCATATAAACTTTACCTGCCTCAAGGGAAATTGGCTCAGTGAAGCTCAAGTGTATGATGTTAGCATCGCCAGCAGCATTGTTATCAGCAGCAGTTACAGCGTACTCAATGGTAGAAATACCCAAATCAGTCAACATTGGCTCACCGGTAGCGGCATCCAATCCTGTAAACTCATACAATTTACCTTGAATCAAAGAACCTTCATCTGCAGCTGCAAAGTTTACAGCTACATCGATAGCTCCGAAATCATCGTTGGCATAAATATCAAACAAGTTACCATACTCATAAGCAGCACCAGGACCTACAAACGCTTGAGCTGCACCCAAATCACGCGCATAGATATCGTTGGTGATTTCAATTTGAGCAGAACCCATATTGTTACCCATATTGTCATCACCATTTGGAGAAACAACTGAAGAAGCAATAGAAACCGTACCTACAGCACTTGGAGTCCAAGTAGAAACTCCAGACAAGGTGTCTTTATCCAAAGAAATAACATCCAATACATCAGAAGCAAAAGTAGCTTGTGCAGCACCGTTGAAACTGATTTCATAGTTTACAGAAACACCAGCCTGATCATAGAAACCACCATTGTAAACAACAGAAGTAGCACGGATAGGACTAACTTGAGTAACAGGAACCTGAGCATATTCCCAGAAACCTAGACCAAATGTTGCATTGTTCCAGTCAGAAGCAATGGTCTTAGCCATAATCATGTCATAATCCAAAGCAGATTGAACAATCACATTGTCAACTGCAAAACCAGAAGCCCAAGAACCAGCGTCAGTCCATTGGAAGCGAATCAAAGCTGTAGTACCGTTGTATGCATACAAAGGCAATACAATGCTTTGCCAGTAGCTTCCATCAACAGTCAAAGTATCCAAAAGCTGCCATGAAGCACCGTTGTCAGTAGAGATTTGAACTGTAGCGTCACCACCACCGAAGTTTTGATCATGGAAAAAGTCAAAAGACAAAGTATAGTTACCTACAAAAGTTGAGTCCAAAGCAATAACTTCAGAACCAGGTTCACCAGGATTGGTGAACGTAGTGTCTGTAGTAAAATCTCCAGTCAAGAAATCACCCTCAGCGCTTACTACAACACCAGTCAACTGACCGCCGTTATTAGATGCGATAAAAATATCCAAATCTCCTGAGAAAGCACTCATAG
>CANNHA010000110.1 GCA_947504275.1 Flavobacteriales bacterium
CGATGGTTCCAAAGAAATATTTTAAGAACGTGAAGGGGCAAGAGGGTTTGTATGAGATGCGTATCGAGTGTCAGGGTAACACTTTTAGGGTGTTCTGTTTTTTTGATGAAGGCAAATTGGTGGTGCTTTGCAATGGCTTTCAAAAGAAAACAAATAAAACTCCAAAGAAGGAAATAGAAAGAGCGGTGAAAATTAAAAAAGAATACAACAATGACAAAGGAAAAGCGGATGATTGGTTTTAATCAAATGTTGGATGAGAAGTATGGAAAACCAGGTTCCAAAGCGCGAGACAGATGGGAACAAGGTTATGCCACTTTTGAATTGGGTGTTATGTTGGAGGAGGCTCGATTGAAGTTGGGATTGACCCAAGAAGAAGTTGCAGAGCGTTGCGGAACCAATAAATCATACATATCCCGTGTGGAGAATGATGCAACAGATGTACGCATGTCGACTTTCTTTAAAATCATTCACCAAGGACTTGGTGCAAAACTGGATTTGAAGATTTTATTAGTGGAATAGAAGTTCTCACCAAATACAAAAACGCAATGCTCGCCAAGATGGCGCAGGGCGCGCAAAGAGGATACTGAATAGCGTCCTTTGCGACAGCCTGGCGTTCTTTGCGTTAAATTAAAAATACAAAAACGCAACGTTCGCAAAGGTTGCGCCAAGCGCGCATGGAGGTCAGTGAATAGCACAAAACTTTTAACGCATATATCTTATCCCTCAATCCCTTCATCACCCCATCCCTTCATTACTTCTCCCCATCGCAAATCCATTACAATCTCCTACCTTTACTTTGCAATTATGTGCGGCAGATATATCGTTGTTACCAAAGTAAAGGAGATTGAGAAAAAGTTTGGTGTTACCATGCCCAAAGGGTTTGACTTTGCACCTACCACCAATCTAGCGCCCGGGGCGCAAGGACTGGTCATTACCAATGATCAACCCAAATCCCTGCAAATGTTTCGATTTGGTTTTACCCCCTCGTGGTCCAAGGATGGGAAGTTGTTTATCAATGCGCGTTCCGAAGGTGATCATAATCCGGATAACCGAAAAGATTACCGCGGCGCCAAAGGCATCATCGACAAACCCATGTTTCGGCGCGCCATCCGCAACCAACGTTGCTTGGTGTTGGCCGATGGCTTTATCGAAGGTCCCCAAGGTGTTGGTTTGCAACAACCTTTCTGCGTCTACCCCACCGCAGGGAACGGCCCAATGGCCTTGGCCGGTATTTGGGACACTTGGCAAAAAGGAAACGAAACCATTTTTTCTTTTGCCATTCTCACCACCGCTCCCAATGCGGTGCTCGAAAAAATTGGCCACCACCGTTGTCCTTTAATACTACCAGAGGCTTATCATAACACATGGCTCAATTCAGCTGCTCCGCTGGCAGATATCACATCCATGATGCAGCCTTGCCCGGATGGTTGGCTCAATGCCTATCCTATATCCAACGAGATTAAAAGTCCTTCAGCCAATGGTAAGGAATTGCTTAAGCCCATCGGTGAGCGGGTGCTACAAGAGTACGATTACGAGGTTTATCAAGACATTGAAATGTTTGGGATGGGCGAGACCCGCGGAAGGAAGCGCCGTGATGATCAAATGTCTTTGTTTGATTGAATATGGTTCTGCTGCACTCTTATTTCTCGTTGCGTTACGGTACTGTGGCTCCTTTAGAGGCCTTGCAGGAAATGCGTCAGGCAGGTTGGGATACTTGCTTATTTGCTGATGTCAACAATACGTCGGCGACTTGGGATGTTAAACGTTGGTTGAAGAAAGAGCAGTTTTCAGGTGTTACTGGTGTTGACTTTAAGAACAACATAAAAACAGTTTTTGTTGCTGTTCCTTTCAATGAAGATGGTTTTAAAGAGGTGAACGAGTGGTTGTCTTTTCACTTGCATGAGAAGAAAGATTTTCCTGAACGCGCACCAGAATGGCAACATGTAGGGGTGATTTATCCATTGGATCAGGTGAGAGATTGGCCCATGGATATCATGAGAGACAACGAGTGGATCAGCATTGCTCCGCACGAGATTAACCGTTGGCGCATTTCCCGTTGGAAAGATTTTGAGCGATGCCTTGCTTTGCCTGTTTTTAGTTTTCGGAACAAAAGAGAGTTCAACGCGCACCGCCTGTTGCGCGCAGTGGAGAACAATGTGCTGCTGAGCAAATTGAGCGTCTTGGATCATGCAACGGAAAAAGAGATTTGGAAAACCAAGGAAGAAGTTGAATCAGTTTATTCCGAATTTGATTTGTATCAAAAGACAAAGAATGTTTTTTTGCATTGGTCGACATTGTGGAGAATGGAAGAGGAGGTGAGCATGAAGAACCAATTAATTTACGGTTTGAGTGCGGCGCAGGATGAGGTGTTGTTGGAACAATTGTGTTGGGAAGGTTTGTCTTATCGCTATCCAGAGGTGAGAATGGATGACGAGGAAAGTGCCATCATTGTGCGAATTCGAAAGGAGTTGGACATGATCAAGGAGAAATCTTTTGTTGCGTATTTTCTCATTAATTGGGACATTACGAGTTATGCCAGAAGCAATGGGTATTTTTATGTAGGTCGGGGGAGCGGTGCCAATAGCATTGTGGCCTACTTGCTTCGCATCACGGATGTGGATCCTATTGAATTGGATCTGTATTTTGAGCGATTCATTAATCTCTACCGGCAGAATCCACCTGATTTTGATATTGATTTTTCATGGACTGATCGGGAGGACATGACGCAGTATATATTTTCTCGTTTTCCCAATGTGTCGTTGTTGGGTGCTTACAATACATTCCAGTATCGCGCAGCAGTGCGGGAGTTGGGAAAGGTGTTTGGTTTACCCAAGGAGGAGATTGATTTGTTGGGCGATGGTAAGTTTAAAATGGAGCAGTTGGATGAGATGCAGCGATTGACATTGCGCTATGCGCAGGTCATTCAAGATTTCCCCAATGCATTGGCCATTCATGCTGCAGGAATCTTGATTACCCAAAAACCGATATGGTATTATACAGCAACTTTTTTACCACCCAAGGGATTTGCCACCACGCATTTTGATATGTTGGTTGCAGAGGATATCGGTATCTACAAGTTCGATATTTTGTCGCAGCGGGGGTTGGGAAAAATCAAGGAGTGCATGGAGATCATCGCTTACAATCAACCGGAAAAGGCAGACTTTGATATTCATGATTTGGCGCGATTTAAAAAAGACGAGGCAGTGAAAAGCTTGATCCGTTCAGCGGATGCCATCGGGTGTTTTTATGTGGAGTCGCCTGCGATGCGCATGCTGTTGGGCAAGTTGCAAGTGGATGATTATTTGGGATTGGTAGCGGCCAGCTCAGTCATACGTCCTGGTGTTTCCAAGAGTGGAATGATGCGCGAGTTTATCATGCGACAGCGCATACCTGAACGCAGGAAGCAGGCCAATCCCGTTTTGCTAGAGTTGATGCCAGAGACCTATGGTGTGATGGTGTACCAGGAGGATGTCATCAAAGTGGCCCATTTTTATGGAGGGTTAACATTGGGCGAAGCGGATGCGTTGCGCCGCGGCATGAGTGGAAAGTTTAGAGGAAGAGAAGAGTTTGATCGCGCGCGTGATGCCTTCATTGAAAAGGCAATGGCCAAGGGAAGACCATTGGAGGAGGTGGTGGAAATTTGGCGCCAGATTGAAAGTTTTGCGGGTTATGCTTTTGCAAAAGGACACTCGGCATCCTATGCTGTGGAGAGCTTTCAAAGTTTGTTTCTAAAAGCATATTTCCCATTGGAATACATGGTGGCGACACTGAACAACGGAGGAGGTTTTTATTCGGTTGAATTTTATGTCCACGAAGCCCGCAGAAAGGGAGGTATCATTCATCCGCCTTGCGTCCAGCGAAGCAGCGCGGTCACGATCATTGACGGCAAGAACATTTACCTGGGTTTGGGCATGGTCAAAGACATGGAGCACCCGTTGATAGAACGATTGTTGTTGGCACGAAAGACAAATGGCCCATTCAAAGATTTTGAGGATTTTTTAGATCGGGTGCGCATTGGAATAGAGCAATGCATCTTGTTGATTCGTGTTGGTGCTTTTCGTTTTTTAGGTCAAACCAAGAAGCATTTGTTATGGAAGGCGCAGTTGTATTTTACACAGCGTTGGGACATGCAGGAGAATTCACTGTTTGGCGTAGAGCGCAAGCAATTTGATTTCCCCACCTTGGTTGATTTGCCATTGGAGGATGCTTATGATCAGATGGAGTTGTTGGGATTTCCATTGTGCAGTCCATTTGAATTGTTGCCCAAAGAGTGGAAGAATTTTGGGTTGAAAGCTTCAGTGCTTCCAGCGCAGTTGGGAAAGACAGTGGAGGTATTGGGCTATTTTATTACGTGCAAGCCCACCAGAACGAGCAAAGGAGATAGAATGTATTTTGGAAACTTCATTGATGCAGCAGGCGATTTCATTGACACCGCACATTTTCCTGTTGTAGGAAAAGACAACATGGGTTGGCGGGGTTCAGGAATTTATCAAATACAAGGACGGGTGATTGAAGAGATGGGTGTGTATAACATTGAGGTGGAGGCAATGCGCAAATTGTCTTATGACGATGATCCCCGTTACGCAGATCTTAGGACGGGAGAAAAGAACAGGAAAGGAAAAAAGCATTAAATTGCTTTTTTAATTTTTTCGTTTGAGAGTACTACTGATTTTATTTCTTGGATTTTTCAGCTTTGTTGCCAACGCACAACATGATTTTTATGTGCAGGTGATAGATGATGAAACGGAGCAACCCATTCCCGGGGCCTTGATTTTTGCGGATCAACAGAATGTGGGCGTAACCCATTGGAATGGCACATTCACCGTGCGCGCTGCATGCGGTGTTCGCATTACCGTGAAGATGATGGGATATTCAGATCAGTCTATGCTCTTGCGTTGTCAAGAACCATCACCACATGTTATTCGACTAATCCCCGTGGCCAAAGAGTCAGCCACTTTGGTCGTGAGTGAATCCCTGTATGGTCAATCAAAAGGGGAGAGCACGCAGAGTTTGGTGTCGATTGACAAAGGAGATGTGTTGCGCAAGCGCACGCCAGATATTGCTGCAGCATTGGAACGTGTACCTGGAATTACCGTATTGGACGGTCAAGCCAATATCAGGGGTGGCAGCGGATACGCTTATGGGGCAGGCACAAGGGTGTTGATGGTATTGGATGATGTGCCTTTGATTACTGCGGACCGAAATGATGTGAAGTGGAATTATGTGCCCATTGAGTTATTGGATCAAATGGAAATAGTAAAGGGTGCATCTGCTGTTCAGTATGGCTCAGCGGCCTTGAATGGTGTAGTGCATGTTAGAACAATGATGCCCAAAGAGAAGGCGCAGGGCATGGTGCAAACCTATTATACCGGATATAGTGCTCCCAGTGTTGTAGGATCCAAATGGTGGGGAAAAGCTTCAGCCACCAATGAGCAGGCTCCTTATCAAATTGGATATATGTTTCGGGTTGGAGAAGGGAATAAAAAGTTCAAGTGGTTGCTGGGTGGCGCCGTTCACAGTGCCAGTGGATTTATTCAACGTGAGCGCGAGCAAAGACAGCGGTTGTCTTTTAAGACCATTTGGGATTTAAGAAAGAATCATCGAACCAAGTTCGGGATTAATGGTGTTGCCATGAATCAACGACAGGAGCAAACTTTGTTTTGGCTGAATGACACAACAGGCGCTTTTACGGCATCAACGGCCATGGCCAGTTACAATGACGTGTGGTTGAATGTGGATCCTTGGTTGGAACACTATGACCGCAAGGGTGGTATGCATCAATTGAAGACACGATACTATGGATCCTACATTCCCCGCACTGGCGGATACAACAAGGGATTGCAGTTGCGTCAAATGCAGTATCGATACTCAGTCAATGGTTTATTTGGAATATCCATTTTGGCAGGTGTAAATGCCAGTCGCTTTACATTCACGGATGGCGCTTTTGGGGGGACGCGTGTTGGAGCATTTGGCGGAGCATTTACGCAGCTGGGCTGGCGTCATGGAAAGTGGAATCTTACAGGAGGGGCAAGGGCAGAGATGTATGGTTTGGACTCATTGCGGGTTGGCCCCATTCCAGTTGGAAGATTGGGAGCTTCATTTGTTATAAATGACAAGAATATTTTGAGAGCTTCTTATGCGCAAGGGCATCGTTTTCCATCCCCGGCTGAACGATTGGTGCGTTATTCTATCGACATCATCAACATTTATCCCAATCCGGATATAGCTCCAGAGGAAGGTTGGGGAAGTGAGTTGGGTTATCAGCACATTTGGCAAGGAGAGTCGGTGCAAGCCTCCATGGATGTTGCTTTGTTTCTTACCCGATACCGCAACTTGATTGAGTTTACTTTTGGTCGTTGGGGAACTGCTGAGGATACTTTATTTGGCTTGGGCTATAAGAGTACCAATGTTGCGGATGCCCAAATTGGCGGATGGGAATGGACGGGCGAATTGAATGGAGATTGGAAGGGATTGGAATGGCATGGTTTAGCGGGGTACACTTATATTCTCCCTGTTGATTTATCTCTTTATAATTCAGAGACCAATGTTTTTCGATACTTCCAGGATGCCGCGCAATCTTGGACTTCCTCAGATACCGCGAGCTATATTCTTCGTTACCGATTCAAACACATGGCCAAGTTTAATTTGGATGTGCAACGTCAGCAATGGGGCTTAGGAGTGGGTTGGCGGTATTATAGTTTCATGGAGCGCATAGATCCGGTATTGGAATTTTTTATTCCTGGTTTGGACCATTATCGAGAGGTAAATCGGAGAGGCACACACATATGGGATTTCAGATTGAATTATCAACCAACAGATCAATGGTCTTGTAGTCTTCAAATACAAAATGCGCTCAATGCCTTTTATGCGACTAGACCTGCCAAGCCAGATGCTCCTCGAAACATTTCGCTGCAATTGACTTGGAAATGGTAATTAAGAGGCGTTAATGATGTTCATTGCGCGTTCCAATCCCATTTGAACAAAATGAATGCAGCCCTCTGCGGCTTTTTCGATGCGGGCTTCCAGAGTTTTCAGCTCCTCTTCATTCCAGACACCTAACACGTAATCCACTTGTTTGCCTTTGGAAAATTCTGAACCAACACCAAATCTGAGGCGTGGATATTGATCGGTGTTTAGTATGGCTTGAATGTGCTTGAGTCCGTTGTGCCCACCGTCGCTGCCTTTGGGTCGCATTCTCAATTTTCCAAATGGCAACGCCAAATCATCAGTAATGACCAAACATTGAGCGGGGCTCAGTTTCTCTTCCTGCAACCAATACCGAACCGCATTACCTGAGAGGTTCATGTAAGTGGAAGGTTTAATCAGCACTAGTGTTTTTCCTTTGACCCTAATTTCTGCTACATCCGCATACCGCGCAGTTTTCCATTGGCCTCCATGTTTTTCGGCCAGAAAGTTCACCACATCAAACCCGATGTTGTGTCGGGTGTTGTTGTATTCAAAACCAATATTGCCAAGGCCAGCGATGAGAAACTTCATGGATGTAAAAATAAAAAGGGTAGCGCAAATGGCTACCCTTTTATGATCTTATTATTCTTTTAAGGCAATACTACTTTCTGAACCAATACCTGGCCATTCTCATTGGTAGCTTGAACAAGATAAACGCCTTTGGCCAAACCATCTGTATCCATCTCCCACTGCGGGTTAGACCCGTTCCATGTTTGAATGATTTTCCCCAATGCATCCATGACAATCACTTGTGTCAACGCTTGGCCTGCATTGCGCACCACCATTTGTTGACGACTCAAAAGCACTTCTAGTTTGGATGCATCTCCAGCCAATGCTGCTGCATTGATACAACCGCCTTCTGGGCAATAAGTCAAAGAACCAATCTGTCCGTGCATTTCGCCTTGAACCGGTATGTTGAATCTTGTATTTTCAAAGCATTGAACCACGTCACCTGCGTGAACGGTACTCCAGGCACTGCCATCATGGCTGTATTGCATGGTGGGCAAACCAACGGTCATGTACCATTCGCCTTCAACAAATCTCTTCACACCAAGTGAAGCCCACTCTATGCCTTCTACCATAACATCCAATTGTATTTGCATGGTAACATTATTATTTGGATTGA
>CANNHA010000111.1 GCA_947504275.1 Flavobacteriales bacterium
CAATGACCTACCAACCTCAAACGGAAAGTACTCTTGAAACCAAAATCCTGGATTCTTTGCAAAAGCTCTGGCTGAGAAAATCCATTGATGCTCATCAGGACTGGTGGAATATTCAATTAAAAAACTACCCTTCATCACCACCAAATACACCATGCTCCAGATAAAAAACTGAAACCTCTCTTTCACCCCACAATCCCCATGCCGTTGACACAATCGCCACATGAAAATGGAATACATCGCACTTAAAAGCAATGTTGGCAGATACGAAATGAAATATGGAAAACCCATGCTTATCAGAATTTGAAAGAACTAAAATAATGGATTTAGTTGTATTGAATCCATAAAATACAATCTTTAGAAAAACATGGGCGCCATTTCCCGCTATCCGCTACAATCCCACTGCGTGGGGATTTCCGCTTCTATCGGGGGCGCATCGTTTCTAACTAGCCATTTACTTTTCTCGAAAAATCCAATCGATAAACCCATGTGGGTTGAATATACCATTGATTCAACCAAGTACCCTTTGCCGTTGCCCAAGTCACATTCAATGCTCCCAACTCTAGATAGTTTTGATCATTTAGTTTAATTCCAATTCCTGCATTGAACCAATTTTCATTGTATACCTTTTCAGAACCATTTGTCAATTCAAAGAAAAATTCTTGACCTATTGTCCAATAATTTCCAGATTCCCAATCACCTCGCAAAGCGATCTGATAACGCAAGCGATGTTTAAATGCGTCAGAAAAGAAACGGCTATCGTGACGCAGTCTATGTTTCACTGTTACCTTATTCCAATGCAATGCATAAGACGTTTGAAGAAATAACCTATGTTCATCAACATTCGCTTTGTCATATCCATTTTCAACTTGGTAAACATAACTGCCTGTTAAACCCCATGATTTGACTGGTGAATAAGTTATACTTTGCTCTGCATACATCAACAACCAATTGCGTGGTGAAACCCCTGAATATTTCACATCACCAAAAATGGGAGCTGCTGTAAAATAGTACAACTCATAATTGGTCTTTTCATTGAGTTTTCCCCACTGATTATACGTCGGGAAAACACCATAAACATTGGTTTTCTGACCTAGAATATTGACTGCTACGGTAAGAAATAAAATCACAAAGACATATTGATGTACCTTTTTCATAATCTGAAAATCGCAATGCATCATACTACAAAGAATACCATTTTCTCCTAAAGTAATAAGCCAAACTAACCAATGCAATCAATGCAGGAACCTCCACCAATGGGCCAATAACACCTGCAAAAGCCTGACCTGAATCAATTCCAAAGACACCAACTGCCACTGCAATGGCCAATTCAAAATTATTTCCGGTGGCTGTAAAAGCGATAGCGGTGGATTTACTGTAATCAGCACCAAAAAATTTCCCCAATACAAAACCGACAATAAACATAATGGCAAAATAAATGACCAACGGCAATGCAATGCGCAAGACATCCAAGGGAATGGCAACAATCATCTCCCCCTTTAGGGCAAACATGACAACAATAGTAAATAGCAAGGCCACCAACGTTATGGGGGAAATCATTGGAACATATTTATCCTGAAACCATTGCTCACCTTTCCATGAAATCAATACATATCTACTGACCACTCCCAAGAGAAAAGGAATGCCCAAATAGATTCCCACACTCTCTGCAATTTGGCCAATACTTATGTTTACGGCAAAACCCTCAAATCCAAAGAAAGGAGGCATAACCGTTATAAAGAAATACGCATAGACACTGTAGAGCAAAACCTGAAAAATACTATTTAAAGCAATAAGGCCTGCCGCATATTCCCTATTACCATCTGCCAAATCATTCCACACTACTACCATGGCTATGCATCGCGCAAGTCCAATCAATATCACTCCTACCATATACTCGGGATAGTCAGATAAAAAAATAATAGCTAGAAAAAACATCAATATGGGACCGATGATCCAATTTAGTATCAGAGATGCAGACAGCACCCTGACATTGCTAAAGACCAAACTCATCTTACCGTAATTCACTTTTGCCAATGGAGGATACATCATTAATATCAATCCAATGGCCAATGGGATATTGGTTGTACCACTAGAAAAGCTGTTGATGAAGGTTGCAGATGACGGTATGAAGTATCCAAAGGCCACCCCTATCAGCATGGCTAAGAATATCCACAACGTTAAAAAACGATCTAAAAAGCCCAAACGTTTTCTGGAAACAGCAGGGCTACAATTATTGCTTGACATGGATTAAAATTGATTGGTTGTATTTTGTTGCAATCTTCTGGATACCTCATGAAAAACATACAAACACTCTAAGCCTATCTGTTTGCAGCGCTCCAAATACTTTTGATCTTGCAAATCTGTTCCATCAAAGCTCTTTGGATCGTCGTAAGTTGTAGCTACCCGAACCGATACACCCGGAATAAATGGACAATTTTCCTCTGCATCAGAACATGTCATGATGGCTGCAAAATTAGATTTGGGATTGACTGCATCATCATAAACTTTGGAAAAACAAATACTAAATAAACCTTCACCCAACTGAACTTTGTATTTGGGATTAGATGAATCGTCCATTGGTTCTATTTCAAACCCAATACTGCACAATGCTGCTATTGCATTGGGATGAAATGCTGTTGCCTCTGTTCCTCCTGAGAAGGTCTGAACCCCATCTATTTTGAAATAAGCGGCTGCCAGCGCTGACCAAATTTGACCAAAGTGACTTCGTCTAGAATTGTGGGTACATATATAAACCAATTGAACCGGACGAGATGCCATTCGCTCCGATTCAACATAATCAACTAGACGGTTTAATATTGACTTCCGTTCTGATGAAATTCTATCAATCTGAATCACCAATTCATCACAGCGTGTTTTCAAAGTTTCATTTATCATACTATTGAATTTTCTATTCAACAACATCCACCTCCTGGGGTGCAAGCATTAACTTTACCTAGATTCTTGATTTCAACTTTCATTTTCGATTCCGGAATACCACAAGCATCCTCTGCCAAACATGCCGTTTGTTTGGATTGTAAAGTGAACTTTTCTCCGTTGTAATTTAAATCAAACACGCCAATCGTCTCTTGCTGATACTCTACTTGAACTTCCAAGTCTTGAATACCATACAAACCATCAGCAATCGCAATAATGCCCAAAAACTTTTGTGCAGTCAATCGGTGATCTGTATCTCCAGCCACCCACAATTGAAAAGTCGCACTCCGCTCATTGCGCATTTTTCCACCACAATCCACATAATTCTTTAACACCAATCCCATTTCCGTAATGTGGAAATGCGCTGGAACGCTGTTACCATTGGGTAATTCAAACCCAATAGTTGCCTGCGTTCTTAAAACTTCTACTAACTCTTTGACTTTCATACTAACAACATTTTTGAACGATTTTACTTTCTATTTTCCCAAAATACTTCTGAATCTTTTGCATGGTCTTTTCATTGATGCAATAGCAGATAGCAGTTCCTTCAACACTTCCTTGAATAATACCAGCTTGTTTCAATTCTTTGAGATGCTGAGACACTGTTGGCTGCGCCAATGGCAAATGATCCACGATATCACCGCATATACAAGTATCCACAGACAACAAATACTCAACAATGGCAATGCGCGCGGGATGCGCTAACGCCTTGAACAACTGTGCCATATCATTCTCTCTTTTACTAAATTGATCAGTCTTAGAGGCTCCCATTTCATTTATTTATTGCAATATTACAATAAAGTTTCGAAAAAAATTATCGATTCCTTCTCTTTAATTTCTCATCCTTTTCCAAGGAAACTTTATAATTCTCCAAATCACCTTTTATTCTGACATTGACAAAACGCCTTTTCCTCTGATTACTTGACTCTTCAACTTCAGAAGCGTCATTAATCTCTGCGTCTTTTCTTGACTTTCCAAACAACTTATTTGACGCCGCTTCTGAAACCAACTTCCAAGGAATGCGGAGATAATAATCCATATTAAAGTCCATATCTTGTTTACCGCTCATCTCAAGATAACCAAGATTAGAACTGATGGACATATTGGGGATATTCAGAACGCCATTCTTAAAATCAATGTGATTTTGCAATGTGTCAAATACAACCATCCTCAACTGGGAATCCGAAAAATAGTCGGACATTGCCTGAAGCATCTCAAAATTTTCAAGCTTTCCCTTCAACACCTCAAGATCCAAATGCACTTCAGAGGATTCCAAAATGGGCGCAAAATCCTTATGCAAAGACATTTTAAAATTGACATCTGCATTGGCTATTCCATGAAGATTCTCGGAAACCAGATAATCCTGACCAAAATTGTCCAACTTAAAAAACAACCTATCCAAATCAACGTTACCGACATTCAATGAACCGCTCAACCCAATGTGTTTAGGATCCATGGCATTCAGTATACCATTTAATACAAAGTCCCCATCAGCTGCTGAAAACTTCAACTTCCGCAAATCAACCACATGATTTTTATGCGTTCTAATCTCGCCTGAAATATTGGTCAAATGATACTTGTGGTATTTCAAATCTCCTATCTCAATATCACCGTTCATCTCCGCAAAAGGAAGAGTATAAACGTTGTATCCTTCATCGTGGTAAGATGCAGTCTGTTGCGGCTGATTGTTGGAAATGATCTTCTCTTGCCAAGCGAACAATTGATCAAAATCCATACGTCTGGATTTTAAATGTACCTGATTGATTTCGCCTTTCTGCTGGTTAAAGTAATGAACAAAATCACCGGCCAAATCAGAATTCCCAATTTGCAAATCCAAATTTCTGACATCCAAATGATCATCATCAAAGTTCATTTGAAATGATAAATTAGCCATATCCAAATGATGTTCTTTCATACTACCCTTGCTCTGCAAAACATTCAATTGCACTCGAGATAGACTATCTTGAAAATGTACATATGCGTTACCGTTTATGGTTAATCCATCCAATTCCTCCAATTGATAATCACTTGGTAAAAACAACTGTCCTTTGTATCCGATGATGTCTCTCAGTTGAAGCCTATCACTTCTCAAATTGAAATTAACTTGAGTTGAACCCTTTGGTTTGTCTTGAAACCACAGGTCATAATGAGACAAGTCACCTGAAAAATGAAAATCACTTTGATCTATTAACCCGCTAAAATCAATGACTTTAAAATCCTTGTCCGTTACATAAACATCTGCATGAAAATCATGTAATCTGTGCGCGTAATGTTTAAATCCTACGTTGAGATCATCAATGAAAAACTCTCCCTTTGGCAAGTAAGCCGATTCCGTAAAACTCCTGGCAGATGCGTTGAAGTGCATTTTCATACTCCAATTGTTTAACTCCTCATCTACCGCCGATGAATCAGATCCCGTCAGTTCAAACAAATTCAAATACTTGCTCTTGATATCCAATTTAGCCGTCACTGGAATTGCTGTGTGATGAACAACAGCGGGTAAATCTGAGATTGAACCCGTCAGATGAAAATCACTTTCGCCAATTCTAAGATCACAGCGATCAATATGACCAAAATGACCATCTACTTTCATATCTAAATCAAAATCATGAATGGGCAAAGGGTAATTGGAGTTAATGAACTTTAAGTTCTCCACTTTTAGCTCTGTGTAATAGGATTCATTTAAGCGCTCAATACTTTTTTCAGGATGTGTCAAATCAATTACATCATGAAAATTCATGGTCAGCAATACCTTCCCTTCTAAATCATAAAAATCTCTTAACCCCAAAAACTTTGTAATAAAATTCAAATTAAAATCTGAATTCAGTTTTAAATTGATGTCGGGTTCTTCAAAATTTTTCACAACTAAATCACCCGAAAAAACACCAACTTCAGGTCGCATTGAAAAGTCTCGCAACCCAAATTCCATTGTTTCCGCACTATGTTTTGACCCATTTGTAAAATAACCTGAAAATGAAAGATCATTCAACTGTTTGTGAACCTCTGTATTTTCCACAAAGCCTGCTTGACAGCCAAATTTGGCATCAATGGCTGGTGTTTTTCCATTCACACAACTACCAACGATTTTGGCATCAAAAAAAATCTTCCCACGATTATCATATTTGGACAAGACTGAATCCAATTCCTGTGGTGCAAGAGCCAGAAACAAATCAAAGTTGGGTTTGTTTCCAGAAATCATAAGATCCAAAAACATTTCCCTATCTAAATCAATACTTCCCGCTAATTCAAAATTGGCTCTTTCTAGGGAAACGGAAGTAGAGTCAATGGTTAATAACTGATTTAGTTTATTCAAATGCAAATCCGTTTTTAAAGCAAGATGCTTGTTTCTTAAAAAAGTAGAATCCCCATTCATCAGCAAAGAAATTTTGAACTGTGCATCTAAATCAAATAGTACTTCAACTGAATCCGTTTTAATTCCTGATTCGACATCGCTTAAAAATAAATCAATCTTCATCCCATTGACTCTATTCTCCTTGTTTAAGTCAATATCTTTCATCACTATTGATTTCAATGACAAATGAAATTCTTCTTCGATATCAGGAACAGGATGCACTGGTTTAAACGCATTGATAATATTGAACTCATCATCACTGTACTGCACCACATCACAATGACCTTGTTCTATGTGAATTTGATTGATTTCCATTTTGCCATTCAGTATCGTCCAAAGGTTAAAACCGATATAGACATCATTGAATTGCGCGATAGGTTTGATAGATAAGTTTTTAGTCTCATGAATGCGGAGGTCTTTTAAATCAATATCTACCAGAGGGAAATCTGTGATGAAATCGATTTCTGAATGATCGATAGAAATATTCCCAACAAAATCTTCATTGGCCCTCTTCAGTAACCCTTGAACCAAGGAATTGTGCTGAAAGTGAAGAACAACAATAACAATAATCAAACATGCAACAGGAACTGTCAAAAGACATATTAATCCTATTCTCAACCATTTTGGAAATTTTGTTGCCGCCATTCAAATCCGAAGATAACATGATAAACATCATAATTAAAAGCATCAATGGAATTTGCGGGTAAATTTTGTTATTTCGATCGTAAATTTTTTTTTTATCTCCTGTATTTTTTGATTAACCAAAACAAATTTTTCAGTGAATCCATATCTTAGAAAAATGAAACGCATCAGCACATTTGAAGAGTACAAGCAAACTTATAAATATAGCATAGATCAACCTGAAAAATTCTGGGGTGATATTGCCCAATCGTTTGCTTGGAAAAGGAAATGGGATACCGTTTTAACTGGAGATTTTTCGCAAGCCCAAGTAAGATGGTTTGATGGCGGACAACTCAACATTACAGAGAACGCCTTGGATCGTCATTTGGCGCAAAATGCAAATCAACCTGCCTTGATTTGGGAAGCCAATGATCCCGACACACCTTACCGAACTTTCACGTATGCTGAACTGCATCATGAAGTTTGCATCGCTTCAGAGATGTTGCGAAAAATGGGCGTTAAAAAGGGTGATCGCGTTTGCATATACATGGGAATGGTGCCTGAACTCACGATTACTGTCTTAGCCTGCGCACGAATTGGAGCCATCCATTCCGTGATATTTGGCGGATTCAGTGCCAAAAGCATCTCAGATCGAATTGAAGATGCACAAGCTGCTTGGGTGATCACCATGGATGCCGCTTTGCGCGGCAATAAACACATCCCGCTCAAGCCGCTGGTGGATGAAGCTTTAGCAGAAACCAACACCGTAAAGAAAGTTTTGGTTTACAATTACCTTCAGACCAATATTGTCATGAATAACAACGACATTGATTGGGGAAATTTAAAAAAAGAAGTAATTGATGCAAACAATTCTTTTCATCCAGCGGAAACGATGGAAAGTGAAGATCCATTGTTTATACTATACACCAGCGGATCAACAGGTAAACCGAAAGGCGTGGTGCACAGTACAGCGGGTTATATGGTTTGGACGGCATACACTTTTTTAAATGTTTTTCAATATCAGCCGGGACAAGTTCACTTTTGCACCGCAGATGTTGGTTGGATCACAGGGCACAGTTATCTCATCTATGGCCCATTGCTCAATGGAGCAACTACTGTGATGTTTGAGGGAATACCTACCTACCCCGACG
>CANNHA010000112.1 GCA_947504275.1 Flavobacteriales bacterium
CGGTGGAAGTTGCGGTGATGAGCCATGAAAAAACGGCTCATTACTTGGAAGGAAAAGCGCCTAAAAAAGTCATTGTGGTTCCCAAGCGAATCATCAATATTGTTTGCTGATTGAAAGCCGTCTTAGGACGGCTTTCTCTTTGGCGCATTGGACTTGCGCACATGCTTATCCAGGATTTCAGGAATATAATTTCGGGCAGACTGACTCTTTTTCCATTGATACAATTTTTCTCCGTTGTTCTTTACAGCAACTTCTAAATCCACCAATGGGAACGGGTAATCTCTGCCCAATTCAAATTCAATCATCATGGCCTCCATGGGGGGCATATTCCAAGGGTCATGAATGTATTTATCTGGTAGCGCGCTCAATTCAGGAACCCATTGTCTAACAAACACTCCCTCCTCATCAAACCGCTGACCATTCTTAACTGGATTGTACAACCGAATGGTATTGGCTCCTGTGGTTCCCGCTTGCATTTGCAATTGCGGATAATGAATGCCAGGATCATAATCCAAAAACATCTTGGCCAAATGATAAGCACCCCAACGCCAATCTTGAAAAAGATGATGGCTTAAAAAGCTCACAACCATGGCTCTCATTCTAAAGTTAATCCAACCTGTTGTTCTCAAACAGCGCATACATGCGTCCACCAATGGAACTCCTGTTCTACCCTCTTCCCAAGCTAGAATCCAATCGGCGCGTTTCTCTCTTGGAAGACCTTCAAAGGCTGGATTGATACAAAGCGTTTCGTAATTGCATTGCGTCTCCAATTTTTGTATAAAATGACAATGCCAATGCAATCGAGTAATGGCGTTGTTCATCGCCCTAGCATTGCCTTTGTTCTTATTGAAAATCATGGTTTGATAAGCCATGCGAATGGACAAATTGCCCCAAGACAAATAAGGAGAAATGCGCGCGCAAGACTTGCGGCTATCGTGTGGCCTTGAAATATTTTTGCTATAAAAAACAACACGATTATCGACAAAACTTTTCAAATATTTCAAACCGGAAGATTCGCCACCGGGTTGAAAATTGAGTGATGATTCTTCCCAACGGTTCCGAAGTTCTGCATCCAAGGGGAATGGATAGCTCCAATCTGCGCACATTAACTTACTTGGTTTGGGATAACAAGGAGAGGTCATGACCTGCATCCATTGTTGGTCCCATCCCTCTCTATTCTTTATTCCACGCACCACCCCATCTCGTTGAAACTCCTTCCAAAACACACCATTGGCTTTGCACCATTTATTTACCTCCTTATCCCTATCCCACGTTCTTTGCGTCCCATTTTCTTCATGGGACAATAAATATCGAATATCAAACGTACGCTTTATCTCGGACAAGATGGTAACCACTTCAGCTTGAAAATCATTCACTGCCGCACCTATTGGAGCATCCCTCCTCATATCTTTCAAACTTTGCAGAATAAACCGTCCATGGCGATCATCAAAGTCAGGTCCCTTGATTAAAACATCGTCCCAAGCAAAAAAGATGATGGTCCGCAAACCGGAATAGGTTGCTGCATTGATGGGCGCGTGATCTGTCCAACGGAGATCTCGTTTCAACCAAACTACTGCTATGGATTCCTTTTCTACCAAGTGTAACGTTTCTCTACTTGTTTCCAAAAACCAAAAAAAGAAGGGTAATAACCATCTACTTCAGGAAACATCCATGAACGCGACAACTGAGTGCCCTGATAGTGGGCAAACAAAGGATGTTCAACAAAGAAGATTTCTTTACCCGTTGTCATTTGAGACCACTCATCCCACTCACCTACAAAATACATTAGACCTTCAATCAGCGCTGCTTGATCCAAAATCCAGCACATAACGCTGGGCGAGATAGGAAACTTTTGAAAGAAAGAAGGTTCCAACAACAATACTTTGTGATGCGGTTCATGTATCCATTCATCTTGAAGCAATTGATAGGAGTTGTATAGTACAACCGGAAGATTATCCTCCTTTGTTTTGGCTTCAGGAAAGCGACCATTCATGGCTTCTTTCAACGCCTTTGATGACCAATGAAAAGGCTGCCAATCTTGTTTTTCTTGAAGCAAATTGGGAATAGGCATTTCGCGCAGCGCGTCATAATCAGCATCTAAAAAAGTGCCTAGTTGATGAGTATCAGTATAATGATTGATGTTCTCCTGATTGGCGATGTAACGCTTGGAAGAAAAGGCGCCGGCAGTCCACTGCCATGAGCAATAATTGCTGGCCACATCACCATCAATCAAATGATAATACAACCAATCCGCGCAGGCCTTCCAATGGTATTGACCTATATTACAACACAACATAGCGGTGTACATGCGCTGATGATTGTGCATATAACCTGTTTCCATCAATTCACGAATACCATTATCTATCCCATCAATTCCTGTTTCACCATTCATCACTGCACTAGGAATACCTCCGCTTACTACACCCGTCTGTTCTTGTTTGATGGCCAGTATGTGCAATCTAGGATGGTGTTGTTGGACGCGTTGAAAATAATCCCGCCAAGCCAATTCTTTAAGCAGTGACTCACACTCCTTCCATGTCCAACCCTTCTCCTGCAATAACCCCATGACATTGCGCGTTGCAATAACCCCTCTGCTGATGTAGGGCGATAATTTGGTGACACTACCGAGAATGTGATTTCGCGTTCGTGCATAGTGAACGGGATCAATTCCAGCGGCCATTTTCAGCAAAGAGGATTTGGTTTGTGGGATAAAAAGCATACCCACAAAACAATGAAGTGGAACAAAAGTTTTGGTGCATCTTTGTAAATAACGGAAATGAAAAAAGGACTGCTCATTGTACTCTTGGCTTGGTTACCCTCATGGCTTTTGTCTCAAGATGAGTTAGGCATGGCGGGGAGTACACGTGCGCCGGTAAATACCGTTTATTTCAATCCCGCCTCCATTTGTGACTCGCGTACATTCATTGATATTGAATTCTTTGGATTGGGGGCATTTGTGCAAAACAACTTGGTTTTTGTGGGGAAGAAAGATTTCTCTATGCTGGATTACAGCGGCATTGGGAACATCCAATTCAACCAGAAAAAAAACCGTTATTACGCCAAGGCGAACGTGGGGATCAAGGGCCCCTCATTTACTGCGAATTGGAAAGAGCATGCCTTTGGCATTCATTCAGGAGTAAACGTGATGGCCGATGTGAGAAGACTGCCCAATGCTTTTAGTTTATTGATTACCGAGGGTTTTGATTATGCGCCACAAGTTGGGCAAACCAACTCCATTGAGAAACTGAGGATAGGTGCGATGGCCTATGGCTATGTAGGTGTTTCTTATGGTAAAATTGCTTACCGATGGGACAATGCCATTTTGATTGCGGGAGCGACGGTCAATCGGATTTTCTCTCCGGGAGGTTTTGGAGCACGTTTGGACAATTGGACCTACACTTTAAGGGACAGCTCAGAACTGAGCACACAAAACCTGCAAGGAGAATTGGGTTTCAATCGTTTTGGAGAAGAAATCATAGCCGGTAAAGGATGGGGAATAGATCTTGGGGTAACCTATAAAAAGAGAACCAAAGGCAGCTTTGGATACACGCCATTCAATCCATGTACGGACGGCAAGTACAAGTACAAAGCCTCTTTGGCGTTATTGGATTTTGGAAGTGCGAAATTCAAATCGCCCTATTATAATTATATTTTTGAGCAAACCAGTGGGGGGGATTTCAACGGGAACGACAATACCAACTGGGATGAGCCAGCCTCTGCCGACACCACCTTTACGCAAGGATTAGGTGCGACACCAGTGACTGAAGGGTCGAAATTAAAAGTCAAATTGCCCACAGCATTGAGCGCACAATTGGACTATCACGTGACCAAGAAATTGTATGCAATGGGTGCTTTGACCTGGGGCCTACCTTGGCGGAATAAACTGGGTGTTCAAAGAGCGAGCTACTTGGCCATTGTTCCCCGTTGGGAGTCACAAAATTTCGAAGTGAGTTTACCCATGACTTTCTACGAGATGCGCAAACCCATGGTGGGCATGGCCATTCGGTTGAGAAGTTTCATCATTGGCAGTGACAATTTGAATGCGTTTTTCTTCAATGGCAATTTGTATGGTGCAAGCATCTATGTGCATTTTAAAATGTCCATATACAAGCACCCCAAGTGCAAGAGTTCTGGTAATGGCCGCAGTGATTTCCAGCGCCGCAAGTCGCGTCCTGTTAGGCAGGCACCGAGGAGTCCGGTTCCTTGTCCGAAGTTTTGAGGTCCCATATAGAGATAGTTTCTTTCGTAATAATATATTTTCTCATTGAAAATTTTTATCTATTTTCGATAAAAAATAGTATCAAATGAAAAAGGAAATTCGTTACTCTGAGAAAACAACTTGCCAACAAACCTGTCAAACAGAAATTCGATCAGATCTATCGAAAGGTATTTTTTGGCGTTCTTGTGAAGTTTGTGGTGAAGACACTTGGTGCGGGTCTGATGGGTGTCCACTGGACCCCCAATAGAATGGAATTCTAAAACTATTTCAATCATTTTTTGTTTCCTTTATGGGAGTGAGAATGAATGTGCGTAATTTGCGCACACTAATCTGGCTCCGTAGTTCAATGGATAGAATAAGCGTTTCCTAAACGTTTGATATGGGTTCGATTCCCGTCGGAGCTACTACTTTTTTCCGCTCTCGCCTTTCCCCATTCACTTTGTGAATTAAAATCCTTATCCCTCGCCACCCCATTCCCTCTTCCTCCTTATCTTCGTCCTATGCAGTTGATAGATGATTTTAGACACAAGGGGATGCGCAAGCGCTTGGTGCGCGAATTGGCGCTGGGGGGGATTCATGATTCATCTGTCCTGCAGGCAATGGAACGCGTTCCGCGTCACTTCTTTCTTCAATCAGCATTTTTAGAATATGCCTATGAGGACAAAGCTTTTCCCATTGGCGTCGATCAAACCATTTCTGCCCCATCTACGGTAGCCAAACAATCCCAACTGCTACAAATCAAATCCGGCATGAAAGTGCTGGAAATTGGAACAGGTAGCGGATACCAAACTGCTGTTTTGCACGAATTGGGTGCAAAGATTTTTTCCATCGAACGTCAATTGTCATTGCATGAATTTGCCAAAGACATCCTCAATAAAATGAAGGTGAAAGCGCATTTAACTTATGGCAATGGCTACAAAGGCTTGCCCAGTTTTGCCCCTTTTGACCGCATCATCATCACCTGCGCCACTCCCGAAATTCCAGAGGAATTGCTCATGCAACTCAAACCTGGAGGAAGACTTGTGATGCCTTTTGACAATGGGGACGAACAAAACATGTTGGTCATTTTTGAAGATACCAATGGAGAGTTTCAAATTGAAACCCACGGCAAATGTGCCTTTGTTCCCATGTTGCACAACCGCAATCCCCGCAATACCAACACATGAAAAAAGGTCGCATCATCGGAATGTTTGCATTACAATGGTTGATGTCTCTTTGTCTTTTTGCACAACCCGATAACGGCGCACTAGAATATCTGAAACCCGCTCCGCATCTTCATAAACCGAGCCTCACTGCTGATGACCTCAGTCAAATTAAATGGATCAATACAGAAAACCCTATTGAATCCCGTCTTACGCATTTGGAAAATGAAGTTGCTGATTTAAAGTTGATGATTCAATCACTCATGAAAGTAGAAATGGGTTCACCGATTGCAGATGTTTCCAATGCTCTTCCCCCTAAGGGTGAGATTGCAGGTATACCATCGGTCATCGAAATCTATTTTGAAAATGGTCAATCGGGGATCAATGCAAATGCTCTCATGGCACTCAACGAAGTGATTGACATTGCAGCCCACTACCCCACTCAACGCATTATTCTAAAAGGCTACGCAGATGCTACTGGTAACCCACAACGCAATCAAGCTTTGGCCCAAGAAAGAATGCAACAAGTCAGAAACCTATTGTTGAGCAGTGGCATAGATAACCAAAATATTTTTGCCCAATTCCCAGACCCTTCTTTTACAGAAAAAGGTGCAACCATGCGAAAAGTGAGTATCGTTTTTGCGCCAAGCCTATTTGACTTTTAAGTCAAATATTTTTTGATCTCCGATAAATCCTGTCAACACATCATTTGACGCCACGGGTCCCACGCCTTCGGGTGTTCCAGTAAAAATCAAATCTCCTATTTTCAAAGTCATATACTGACTGACATGCTCAATGATGGTGTCCAATTTAAAAATCATATCCTTGGCCTTTCCTTGCTGAACCCTCTCACCATTCTTTTGCAGTCCGAAGGTCAATTTATCCCAATCAACCCCTTCAGTTGTTAACCATTCATCTGCAATAAAAGCAGACCCATCAAACGATTTGGCCTTCTCCCATGGCTGTCCTTTGGCCTTCAATTGATCTTGGACATCACGAGCAGTAAAATCAATACCCACAGTAAATTCACTCACATACTTCCAAGCATGCTCTTTTTGAATGTACTTCCCCAAGCGATTGACTTTAAACACCAATTCAATTTCGTAATGGACATCACGTGTCCATTCAGGAATAAAAAAGGGATTGCCTTTGGCCAAAATGGCAGAGTCAGGCTTATTAAAAAACAAAGGCTCTTTGGGCAAATCATTGCCCAATTCCTTGGCATGATCTGCATAATTTCTTCCGATACAAACTATCTTCATTTCTATGGTATGATGTTTATTTTTGCCGACCAACTATCGCTTCCGCTCTTTGCAGTGATGATGTAAACCCCCGCATCTAAGGAAAATTTAATTGATTCTTTGGCTTGAACGTTATTTAAAATTTTGCATTGCTTTCCCTGAATATCATGCACCATCATTTCATCCATGTGGTGCTGAATTTGCAATTCTCGTTGATTCCAAATGCACCAAGGTTGATTCAAGTCCTCAGCAACTTGAAGAACGCCAGTATGCACAGCAAGTGCATATTGACCAGGAAGAATTCTTGAAAAATCAAAACGGCCATTACCATTGGCTGCGCTGCCCATCGTATTCAAAGTTGCATCGGAATACAACGACCAATTCTCTCCGCTAAAAGGTCTGTACATCAGGTGAACACTGTCCTCATCCATTCCCCAGGCATTGATTTGCGCAAAAAAAGAAGAATCGTATTCTGCAGCATTGGATTGATAAAAACGCCATTTCCCAGACAACAAGGCATCCTCAGATCCTTGCCAATGAATCTCCAACATTCGATCCGGACTAATAAACAAATCCGTCCCATCCAAGTAGGGATGAAACTCAGCCTCTGCAAAATGATTCTCTGCTCTAAACCAAATACTATCTGCACTTCCCATGGAAGTGGGATTAACACTAAAGTCTGCATAAGACAAATCCACATTGCCCGTTGCATTCAATATACGCTCTTCAGCCAATACAGCTTGATGCAATTCACTGTTGCGATTTATTACAACATCGGTTGGAACAAAATCAAAGCCAATCAGCACTTCTTGCACAGCGTCTGTATGCACATAACCTTGGTACTCCCATTCTCCATTGGGCTTGCGAAAGCCCAGTTGCATGGGCATACTGGTATTGGATTCGTTTTGGTGATTCAAATGGTGTTCAACAATCACGGTGACCATATTAATCGCAGGAACCTCTGCAGGCTCAACAGAAAAACTTTTCACCCTGTATTCTGGAAATCCAGGTTGAAAAACAAATGTGTTGAAAAAAGCAGTCAAATCATAACCCGTATAGGCCTGAAAAAAATCGCGCAAATCTGCTGAGCTGTGACTTGAAAAAGCACGTTGTGCCTGATAATCGCGACAGGCTGAAAAGAAAGCCTGATCGCCCATCAGATAACGCAAGTTGTGCACCACCCAAGCGCCTTTGCGGTATACCGTTGAGCCATAAGTCAACGAATGAGGGACTCCTGAAACAGGCCACCATCCGCCATCAGTAACGTGGGTGGAGGTAAGCACTTCTTTGTGCAATGCCTTTTGTTCTTCCCAATAGGCAGATGAACCGTACAAACCCTCTAAAGCCAATGACTCACAGTAGGAGGCCCAACCCTCATTAAGCCACATATCCTCCTGTGTGCTACACGTAACTGCATCACCCCA
>CANNHA010000113.1 GCA_947504275.1 Flavobacteriales bacterium
GATAATTCAGAAGAGACTGCATTGAGTAACATGGGCTTAATGCTCTGGGGAAATATCAATCACAATTATAGTGAGGCAAGCATGGGCTATTCAGGTGATATCAATTGGGCTTCTTATCAAGCTCGCGGTTGGAGCCAGCCCCGCTTGGTTTCTTATGCGGAAAGTCATGACGAGGAGCGCCTAACCTACAAGAACATCAACTTTGGAAACTCCAATGGAGCTTATGACGTGCAGAACTTGGCCACAGCTTTACAAAGACAAGAGTTGACCCATTGCCTATTAATTCCAATTCCAGGTCCTAAAATGATTTGGCAATTTGGTGAGTTGGGTTATGACTATTCCATCAACTACTGTGAAAATGGAACCATCAACACCAACTGCAGAACTTCACCCAAACCCATCCATTGGGAATATTACGATGATCCCAATCGATTGCATCTTTACAAAGTAACAGCAGCACTTAACCACTTGAAAAAGAACTACCAAACATTCAGTACCAACACCTACACATTAGATGGTTCAGGAAAAGGAAAGCGTTTGATTTTGGATGGTTCCAGCATGGATGCTGTTGTGGTGGGCAACTTTGATGTCATCAATATCAACATGATTCCTGGCTTTACGCATTCTGGAACATGGTACGATTACTTCACTGGAGAAGTTATCAATGTGACAAATACGGCAGCAACATTCAATTTTGCTCCTGGTGAATACCACGTTTATACAGATCAAGCTTTGCCTCTACCCGATCTCATCTCTTGTTCAACCTACAACGAACCTTGTGACGATGGGAATGCGAACACCATCAATGACATCATCAATGAAGTATGTGTTTGTGCGGGAACTGAATTGGTTGCCGGTTGCATGGATGTTGCCGCGTGCAATTACAACGCGCAAGCTGTTGTAGACAATGGAAGCTGTGCCTTCCCAGGCGATGCTTGTGACGATGGAAACGCCAACACGACCAATGATGTTTATAACAATGATTGCAGCTGTTCAGGAATTGTCGGAGTGGAAGAAAATATCTTTGCGACGTCAGTGATTTTTCCCAACCCAACTCAACAAGATTGGAATGTTCAATTCAAAGCTGCCGTTGAGATTAACAACATAGAACTATACGACAATACAGGGCGATTGGTGTTTGAAAAAGTAGTCAATCAATCCATTGAAAAATTAACAATAGAAGGTAACCAATTGGCCAAGGGCATTTACACCTTGCGTATCCGCAACCAAAACGGAATGTATTTTAATACAACCATCACCAAACAATAGAAACTAACCAAAACCTATATCATGATTCAAGTAAAACGACTGATGTTGCTGTTGCTGGCAGGTCTGAGCATTCAAGCTTGGTCCCAAAGCATCAGTGGAACAGTGAAAGACGAAAAGAACGCACCCTTGCCGGGGGTGGTCGTTTCTGTAAACAAATTGGCCAGAGGGACGCAAACGGATGTCAACGGCAAGTACACGTTGGATTTACCTGTTGGTAGTCACACTGTAAGTTACACATTGATTGGTTTTAAAAACTTTGAATCCAACATCACTGTAATTGCAGGACAAAAATTGCCGTTAGACGTAAAGATGCTCAATGATGACATCACTTTGGACAACTTAGAGATTGTCGGATATGGTATCGAAAGAAATAAGCCCACAACAGGCGCAGTTTCAAAAATCAACGGAAAAGATGTTACTGCTGTAAGAACGCCTTCTTTTGAGGCGGCTTTGCAAGGACAAGCTGCAGGACTTCAAATCTCTCAAGGTTCAGGAATGGCAGGCTCAGGTTCTATTGTTCGAATCCGAGGCATCAGTTCTATCTCTGCAGGTGGAGATCCTTTGTACATTGTTGATGGTATACCCATCACCAATGATTACTTCTTGCGTGGCAATTCAGGCGCCATGAACAACAACCCATTGGCATCCATCAACCCTGCAGATATTGAGAATGTCGAGGTACGTAAAGATGCCGCTGCTGCTGGTGAATACGGTTCACGTGCAGCCAACGGGGTTATCATCATCACCACCAAAAAAGCCCGCAAAAAAGGATGGAACTTTGACTTGAACTTGACCAATGGAACATCTCAACCTGCATCTCGTCCCAACATGTTGAATACAGAAGAGTATTTGACCATCCGTCAAGAGGCATGGGAAAATGATGGAGGAACCGGATATGTTTGGTTGCCCAATATGTCAACTGCCACAGATGCGGCTGCGGTCAGAGAAGAAGCATATATGAAGGCCATGGAAACCAATACCGACTGGGTTTCACAAACTGTAGGTTTAGGTTCAAAGTACGGTGCACAGTTTGGTGCTCGTTACGGTGGCGAAAAGCACAATGTCTATTTTTCATTGGGGTATGATAACAATGAAAGTTTCATGATTGGCAATGCCTACAAGCGTTTGTCCGTTCGTGTTAATCCTGAATTCAAGTTGGGTAAAAAATTGAAAGCCAATCTTTCATTGTCTGGAACCAGAGGTACCAATGACCGCATTGACGCAGCTTGGTCAGGCGGATTAGGAGATGCCATGTCCAATGCACTTCCCTATTATCCCGTTTATCACCAAGACACCACATTCGATGCATCCGGAAATATCGTCAACAAACCCGGAGATTATTTCTATTGGAAAGATGAATGGGGAGGTTCTAAGAATCCTGTTGCCATGCGCGAATTGCGCCGCTGGGCCAACGTTGAAAGCCGTTTGATCAATACTGGTCGTTTGATCTACAACCCCATGAAAAACTTGTTTGTCATCGCAACAGGAGGATTGGATTACATGCACATTGGTGAAAACAGATTAAATCCTGCGGCTTTGGATCAAAACAACAGCCTAGGAAACTATAGCAGCGACCAAAGAATTGTGCGCAACTACAGTTACAACGTCACGGCTGAATACAACAAAGAATTGCGCGAGCATTTGAATGGAAACTTGTTGGTTGGGCATGAGTTGCAAACAAGCACCACCAGCGCCTACAACGACTACTATGCAAATCTTGAACAAGACATTCAAGAGTTTACGGATGTAGATTTGACTAGTGAAAAAATTCGCAACACTTACAACCGCGAACAGTTTACTTTCTTAGGTTTCTTTGCCAAAGGAAGTTTGAATTACAAAGAGAAGTATTACTTGGATGCAACTTTCCGCCGCGATGGATCTTCAAGATTTGGTGCCAACAACAAATTTGGTAATTTCCCGTCTGTTTCTGCTGCATGGATCGCCAGTGAAGAAAAATTCTTAAAAGACAACAAAGTAATGAACTTCTTAAAAGTTCGTGCAAGCTTTGGTTTAACCGGTAATTCTAGCATTCCAGCCAATGCGCAATACTCAACCTATTCGCAAGCTGACAACGGTTTATACTACAACCAACAGCCCATTATCTTCCCTACGCAACGCGGAAATGCGGACTTGAGATGGGAAACAACCAACAATTCTTCATTTGCTATTGAAATGGGTTTTTGGCAAGATCGTTTGAGCGTAACAATTGAAGGATACAGAAAATACAGCCGTGATGTACTCATGAATGTTAGCTTACCTGCCTCAACTGGCTTCAGCAATTTCTGGGACAATGTAGCTGAGGTGAAAAACCAAGGATTGGAATTGACAACTACGGTAAACTGGTTGAAAGATCGCAAATTGTCTTGGAAAACAACTGCCAACTTCTCCTACAACTACAATGAGTTGGTGAGCATCGGAAATTATACGCCAGATGCCGTGAGCGGAGGAACCAATGACTCACGTGTCATTGTAGGCAAGCCAATCGGCTCATTCTACTTGGTAGAGTTTTCACACATCGACCCAGCCAACGGTAAACCTGTGTATTTGGACTTGGAAGGAGATGAAACTTATGATTATGACAACAGTATCAGAAAATATGTTGGAAGCGGTTTGCCTAAGATGTATGGAGGGTTCACCAACACATGGACATTCAGAAACATTACGCTTTCTGCTTTGTGCACCTATAGCCTTGGTGCAAAAATCTTTGACTCTTCCGCCAAACGCCAATTGGGTGTTGTAACTGGTTGGAACATGAGAGACGAAATTTTAGATCGTTGGCAAAATCCTGGTGATGAAACCACCTATGGACAATTGACTTTGAACGAAACCAACTACGGCCTTCCTACTGGTTTCCCTTGGTGGAATACGTCATTGTTCATGTACAATGCAGACTTCTTGCGATTGAGAAACCTTTCTTTGGATTTCAATGTGGACAAAGAGATTGTGGAACGCATGAAATTGAAGTCCTTGAGCTGGGGATTCTTTGTTACCAATGTTTTCACCATCACCAACTTCCCAGGATTGGATCCTGAAATTGTTCGTGACTTTGAAAACGCTCAGGATAGAAACTTGAGTCCCAACGTAACTTATTTAACTCCTATGCAAGAGCGTAGCTTTAACCTTCGCCTATCCGCTAACTTCTAATTGAAATTGAACATGAAAAAATATATCATCATTGCTGCATCCATCGCCACTTTGGGATTGGTGTCGTGCGAAAAAATGTTGAACTATCCTCCCAATGGAGCCATCCTTGCGGAAGATGCATTAAAGACACCTGAAGATGCACAAAAATTATTGAACAGTTGTTATGATGTGATGGCCAATGTGTTCGACGGCTCATATCAAAACTTAGCTGAACTGTTAAGCAATAACTTGGCTACGCCCAATGGATTGGACTTTCAAGCGGTATACAACAAAGAAACCAACTTCTTTACACCCACTACAAATGGTGTTTACGCTGACCTTTACTATGCCATTTATCGCTGTAACTCACTACTTGAGAACTTTGATTTAATCGAAGGATTATCAGATACTGATCGTTCTAGAATGGAAGCTGAAGCTCGCTTTATCCGTGCTTTCTGTCATTGGCATGTGGTTAAAATTTGGGCACAACCATACGGTTACACTTCAGACAACAGCCATTTGGGTATTGTCATTCGTGACAAAGCCTCCAACGAGCCTTTGGCGAGAAATACCGTTGCAGAGGTATACAACTTCATCGTTACAGAGATGGAAACTGCAGCCAATACATTGCCTTCATCCAACGGAAATTATGCTACTGCTAACGCTGCCAAAGCAGCTTTGGCCATGATCTATTTCCAAATGCGCGATTACAACAAAGCCATTCAATACAGTGATGAAGTGATCAACGCCAACAACTTTGAGCAATACTCCATTGATCGATTCCCCACTTTGAGTGAATACACCATTCGTTTGAATCTAAATGCAACCAGTGTTTGGAACAACACCTCTCTTTCCATCACTGGAAACGGTGGTGTCGTTGCCACATTTGACAACGCCAATAATGACACCATTCCGGTTGAATTATCAGTTCCGATGATTAGCGGAGTAACTTATCAACTCATTTGCGATGTTCCTGGAGGAAAGACTTCCAACATCAGCTTTGACATTTTGAACCCAGGCGGTGAAGTTGTTTACTCATTTGGAGGATCATTAAACAATGCTGGCAAAGTTCTGACAACATTTACTGCTGAGACCGGCGGTGTGCCGGCTTTGACAGCCTCAAATAACAAAGAATCTATTTTTAAAATTGTTAGCTTTAGCAATGATGTGAGAACCGATGATTTCATTGGAAACTACAATGCATCGGGCGTACTGCCTCCAAACTTAACTTTATGGAATGATGCATCTTTTGCTTCAAGCAATGAAGTTGAGGTTCCTTTTGTACAATTGATCAACCAGAACAGCGCAGACACAAGAAAAGCTTGGATGTCAACCAGCGGATCACAAATCACCCTGACCAAATTCCAAGACAAAGTAGCGTTCAATATTCCTTTGATGTATCAAACGGAGATGATGCTGATCCGCGCTGAAGCAATTGCCTATGCGCAAACAGGTCGACTAAGTGAGGCCATTGCCGATATCAATTCCATTCGTGCTAGAGCCTACAGCCAAGACAATTCTTTATCCACCTCATCTTCTGCCGATCAAGTAAAAACAGCGGCAAGAAAAGAATACCGTTTGGAAACCATCGGTGAAGGAAAGTGGTTGGATCAATTTCGCCGCATTGCCATCGAAAGCAATTCTAATTTAAGAATCAGAACTTCTCCATGGAACTGTCCTGGAATGGCTTTGCAATTCCCAAACAATGAGTTCACCAGCGCATTGTTTGTAGGTAACCCAGAAGGTGGTTGTAACTAAAAACATTCAATTACATGAAAAAGAAATTCATAATATACGCTGCCCTAGCCATGAGCATGGCAGCTTGTAAGCCAGAAATAAAAGGTGAACTTGGCGAGCTCACCAACAAAGAAGTGGGAATGGATGGCATGTGGGAATTGTCCAAATTCACCATCCAAGATCCAAATAGTCCCATTTTAGAGCAACGTGATTTCACCAGTTTTTACACCGGAGAGAACATCACGCCAATGACCATTCATTTTGATGCCGCAAGCCATGAGTACCATGTTGATATTACAAAAGGAAGAAATTTCTTTGGCGATCAAGGAACGTGGTTCTTGGATGATGTCATTGCTCCTTCTGCCCTTTACTTGGTTAGCAGCAATGACACTGCTGAGATTGCGCTGGGTTCCATGGTAACTGCCAACAGCAGTGAAATGAATCTTTCCATTAACAGGGTGTGTTCCAGTGGATTTAAAAATGTTACCTACAAGTTTAATTTGACACGCAAATAAGATGAAAAAAATATTGTCTTTCATTACAATGATGGTCTTGACCTGCTCAGCATGGTCACAAGCAGCATTTGTTCTTCCATCACCTACCAATGCCAATGACTCAGTCACTATCTATATTGATATCAGCAAATCCACTTCCAATGGCCTAAAACATATGCTTGAAGCGCATCCAGAAGTTAAGGACGAAGTGTACATGTGGACTTGGAGTCCTGCAGGACCTGCATGCGGAAATGGAGAATGGGGAAATTCCAATGAGTGCATGAAACTAAAAAGAGTAAGTGGAATGATTTATTCCATTAAAATAGTCCCCACTTCTTTTTACAATTGCACCCCATTGGATCTATATAGCAAAGGGATTTCTTGCTTGGCTAAACTAGACGACGGAAATGCATTTGGAAGTGATGGTGTTGGAGAGGCCAAAACCGAGGATCTACGAATTGACATTTTACCAGCACTTTGCGCTGACAAATTTTGCTATTTTCCAGAGGCTTCCCGCATCGATGATTTCTTCACCATTACCTACGACAATGGCAAAGAGGCTGATACCAACCTACAAAATCTAGGTGCTGATGAATGTTATTTGTACATGGCAGCTCGTTCTGGCATTAATATTTTTCCTATTTCACAACCCGCTGATGTAACCGGCAACCCTGCATTAAAAATGGAACCGTTGGCATCAGAGCCTGGAAAATTCCGTTTGACCATTGTTCCAAGTGAGTTCTTCTCAACCAACGGAGCCAATGTTCAAGAAATTTGGTTCTATGTCGTGAAACCAGGTTACTTGCCAGTACCACCTGTTACAACCAAATACGCCGTATTGAATTGTAATTAATTTTTAAAGGAAATTATTGTTAGAGGCTGTCTCAAAAGGACAGCCTCTTTTTTGTCATTGATTGAATTTGGTTATATTTGAAAAAACAATAAATTATTATGTCAGCAACACAAAATGGTCACCCCAAAGGATTGTACGTATTGTTCGTTACAGAGATGTGGGAAAGATTCTCTTACTATGGAATGCGCGCCTTGTTCGTGCTTTTCATGACCAAAGCGCTTTTATTTGATAAGTCTTTTGGTTCCGAGATTTACGGTAGTTACACAGGATTGGTTTACTTGACCCCATTGATTGGCGGTTACATGGCTGACCGTTATTGGGGAAATAGAAAATCCATTATTATCGGGGGCATATTGATGGCCATTGGTCAATTCTTCATGTTCTTGGCTGGCACTTTCTATACACAAGTAGATATGGCATCCATGATCATGTACACTGGTTTAGGATTCTTGATTTTTGGAAATGGTTTTTTCAAACCCAA
>CANNHA010000114.1 GCA_947504275.1 Flavobacteriales bacterium
CGAAAAAATCCAAAAATTGTTTTCTAATCTCTTGTGATGTCATAATGCCTATTGATGGGACACAAAACTAATCTCAAATTGCCTTGATTGTCCTAAATTTGTCAGAATCCAAAACAAACGGAATTGCCAAAGTTTAAATACATATTCAATCCGACGACACTCAACTTTGAGATGATTAGTTACACGGTACGTGACTATGTATGGTTGGTATTGAAGTATCTTATTGTTGGTTTGGTCATTGGTGGTTTAGGTGTCATTCTTTACGCTTCGTTCTTCAAAGATCCAGAGACCAGCAGGCTTCAGAAAGAATTGAAATACATGGACGCTCAGATCAGTGGAATGAGAGAGCAAATGGACTCCTTGGACCAATACGTGGATGTGTTGCAGAAGAGGGACAATGAAATCTACCGAACCATCTTTGGAGCGGCCCCGATTGATCACAAATATGTGGGCGGTAATCGTTCCAAAGAAATAGCCAGGTATAGCTCTGAAGAAGGAATCATTGAAACACAAAATCGTTTGATGGCTATCCAACAGAATCTTATTCAACAAAGCAAGTCATACCAAGAGATCATGAAGTTGGCCAAGAAGCAAGATCAATTTTTAGCTGGTCTTCCCGCCATACAACCCGTGGACAACAGAGATTTAAAACGCATGGCTTCCGGTTTTGGATACCGCATTCATCCCATTTATCGCGTAGCGCGCATGCACACAGGATTGGATTTCACAGCGCCTATTGGAACAGAAATCTATGCCACAGGAGATGGTGTAGTGAAAAGTCCTGATGGTGGTAGTGGTTACGGATTGCATATTGTGATTGATCATGGCTTTGGATACCAAACACTTTATGCACATATGAGCCGAATGGCAGTGCGTCCTGGAACCAAGGTGAAAAGGGGTCAAATCATAGGCTACGTGGGCAATACAGGGGTTTCATCAGGTCCCCATTTGCACTATGAAGTTATCAAGAATGGTCAAAAAGTGAATCCAGCTTATTATTTTTACAATGATTTGTCGCCCGATCAATACGCAGCTTTGCTGGAGAGGGCTTCACAATCAGGACAATCATTTGACTAATGCTGAACAGACACACAACCATAGAAAAAATTTATTTCTCCATCGGCGAGGTGGCAGAAATGTTTCAGGTCAACGCATCATTGTTGCGCTTTTGGGAAAAGGAGTTTCCTCAATTGCAACCCAGAAAAAATACCCGTGGCAATCGCATGTACTCCAAAAAAGACATGGAGTTGTTTACACAAATTCACCATTTGGTTCGCGAGAAAGGCTATACATTGGAGGGAGCCAAAAAGGTTTTGAAATCCAAAGAAAATGCGGCCAGCAAACAAGTGGTAGTAGAGCGTTTGCAATTGATTCGTAAAAAACTAGAAGACCTCAACGTCACGGTTCAAGGAGCATGAATGCTCGCGTCCTCAAGTCCACAGGTCATTGGTATGATGTCATCGGAGACGATGGGCAATTTTACAAATGCAGGGTCAGGGGTAAATTAAGAACCAAGGGACTTCAAACTACCAACCCTGTAGCTGCTGGAGATTTTGTGGTTATTGCTCCTTCAGAAACAGACGAAGAGGGTGTAGCGAGCATCAACGAGATTCTTCCTCGAAAAAACTACATCATCCGCAAATCTGTCAATCTCTCCAAAGAGGCGCAGATTGTTGCTGCCAATATCGATATAGCTTTCTTGGTGGTGACCATTTCCAAGCCCGCTACCACCAAAGGTTTTGTCGATCGCTTCTTGGTTAGTGCTGAAGCTTATGATATTCCTGTTGTCTTATTGTTCCACAAGATGGATCAATATGATGAACATGAATTGGACGAGGTGGCGGATTGGATAGGCTTGTATGAAGACGCTGGATACATCACATTGATGACTTCTCTTGAAACCAAGATGGGGATGGAAGAATTGACGGAAATGATGAAGGACAAAGTAGTTCTATTTTCCGGCAATAGCGGCGTAGGCAAATCGTCATTGATTCAATATTTTGTACCCACTCGTGAACTGCGAATAGGCGATATTTCAGATTGGAGTGAAAAAGGCCAACATACCACCACATTTGCTGAAGTCTTTCCTACCAAGGAAGGGGGATGGATTATCGATACGCCAGGCATCAAAGGATTTGGATTGGTGGACCTTAGTGCTGAAGATATTCCGTTGTACTTTAAGGAAATGTTTGCGTTGCTGCCTGAATGTAAATTCAATACTTGCAAGCATTTGGAAGAACCCGGTTGTGCAGTGAAGGCTGCATTGGCTGACGGTAGGATAGCGGAAAGCAGGTACCATAGTTATCTGTCCATGTTGGACGATGAAAAGGGAAAATCACCTTACCGATGAATACGTATCAATTTGTTTTTTGGGGAACGGAACATGCGATCATCATTTTTTTGACGGTCTTGCTCCCAATTGTTTCTGTACGATGGGCCAGAACAAGGACACAAAAAGAAAGGGATGTCTTGGGGAAAATATTGGGAGCCATGTTGGTGCTCAATTGGTTTACCTATCAAGGTTATCGTTTGTACTCGGGATTTTGGTCAGTCCAATATGACCTACCCATGGAGTTTTGCAACTGGGCCGTTTTTTTAACGGCTTATGCACTTTGGTTTAAAAAACAACGAGCTGCAGAGTTGGCTTTTTTCTGGGTGATGGCAGGGAGTATCCACGGAATCATTACACCGGATATTCACCAACCCTTTCCGCACTTGACCTACATTACCTTTATGGTTGGGCATACAGGTTTGGTTTGGAGTGTGCTGTATCTGGCATTGGGAATGAACTTGAAACCGCAGAAAGGAGCGTGGTTAAGAGCTGCAGCTTGGAGTCAAATCTATTTTGCAATGGCCATTGTCATCAATTTTTTAGTGGGAGGCAATTATGGTTATTTAAGACAAAAACCAATTGGAGGTTCTTTTTTAGATGTCCTGCACGATTGGCCTTATTACCTGTTGGAATTGGAATTGATTGGTGCCATTTCCTATGCATTGGTGTATCTTCCATTTTGGTGGTGGCGCAGAAAAAACGAGTCCATCCTGTAGTCTTTTCCAACCATAGGGTTTACTTTTGTAACGATGAGTGCAGCTTCAGATAAAATAGCGGAAACCCCGCTCATGAAACAATACAATGCCATCAAGGCCAAGTATCCAGATGCCGTTTTATTGTTCAGGGTGGGTGACTTTTATGAGACCTTTGGCGAGGACGCTGTTAGGGCTGCGCAAGTTTTGGGCATAGTTTTAACCAAGAGAAAAAATGGTGCTGCCGCTTATGTTGATTTGGCAGGCTTTCCTCATCACTCATTGGACGCTTATTTGCCCAAGCTGGTTAAAGCTGGTCACCGTGTGGCAATCTGTGATCAGTTAGAAGATCCCAAAATGGTCAAAGGCATTGTCAAACGTGGTGTTACGGAATTGGTAACCCCTGGTGTTTCCTACAATGAAAAAACCATCGACGCCAAAGACCATCACTTCCTTGCAGCTATACATGAAGGGAAAAAAGATTGGGGCATCGCCTTTGTTGATGTATCTACTGGTTTGTTTGAAGTAGCTCAGGGTTCATTGGATTTTGTGCACAAATTATTGAGTGTTTATCAGCCTAAAGAGGTGTTGTACCAAAAGCACAAAGACCTTTGGTTCAAATCCAATTTTGGTGAAGGCATTGCAGTTTTCAGAATGGATGATTGGGCCTTTACCACTGATTTTGGGCGTGATCAATTGAACAAACACTTTGGAACCCAAAGCCTAAAAGGTTTTGGAGTAGAGGATTTGGAAGTGGCCATTGGCGCAGCTGGCGCCATCTTTCAATACCTTTCCGATACCCAGCACGACAAGCTTGCGCACATTCAAAAAATTGCGCCATTGGATCAAGGGCAATTGGTAGGATTGGATGCTTTTACGGTTCGAAATCTGGAATTGTTGTTTACGCCTTACCAAGGCGGCACTGCACTTGTTGACATATTAGACAACACCAAAAATCCCATGGGTTCTCGTTTGATTCGCCGTTGGATGAGAACACCCCTGCGCAATTTGTCCGCCATTGAAGAACGTTTGCAAGCGGTGGAACTTTGGTTAACAGATCGAGATGAATTGGAAGGGTTTCGGGATGAGCTTCAGGAAGTAGGCGATTGGGAAAGAATGGCTGCACGCATCGCTGTGCAGAAAATAACACCCCGTGAGTTGGTTCAAATGTGCCGCTCTTTGGATAGGGTTTTGTCATGGAAGAGCAAAGGCGGAAGCATTGCACAATTGGGAAATTCCTTGGATGATTTGAGTGCTTTTTATCAATTGCTCAAAAGGCAATTGCATGAAGATGCACCGCATGCCATTGGTAAAGGATATACCGTGGCTTTTGGCGTAGATGAGGATTTGGATGAACTCAGGGGATTGCAAACTTCAGGAAAGGACAAACTCAAGGAGATTGAAGAGCGAGAAACTGAGCGCACTGGAATTTCATCCCTCAAGATTTCTTTCAACAATGTATTTGGTTATTATTTAGAGGTGCGCAATACGCACAAGGACAAAGTGCCGCAAGATTGGATTAGAAAGCAGACACTTACTCAAGCAGAGCGATACATTACCCAGGAGTTGAAAGAGTATGAGACAAAAATCTTGGGAGCTGAGGAAAAGATATTGGCCATTGAGCAAAGAATTTTTCAGCAATTGTTGCAAGATGCAATGCCTTACTTGTCGGCAATACAACACAATGCATTAAAAATTGCCCAGGCCGATGTGCTGACTTGCTTTGCTTTTAATGCACTCAAGTACAAATACAACAAGCCCTCCGTGGAGGATAGTGATGTGTTAGAAATCGTTGATGGTCGACATCCGGTGATTGAGCGATTGTTGCCAACGGGACAATCATACATTGCCAACGATTTGACTTTAAATGCAACGGAGCAACAAATCATGATGATTACGGGTCCCAACATGAGTGGTAAGTCAGCTTTGTTGAGACAAACAGCATTGATTGTATTGATGGCACAAATGGGATCGTACGTTCCTGCCCAATCAGCTAAGATTGGCATTGTAGACAAAGTATTTACCCGTGTTGGAGCCAGTGATAATCTTTCCAGTGGCGAGTCAACTTTTATGGTTGAAATGAATGAGACGGCCAGTATTTTGAATCAAATGACGGGAAGAAGTTTGATCTTGATGGATGAGATTGGTCGCGGAACAAGTACCTACGATGGAATCAGCATTGCATGGGCCATTGCAGAGTATCTGCACGAGCATCCGCAACACCATCCCAAAACTTTGTTTGCTACCCATTACCATGAGTTGAATGAAATGACCCACCGCTTTGCACGCATCAAGAATTTCAATGTGGCAGTGAAGGAAACAAAGGGTCAGATTGTTTTTTTGAGAAAATTGGTATCTGGAGGAAGCAATCACAGCTTTGGTATACATGTGGCACAGTTAGCAGGAATGCCAACTGCTGTAACCAACAAAGCCACTGCCCTGCTCAAAGAATTGGAAGCACAAAGAGGCGACCATTCACAGACAGCTCAGACGCTATCCAACCAAACCCAACTGGCCATCTTTGAAATGGAGGATCCTAGATGGAACAAAGTAAAACAGCAAGTTTCTCAATTGGATGTGAATCAAA
The DNA here is from genome assembly GCA_947504275.1 of Flavobacteriales bacterium. GTDB lineage: Bacteria > Bacteroidota > Bacteroidia > Flavobacteriales_D > Sanyastnellaceae > CAMCTV01. The sequence goes on from CANNHA010000114.1 coordinate 5,612, forward strand.
TGACACCGTTGGAAGCATTGAATTTTATTGCTGAATTGAAAAAGGAAGCGCTGAAAAATTAAGATTTGAACGTGTTTTTAATGGGTGCAGGTGTAGGTTCAGATTTGTCTTCAATAACAACAGGTGTTTCTTTTAACTTCTCCTCCTTCATTTGATGCATGGTGCGCAATGCCTTGCGAATACTGGCGTTCAAATCAAAACCAGCGAGCAAAATAATGCAGTTGAGGTTCATCCAGATCAACAGAACCATCAAGGTCCCCAGAGAACCATAGAGCTTATTGAATTGCGAAAAGTTGTTGATAAAGTAGGCAAACGCCAATGATGTGATGATGAAAAGGGAAGTGGCCAAGATGGCTCCAGAATTCCAAAAACGCCAACTGCGTCTTCTGCGTACACCCATGCCCACATTGTACAATGTCGTATTCACAGAATAAACCAAGATCAGTGTGATGATCCATCTGGCAATGTCTAACATGAAAACAATGGCCTTGTCTGCCAATACATCCTTGTCGCCTATGATGCCAATAATCGTCTCGCTGAAAACGATCAATGTGATAGCAGAGGCCAAGAGTAATCCTAAAATGAAAATTAACATTATGCTCAATACGCGTCGCAAAATGGGGTGGGTGTTGTCCTCAAAATGATAGCTCTCGTTGAAACCCAATAGGATGGCGTTAATGCTATTGGAAGCGTAGTAGATCACCAAAATAAAACCTATGGATATCAAAGAGCTGTATTTCTTGTTGATCAAATCGTTTAAGGTGTCTTCCACCAAAGAGAATGTATCGCCTGGAAAAAATTGATGAATATTGTCCATCAATTCTTTTTGGAAGTTGGGAATAGGGATATAAGGAATCAGTGAAAGCAAAAGGATGATGGCTGGGAAAAAGGCCAAGAATAAGCGAAAAGAAATGGCTGCTGCACGTGTTGTGATGCTTCCTTTTGTCACAGACTCAATGAAAAAACGTCCCACCAAGAGCAACGATAAACCCTCAACACCAGGCCATACTACGCCATCTAAACTTCGCTCAATTGCTTTTCTTACTCGAAGTGTGTACCGTTCTTTCTTTTCTGATTGCATCTTAAAAAGACTTTAAACTAAAATCCAAAGAATGAATTTGGTGCGTCAATGCACCCATGGAAATAAAATCAACCCCCGCTTCAGCATAGGCTAATACGTTGTCTTCCGTGATGCCGCCTGATGCTTCTGTGAGCAAACGTCCATCAATCCATTGCACAGCCTCCTTGATTTTTTCAGGTGTGAAATTGTCCAATAATATCCTAAACGCTACGCCACTTTCAACAATGGTCTTTACATCTTCCATGTTTCGGGCTTCAATTTCGATGGGGATATCAAGTTGGTTTTTACGACAATATTTCATGGTGTTGGCAATGGCTTCTTTCATCCCACCGGCAAAATCAACATGATTGTCTTTGATGAGAATCATGTCGTACAGACCAAAGCGGTGGTTCTCCCCTCCACCAATGGCAACAGCCCATTTTTCAAACACACGGAAATTTGGAGTAGTTTTTCGTGTATCCAATAGTCGACAATGGGTATGGGCTATTTTGGATTGTATGCGGTTCGTATGTGTAGCAATACCGCTCATGCGTTGCATGATGTTGAGCAACAATCGCTCGGCAATGGTGATGCTTTGGGTTTTGCCTTTTAATACAAAGGCGATGTCTCCAAATTTTACAGCAGTTCCATCTTTCAGTAAAGTGTCAAAAACCAAATCTTTATCCACTTGTCTAACCACCTCTTTGGCTGCTTCCACTCCAGCCAATATGCCATCCTCCTTGATCAACAAGCGGGCTTGACCCAAATGATGCGCCGGGATGGTGGCTAAACTGGTATGGTCTCCGCTTCCAATGTCTTCTGCTAACGCATCGGAAATGGCCTTTTTGATTTTTGATTTGAAATCTTCACCCATAAGGGTGCGAAATTACGATGA